>NZ_JAPCIT010000017.1:0-121518 GCF_027707385.1 Aeromonas sp. QDB54 | reverse complement strand
CACAGCGCCGGCTGCACCAGCAGCTGATAGCGGGTGCGGCGAAAACCGCTGTCACCCTGCGCGAAGTTACTGACCACTCCGCACACCCGACGCTGCAGCTCGCCGTTGTACCACACCAGCAGCTCGCACGGCTGGTCCAGCACGGCGCCAAAGTCGATGTCGGGCTGGGCACTTGCCAGCTCCAGGCGCAGGTTGAACGGCCGGTTGAGCGCCTCATCCAGCGCAAACTCGGCCACCACGAAGGTGCTCTCGGGCAGGGCCCCCACCTTGACGGTAAATTGTAATCCTGTGCTGTCTGCCATCGCTGAGCGCCTCTGAGATGTCGTGTAGCCCCATCAGGCGGGGCACTGCAAGCCGGGTGAGAGATCCGCCATCGCCCCGGTTTTTCTGACACCATGGCTACCGCACGCCCTTGACGGCGTGCGGCAAGACGTAAACCCGGATTTTTTCTTGTACCCGCTCACGCCAGGCAAACGGACATAAGAAAAATGAGGGGGAAACTAGCTGACTCGGTTGAAAGCAACGGGCTAAGCGTTAAGAAAACAAGGGGCACCGCAAGCAGTGCCCCTGATGGGCAAGTTACGCCTCGATCGGCGCACGCCAGTCGTCCGCACCGGAAGTGCCGGCAACGGTGTGTTCCCAATCGATTTTGCGGTAGGCCAGAGAGACCTGGATCAGCTGGGTGAAGTCAGACTTCGCCGGATCCTGGCAGTGCGGCATCTGGCAGTCGATGTCAACGATGGTGGCATCGGTCAGCACGGTAGAGAAAAAGTGTTCCTGCTTGCCCTCGACAGAGGTGCGGTACCACTTCAGGGTCACTTTCGGCAGCATTTCGCCGGAGGCCAGGGAGTTGTACATCAGCGGCACGGCTTTGTTCAGCGCAACGGTGAACTTGAACGGCTTGTGGACACGCTGACCAGCAGGCTGACCAGATTGCGGGTCAGTCGGTACGGTCACGACGTGCTGGAATTCTTGTACCAGCATCTCGTCTTCGTGGCCCTGCACGAAGATGTTGCCGACGGAATCGGAGGTGAAGGCACCAGCGGTGATGTTGCCCTGGGTTTTACCTTCGATGCTGATATAACATGGAGTTGGCATGGGTATGCTCCTGATTGGTTGAACGGTAATGACACTCGACCGAATCCGTTAGCAGTGACCATGCCAAACAGTTTTTTTGTTAAAAAACAAATAATTAAAATACATCCTCACTTGCACAGCCGCCATGCGGCGCAACAAGTTGCGTAGTTGGCACATAAAACTACCCTTCTTTGCACAACAAGCACTAATCACTAAATAAATGGCAATCCATTGCGCAGAGCAGAGCTTATCTCTATCTCTCACTTATTACCCGGCGATCACTTACTGAAGAGAGGTACTTGGCCAATCAAAGCCTGGGCGACCAAAGACTCTCACCACAGGCAGAGAGAAACAGAAAGACGCACGCCAAGATGTCTTCGAAAAACAGACCTCTTGGCGCCAGCGTAATAAGGAAGAAGGGAGGCAACGTGGTGACCGCACTGCTCAACAAGATGGGGCAGCTTGGCAAGCTTCCTTGCATAACGCCCAGGCGGGCTACCCTGCCCGCAGGTCGAGCCTGGGTCAGAACCCGGCTGCCGTCAGCGGATAAAGTAAAAGGGCCTATCTTGCGATAGGCCCTTTTACGTTGTTTGGTTATGAGGGAAGGATCATTCGCCACTGCGTGGCTCACCCCTTCGGGGCGGCCTGCGGCCGTTCATCGCAGTAAGCTGCTCTGTTCGAACCCGGCGAGAGTTCTCCCCCCCCTCTTCGACATGAGCGGATAATTCTTCCCCAAAGCAAAAAACCGACCATCAGGTCGGTTTTTCAATCTGTACGCTGGGTCGGGATTGACTCGCGCCATCCATGGCGCTCGCCCTGCGGGCGGCCTCTGGCCGTCCAGGCGGACTATCCTGCCCGCCTGTCGAACCAGGGCCCGAACCGCGCCGCCCGTCACCGGATAAAGTAAAAGGGCCTGTCGCAAGACAGGCCCTTTTACTTTATTTGGCGGTGAGGGAGGGATTCGAACCCTCGATACGTTGCCGTATACACACTTTCCAGGCGTGCTCCTTCAGCCACTCGGACACCTCACCAAATTTTGGTCTGTTGTTTAACGTGCTCAGCCAGCACGGTGTTCGCTGCGCCGTTGCGCTGGAACGGGGCGTAATTTAGGGGAAAGCCCCGCCGGCGTCAACGGCTTTTTGCATCAGGCGAACCGTTCGCACATTTAACGCACAAATCAGTGCACAGACTCCGGCGCAACCTGGATTTCCGGCAGATTCAGGAAACCCAACCGCTCGCATTCGGAGACAACTTCATGCGTGGTGGCGATGGTGCTTTCAACGAACAGCAGGAACTGCTCGACCGACAGACCGGCCTTGGTGAAGACGGTGTGGCCCACCACCAGACGCGGCAGGTTGTCATCGATGATGTCGAGGAACACCTTGAGCGACGGGTACTGCATGTTGAGACGACCCAGTTCGGCCACCAACGGCAGCAAGGCTGAGGGACGCACCTCCAGCTCGGATGAAAACAGCAGCCCTTCCTCTTCGACGAAGATCCGGCTCTCCTGAATGCCTTCGACGGACTGCAGAGAGACAATGTGGATACCGTGGCACTGATCACAGACGTAGTGCTCGATACGAGCCTGCTGCAACCAACGCATTATCATTTCGGAGCTGGGGATATTCATCATTTCCACGACACAAATGGGATCAAGGGGCGCAGTCTAAACCAATTTTCCGGCAACCAAAAGCGCACTGGCCGGATAAGCACATGCCTCGCTTCTTTTTGGCAAGCCGCCTGCATATACTCAGCCCATTCCAGCGCCACACTCGCCCCACAGGGGGCTAAATGACCATCCAAGAAAAGTACCGCCTGCATCTGAAATCCCTCTCGGATGAACTCTTGACCCTGCAAAAACCCATCCGCATTCTGGATGCCATCAAGTGGCCCCGTCACCTGCAGGCCGACTTTCTGGCCAATGGAGGACACACGCTGCCGGCCGTCGACAAGGCCTTCTATGATGGCCTCCCTCTCGGCTTCGATCCCCGCAACAAGTATTTGGAGCTCAAGGAGCTGCGGGACAGGATCCGCCGCCGGCTCGGCCCCCAGGACGAGCTTGGCCGCATCCTGCAGGAGACGGTGGATCAATACATGGTGGTCATCGAGATGCTGCGCCAGCGCGGCCAACCGGATTTTCTGCGCTACAGCCAGCTGCTGTATGGTTCGGCCGGCGATCACCTGCGCGGCGATCGCAAGACCCTCAAGGAGCTGGGCGCGAGGCTGTGCGATATCTTCTCCCTGCCCGGCGCCCGCCACCTGGTCCGCCCCTACCCCAAAGAGTTCGAGGGGGAAGCGGCGGTGGCCAAATTGCAGGGCAAGCTGTCGAGCTACTTCAGTGACGGCACCGTGCAGGTCAAGCTGAGCGATGGCATAGTCTCGGACGCGGCGGCCGGCGGCGATTACATCAAGCTCAACTCCCACGCCCGTTTCTCCGAGCTGGATCTGCAGGTGCTGGAGGTCCACGAGGGCTGGGTGCACGTGGGCACCACCCTCAACGGGCGCCAACAACCCTATGCCACCTGGCTCAGTGCCGGTTCGCCACGCATCACCGCCTGTCAGGAGGGGTTGGCGGTGCTGATAGAAACTCTCACCTTCAGCTCGTTCCCGGATCGGGCCAAGCGTATCTCGGATCGAGTGATGGCCATCGACATGGCGGAGCGCGGCGCCGACTTCATCGAAGTGTTCCAGCACTTCGTCGGCCAGGGCACCAGCGAACACGACGCCTACAAGATCACCCAGCGGGTGTTTCGCGGCGGCATGGTCGAGGGGGGAGCCTGCTTCACCAAGGATCTCTCCTATGTGAAGGGCTATGTGGAGACGGTCAACTTCATCCGCAGCGCCGTGCTGGAGGGGGTGCCCGAGATCCTGCCCATGCTGTTTGTCGGCAAGGTGACCCTGGACGACATCCCGGTGCTCTATCAGCACTACCTGGAGGGGCTGATCAGTGCGCCCCGTTATCTGCCCCCCATGTTTCGCGATCTCACCGGCCTCTACGTCTGGTTTGGCTTCGCCTCCGGCATGTCGCTGGTGGATATCGGCCGGGTGCAGCAGCACTTTCGCCAGCTGTTCCACCGCCTGCCGGTGGCCGATCCCATCATAGCCCCCGTCGACATCGAGATTGACTGAACCGCCAGCAACAAAAAAGGCGCCAGATTGGCGCCTTTTTCTATCTACTCATCGCGATGAAGAGGGGGCTATTTGAAGGCCCGTCCTTCCAGATAGTGTTTGCGGCACAGGGAGACATAACGATCATTGCCGCCGATCTCCACCTGCTCACCATCGCGCATCACCTGGCCGGCTTCATTGACCCGGGAGTTCATGTGCGCCTTGTTGCCGCACCAGCAGATGCTTTTCAGCTCCTCGAACTTGTCGGCCAGGCAGAGCAGGTGGTAGGAGCCGGGAAACAGCTCGCCGCGAAAATCGGTCTTGAGGCCGTAGGCAATCACCGGAATGTCCTGCTCGTCGACGATGCGGGCCAGCTGATAGACCTGCTCCTTGGTCAAGAACTGGGCTTCATCGACGATGAACACGTCGATGTGCCGCTCGGCATGGCGGGCTTTTACCATCTCGAACAGATCGCAGCTATCGCTGAACACCTCGACTCTCAGCTCCAGCCCCACCCGGGCACTGATCACCCCGACCCCGAAGCGGTCGTCGATGGCGGGTGTCATGGCCAAGGGATGCATGCCCCGCTCCAGATAATTGAAGTGCGCCTGAATGAGCTGGGTCGATTTGCCTGAATTCATGGTGGCAAACTTGTAGTGCAGTGAAGCCATGGTACTGTTCCGAAACTGAATTTATGGGGCGCATGCTAACCAAAGCCCCCAACAAAACCAAGGGGCCTGGCGGCCCCTTGTTCTTTTTATGCGATGGCCAGGTCCGCTTGGGACCTTGCCTTGCGCAAATGATAGCTGGAGAAGATGACGAACCAGAGCGCACTGACGCTGAAGCCTGCCAGCACCGAGTGCATCAGCCCCATCACCAGATAACCGAGGGCGGCACCGAAGGCGATGGCCAGGGCATAGGGCAGCTGGGTCATCACGTGGTCGATGTGGTGGCAGCCAGCACCGGTGGCCGACAGGATACTGGTGCTGGAAATGGGCGAGCTGTGATCACCGAACACGGAACCGGCCAGCACAGCGGCCAGCATCGGCAGCATCAGCGTGATGTCACTGGCCGCCGCCATGTCACCGGCCAGCGGCAGCATGATGCCGAAGGTGCCCCAGCTGGTGCCGGTGGCAAACGCCATGGCGCAGGAGAGGATAAAGACCACGGCAGGCAGCACTTCGATGGGCAGGTTGCCGTTGGCAAGCGATGCCAGGTACTTGCCGGTCTCGACGTCACGCACCACGGCGCCGATGGTCCAGGCAAACAGCAGGATGTTGATGGCCGGCAACATGGCCATCACCCCTTGCGGCGCCGCCTTGATCCAGTTCTTGGCGCCGAGCTTGAGACGCATGGCCAGACCGATGGAGACCACCAGGCTGCACAGGGCGCCATACACCAGGGACGAGCCGACGTTGGTATTCTCGAACGAGCCGAGCACGCTGAACGGCTCGCCATTGGCAGCCAGCACCGCGGCGCCGGAGTCAATCATGAAGTAGACGGTGGCCGCGGTCAGGGTCAGGATCGGCAGCACCATGTCGATCATGCCGCCGTTGCTCTCCTCCGGGCTCTCCATGTCCAGGCCGATGGGGCGGCCCTTGGACTCATCCCACAGCTTGCCTTCCAGCGCCCACTGCTCGTGCTGACGCATCGGGCCGATGTCGAGCTGGAACGCGATCACCACCAAAACCATGATCAGGGTGAACACCGCATAGAGGTTCATCGGGATCATCTCGACGAAGGCGGAGATGGGGCTCTGCCCGGTGATGCCGTGAGCCGCCATGATGCCGCCGACCAGGGCGATGATATAAGCACCCCAGGAGGAGATGGGCATCAGCACGCAGACCGGGGCGGCCGTGGAGTCCAGCAAGTAGGCCAGCTTGGCGCGGGAAATCTGGAAGCGGTCGGTCACCGGACGGCAGATGGCCCCCACCGACAGGCTGTGGAAGAAGTCATCGATGAAGAAGGCAAAGACCATCATGCCGGTCAGCGTCTTGGCCCCCTTGCGGGTCTTGGCGCGCTTGGCGGCCCACTCGGCGAAGGCCCGGGTCGCACCGGAAACGCTCATCAGGCTGATGAGCCCGCCCAGCAGCAGCATGAACAGCAACATGTTGATGTTGTCACGGTTGAGTGCCCCGTCGACCCAGAAGATCTTGAGCACAGTGTTCAACATGTAATGCAGGGAGTCGAGGGGAGAAAACTGGTTCAGCAGCAGACTGCCAGTGACTATGCCCACCCCCAGCGACAGCAGGACGCGGCGGGTCAGGATTGCCAGGGCGACGGCCAGCAGGGGCGGAATGATTGACCAACCGGAGTCGGCGTAGTGAATGATGTCCATGATCTCTTTGCACCTAAAGACAGCAGGTGGAGATCTACCGAGAGGATAAAGAAACAAAACCCATGGGGAGGTAATACTCCTCAGCCCCTTCAGGTAGCGCTCCATAGTGGATGACTATGGCAGTCCTGCACCTATTAGATGCAGAACCAGCAGCCCGGTATGATGGCCTGGCCACTTCGGCGCTGACTCCTTTCCTCGTGCATCACAGGCATCACCCTCCGCACAAGTAGTCATAGGCAGCGCGCCTCTACTTAAAGGTATTCGAGGCACATTTTATCGTGCCGGCACGTTATAGCAAGTTTTTTGATTAAATCACCAAATGGCGTGGCTTAAAATGGCATAGTGGTAGTCAAATGGTGCAAACATTATGATTTTGTCGCTATTTTCATCTATCAAGAACTCAGTCGAGTATGTGCATTGCCAATATTGCTGAATCGGGCCTGAATCCAAAATAGATCACTTAATTTCCACTATGAATTTATTAATTCAGCTGACTTGACTTGATCATAAATGGCCGTATAAATTAGCCAAAATTACTATATCTATTTAATTCACTCTTTTGCTCGCGTGGTGAACACTATGAACGAATTTTTGAAAGTCCTGCTGAATGTCCGTAGCCTGCGTGCCGCTTGCCGTGAGCTGACGCTGGAACAATTGGAAGAAGGTCTGGAAAAGCTTTCCGCTATTGTCAGCGAGCGCCAGCAGGATGAAGCCGCCGAGCGTCAGGCTCGCGAAGAACATCTGCGTAAAATTAACGAATATGCCGAAATGCTGAAAGCCGCCGGCATCGATCCGGCCGAATTGGTTGGCACCGTGGCCGTTGAACCCGCCAAGGCCAGCAAGGGCAAACGTGCTCCCCGCCCGGCCAAATACCGTTATATGGACAACGGCGTGGAAAAAACCTGGACCGGCCAGGGCCGTATGCCTTCCGTGATTGCCAAGGCCGTTGCCGAAGGTAAATCCGTCGAAGAATTTGCCATCTGATAAAGCCACACAGGCGCAATAAAAAACCTCGCATCGCGAGGTTTTTTATTGTCTGTAGCCTGGCTATCAGCCCCGCTCCGCCGCCTTGACCCAGAGCACTTCTGGGGTCGCCGTACAGGCCAGCAGGTAACGGGCAATAGTAAAGAACCAGTCACTCAGCCGGTTCATGTAGGGCAGAATGGCCGGATTGAGCTGCTCGCTGCGGCTCAGGGTCAGCAGCAGTCGCTCGCAGCGCCGGGTGAGGGTTCGCACCACATGGGCTTGTGCCGCCGCACGGGAACCACTGGGCAAAATAAAATTGCGCAGCACAGGTAAATTGGCGCTGTAGGCATCAATTTGTTGCTCCAGCCGCAAGGTCCACTCATTATTCACCTGCCAGATGGCAGCTTCCTGAGCGGCGCTGGAAAATGCCAGCTCCCCGCCCAGATCGAACAATTCCTGTTGCAATAATAACAAGTCAGCCAATAATCCGGTTTCGGCCGCAGGCACCTCGGCAATAAGAAGACCTATATGAGAATTTAATTCATCAATATAACCATAGGTTTCTACCCGCATATCGTCTTTGGCCAGTTGCAGCCCATCGGCCAGGCGAGTCATGCCCTTGTCGCCCTGCCTCGTATATATCCTCATACCGACATCCTGTTAATAATGGGAACAATCATGGATTCCAGCCCGTTGAGCTTGATTTCATAGGCCAGCGCCAGCGTTTGACCCAGTGAACCGGCGGGAAAACCGGTGCGGGCCAGCCACACCAGATAAGGCTCCGGAATATCGATGATGCGACGTCCCCGATATTTGCCGTAAGGCATCTTGTTGGCTAGGGACAACAATACCCGCTCGTCGGACAACCACTCCATCTCAATCGATATCCAGATATTTATGGGTCTGGATGGAGAGCCGCCAATTGCGGGCAATGCAGGTTGCCATCGCCAATTGAGTGGCCCTGGGTTTCTGGCTGATGGGTTGCAGCGCGATCACCACGTTTTCACGCAAGCGGGCGGTGGCCAGCAGCGCATCGAGCTCCTCCACATGGCGCTCGGTGGCCACCGGATGCTTGATCTCGTTGGCCCGCTCGAGAGCAGAGACCAGCACCGGCAACCCTCCCTTCATATTGATCTTGGGAGATACGGTGACCCAGGTCTGCTCATGGGTCTGGATCTCGCTGGTACCGCTGGTTTCGATCTGCACCTGATAACCCGCCTCAATCAGGGCGGCAGAGAGATCCTGCAGATCATAGAGGCAGGGTTCCCCACCCGTGATCACCACATGGCGCGCCTGATAACCGAGCTGCTGGAAGCTGGCCAGGATCTGCTCCGTGCTCATCTTGCTCCAGCCATCGGATTCGTTGGAGCAGTCGAGCACCGCCTGTACCCCCACTTCACGAGCAGGATCGACCACCCAGGTATGGCGGGTATCGCACCAGGGGCACCCTACCGGGCAGCCCTGCAGGCGAACGAAGATGGCGGGCAGGCCGGTGAAGACCCCCTCCCCCTGGATGGTCTGGAATATCTCGTTGATTGGGTAGTGCATCTTGGTCACGGCTGGTTGCAAAAGTCGCGGATTATACCCCAAGCATGGCCGAGACGCAGGCTCAGCATCCGCTTTTCTCGCCCAGCCCGGTTTTTTGGTGCAAGCGTGCCGCCACGCCCACCTTGTCCGCCAGGTACTGCTGCAGGCCACGGCTGCGCAAATCACAAGCGGGACAGGCACCACAACCGTCGCCGGCAATGCCGTTGTAGCAGGTGAGCGTCTGCTGGCGCACGGTGTCGAGGTGGCCGTAGTGATCCGCCAGTGCCCAGGTCTCGGCCTTGTCGAGCCACATCAGCGGGGTTTCGAAGCGAATGGCGCGATCCAGCCCCAGCGAGACGGCCTGATTGAGCGCCTTGACGAACTCGTCACGGCAATCGGGGTAACCGGAGAAATCGGTCTCGCACACCCCGGTGATCACCGCTTCGGCGCCCACTTGGTAGGCGTAGATGGCGGCCAGGGTGAGAAACAGGATGTTGCGACCCGGTACGAAGGTATTGGGCAGGCCGTTGTCCTGCAGCTCGAAGCTCACCGGGATCTCATCCCGGGTCAGGGCCGAGATGGCCAGCTCGCCCAGCATGGTCACGTCCATCACCTTGTGGGCGGCGATGCCGAGCTGGCTGGCCAGACGGCGCGCCGTCTCGATCTCTTCCCGATGGCGCTGACCATAATCGAAGGTGATGGCGTGCACCTCGTCATAACGGGACAAGGCCTGAACCAGGCAGGTGGTGCTGTCTTGGCCACCACTGAATACCACGACGGCTTTTTTCACGAATAACTCTCCTCTGGGCAGTTCAACTGCGCCGGCCCTGGGCAAAATCATGCCACTGCCGGTTCAAATGGGTAAAAAGGGTCATCAGCGGGGCGAAGCGATCGGGCGCCCTCTCCCACTGCGACAACAGATGGTAGCCCGCTTCCAGGGTCGACAGCGCCTCTGGAAACGGCTTCTTGCGAATGGAATATTGCCCCGCGACGGCATCCAGCTTTATCCGCGGCAGCTGCTGCAACTCAGGGTTGCTGTGCAGCATCCGGTAGGCCTTGCGCCAGGTGCCATCAAGCAGCAAAAAACAGACCCGACGAGCCGGCTCGGCCGCCTCCCTCTCCCGCACCCTGGCAAGCGAGATGGCCTCCTCATCCGGCCACAGCAGATAACACTGCAGCGCGGGATCGGCCAGCAAGGCCGCCAGCTCGGGGACGTCGGCCACCTGTTCGCCCACATGCAGACGGGCCTGCGCCAGCGAGGCGGCCAGCAGGATGGCGGTACCCTTGGGATGCCCGACTTCGCTCGGATGCTGCAAAATATGGAGAGGGGCGAGATGCGGTACCTGCCGAATATAATCACACAGACAGGCTTTGAGGGCTCTGGTGCAACGTGTACAGTAGCGGCTCTTGTTGTCGTCGGACTGTTTCATGTTGTCAGAAAAATCAGGATTGCTCTGGGTCATCACGCTTTCACTCGCCAGTTTGCTGCTCTTTTTCATCGTGCCGAATCACCAGCTCTCCTTCGATCGCACCCTGATAGCCCAGGGTGAAGGGTGGCGCATCATAACAGGCAATCTGGCCCACACCAATCTGTGGCACCTGCTGCTCAATCTGAGCGGGTTGTGGGTACTTTACAGCCTGTTTCGCGAATACCTGACCGGTTTTAGGCTGCCGCTGCTGCTGTTGCTGCTCGGCGCCGCCGTCGGGTTCGGTATCTGGTGGTGGTGTCCGCAGACCCAGTGGTACATGGGATTGTCGGGCGCGCTGCACGGCCTGTTCGTCTGGGGGGCGCTGCAGGATATCCGCTATCGCCGCTACTCAGGCTGGTTGATGCTGGCAGGGGTGGCGATCAAGCTCGGGGTGGACTTCTACAGTGCGGGGGAAAGCCCGGTGTCCGCCCTCATCGGCGCCAGGGTACACATTGAATCACATCTGATTGGCTCGGGCGCCGGCCTGTTGCTCGGCCTGCTCCCGATTACCCTGCGCGACCCCGCTCCCAAGGAGTGAGCCGCCCCTGATGCAATGCCGGCCCATCGGGCCGGCATCCTGTCCGTTATCGATTTGCCAGCTCTGCGTTGATGCCTGCCAGCATGGCGGCAGGATCGGCCGCCTGGGTGATGGGGCGGCCAATCACCAGATAGTCGGCCCCCGCCTCCACCGCCGCCAGCGGTGTCATGACCCGGCGTTGATCCCCGGCTGCCGAGCCAGCGGGACGGATCCCCGGCGTCACCAGCTTGAAGTCGGCACCGAGCAGCGCCTTCAATTCACGCGCCTCTTCGGCGGAGCAGACCACCCCATCGAGCCCCGCCTCCTTGGTCAATTTGGCCAGCCGGATCACCTGCTCGGCCGGGCCGACAGTGAGCCCCAGCGGCGCCATGTCGGCCTGCTCCATGCTGGTCAGCACGGTCACCCCGATAAGCAGCGGCGCCTTGTCGCCATAAGGTAGCAGCGCCTCCTTGGCGGCCCGCATCATCCGCTCGCCACCGCTGGCGTGCACGTTTACCATCCAGACGCCGAGCTCGGCACTGGCGGCTACCGCCTTGGCAACGGTATTGGGAATGTCGTGAAACTTCAGATCCAGAAAGACATCAAATCCCTTGGCAACCAGCTGACGCACGAACTGGGGGCCAAACAGGGTAAACATCTCCTTGCCTACCTTGAGACGGCACTGGGCCGGGGAGATACGTTCAATGAAGGCGAAGGCATCGGCCTCGTGCTGATAATCCAGCGCAACCAGTACTTTGGGATCTAGCATCTCACTTCCTATCGATGGTTATTCGCCGCCCGGAGCTTGGCCCCGGCTCGACCTGAAAACACCAGGCCGCAGCGGCCTGGCTCATGATCTTGTGGTGGCTCTTACTCCCCGTCCAGGCCGCGGATCGGCTTGATGGACCCCCACTGGCGGCAGGAGGGACACTGCCAGAACAGGGAGTGGGTGGCAAAACCGCACTGCCGGCACTTGTGGGTGGATTTGATCTTGATCTGCTCGCCAACCAGCTGTTGCAAGAGCTCAAGGCTCTCCTTGGCGGGGCCCTCCTCAGCGCTTGCCAGCTGGAAGCCCACCAGCTGATAGAAGCCCTTCATGGAGGGATGACGGCGCAATTGGCGCAGCACCAGCGCACGGGCCTGACTCAGGCCGTCGCGCTCCTCCACCAGCTTGGCCAGTGCCAGGGTCACGCTGACGCCGGCATGATCCTCCACCGCCTGCTCCAGCAGGGGAATGAGATCGTGGGCACGACCCAGGCGCTGGTAGCACTCATTGAGGGAGGGAATGGCTTCGGAGGCAAAGTCGATATCCTGCTCGAACACCCGCAAGAGATCCTTGCTGGCCTGCTCGTACTCCCCTGCCGCCATGGCCAGTTCAGCCAGACGCAGGCTGGCACGGGCACAGGCGGGGTTGACGCTGAGCGCCCGCTTGAGCTTGGCAAGCCCGGCGGGTTTGTCCCCTTCACGCAAGGCGCTCTCTGCCTGCTCGCAGTAAAAATGGGAAATGGGCTCGGCTAGCTTCTTGCCCTGAAACTTCTGCAGCCGCACCGCCACGTCGATGGCCTTGTCCCAATCCCGCAGTTGCTGATGAATGATCAACAGCTGGGCCAGTGCCGTCTCTTCATAGTCGCTGTCATCACACAGCTCGTTCCAGAGCGCCTCGGCCCTGTCCAGCAGACCGGCAGCAAGAAAGTCGCGTGCCAGTTCCTGCAACGCCAGCTGGCGCTGTTCCCGGGTCAGCTGGCGGGTCACCAGGTTCTGGTGGATCTTGATGGCACGGTCCACCTCGCCACGCTGGCGAAACAGGTTGCCGAGGGAGAGGTGAGTTTCGATGGTTTCGCTGTCCACTTCCAGCAGCTGGATAAAGAGATCCACCGCCTTGTCTGACTCATCGGACAACAAATAATTGAGGCCCGCCACGTACTGGCGGGAAAACTGGTTACTCTGTTTCTGGGTGTCCTGGCGAACACTCCTGCGCCCCATGTACCAGCCGTAACCGGCAGCAATGGGCAACAGCAGGAAAAGCAGTTCAAGCATCGAGGGACATTATTCCTTGGCAGCCGACCGAGCCAGCTCCAACTCGCGGGATTGACGGCGCATGGTGCGATTGAGGGTGCGATTCTGCATCTTCAGACGCAGGAACAAGAGACCAAATACCAGCCAGCCCAGCAGGAAGCCACCACCAAAAAAGAATCCCAGCAACATGGAGAGTGAAAACTCGCCCTGGGCAATCAGATAGTTGAACTGCACCAGCTGGCCATTTTGCGAACCGACGGCCAGGGTCAGAATAAACACCAGCACCAGTGGAATGAGGGCCAAGATACGCTTCATAGGAGCTCCCTGTCAGTATCTAATGAAAGGCTGATTATCCTTAAAATCACCGGCAGACTCTAGAGCGAATGGGAAAAGACTTGGAGAAACCGGACAATTGCCACAAGGCAAACCATAAAAACAAAAAAGGCATACCCAAGTATGCCATTTTCTGCATTATTCAGCGATATTCACTCGCTCGCGTAACTCTTTGCCAGGTTTGAAATGGGGAACATATTTCCCGGTCAGTTCAACCTTGTCCCCGGTTTTGGGGTTGCGGCCCACGCGGGGGGCGCGATAGTGCAGTGAAAAACTTCCAAATCCGCGGATTTCAATCCGGTCGCCGTTTTGCAAAGTCGATGCCATCTGCTCAAGGATCTCCTTGATGGCAGCTTCGACATCCTTGGCCGGCATATGCATGCGGCTGGCAGCCAATTGTTCGATGAGATCTGATTTGGTCATAACGTTAAATCTCCTTCCCCGATCACATGCAATATTCATTACGCCAATGATAAAAAAGGGCGGCGTGACACGCCGCCCTTTTCTTGCATCAAGGATTATTCACCCTTGGCGGCTTTGAACGCTTCAGCCATGGCATTGCTGAACACAACTTCTTCTTGTTGGTTCAGGCTGTCGATAGCAACACGCTCATCAGCCTCGTCCTTAGCGCGGACAGACAGGCTTACAGTGCGGTTCTTGCGATCAACGCCCATGAACTTGGCTTCAACTTCGTCACCAACAGACAGCACCAGAGTGGCGTCTTCTACACGGTCACGAGCAGCGTCGGAGGCACGCAGGTAGCCTTCTACGCCGTCAGCCAGTTCGATCACGGCACCCTTGGCATCAACCTCGGTAACCTTACCCTTCACAATAGCACCTTTCTTGTTGTCAGACAGGTACTTATTGAACGGGTCTTCTTCGATCTGCTTGACGCCCAGGGAGATGCGCTCACGCTCCGGGTCCACTTGCAGAACAACGGCTTCGATCTCGTCGCCCTTCTTGAATTCACGCACGGCTTCTTCGCCCTGGTTGTTCCAGGAGATGTCAGACAGGTGAACCAGGCCGTCGATGCCGCCATCCAGACCGATGAAGATACCGAAGTCAGTGATGGACTTGATCTTGCCGGAAACACGGTCGCCCTTGGCGTGAGTTTCGGCAAACAGCTGCCACGGGTTGGATTTGCACTGCTTCAGACCCAGGGAGATACGACGACGCTCTTCGTCGATGTCCAGAACCATCACGTCAACCACATCGCCAACGTTAACAACCTTGGACGGGTGGATGTTCTTGTTGGTCCAATCCATCTCGGATACGTGTACCAGGCCTTCCACGCCTTCTTCGATTTCAACGAAGCAGCCGTAGTCGGTCAGGTTGGTCACGCGGCCAGACAGACGGGTGGTCTCCGGGTAACGCTTGGCGATAGCAACCCAGGGATCTTCGCCCAGCTGCTTCAGACCCAGGGATACACGGGTACGCTCGCGGTCGAACTTCAGAACCTTGACTGCGATCTCGTCGCCAACGTTGACGATTTCGGAAGGATGCTTAACGCGCTTCCACGCCATGTCGGTGATGTGCAGCAGGCCGTCAACACCGCCCAGATCTACGAATGCACCGTAGTCGGTCAGGTTCTTGACGATACCCTTAACTTCTTGACCTTCTTGCAGGTTAGCCAGCAGGCTTTCGCGCTCGGAGGTGTTCTCGGTCTCGATCACGGCACGACGGGAAACAACAACGTTGTTGCGCTTCTGGTCCAGCTTGATGACTTTGAACTCGAGTTCTTTGTTTTCCAGGTGAGCGGTGTCACGGATCGGACGCACGTCAACCAGAGAACCCGGCAGGAAGGCACGGATGCCGTTCAGTTCAACGGTGAAACCACCCTTGACCTTGCCGTTGATGATACCGATAACGGTAGCTTGCTCTTCGTAAGCTTTTTCAAGCTGCAGCCAGGCTTCGTGGCGCTTGGCTTTTTCGCGGGACAGCTTGGTTTCGCCGAAACCATCTTCGATAGAGTCCAGAGCCACGTCAACGGAGTCGCCTACGTTGATTTCCAGCTCGCCCATGGCGTTCTTGAATTCTTCAGCCGGGATAGCGGACTCGGATTTCAGACCGGCGTCAACCAGAACGAAACCATTTTCGATAGCAACGACAGTACCCTTGACGATGGAACCTTGACGGGTTTCAACGGCGTTCAGGGACTCTTCAAAGAGTTGAGCAAAAGATTCGATCATTGTTTATGTCACAAATGAAACATCCACTTGCAATCCGGCACAAGCGGGGTTGTTTTAAATTATCTGCGCCATCCATGGTGCAGACGACTGACATCAGTTTGTACTGACATCACCAAGTTGTTGCTCTGCATAGGCAAGTACCGTTACCAGCACTTCGTCTATGGACATGGCGGTTGAATCCACCACGAGAGCATCTTCTGCCGGTTTAAGGGGGGCAACGGCGCGATTTCTGTCGCGATCGTCACGTTCCCGAATCTCGGTTAAAAGACGCTCAAAGTTAACATCAAAGCCCTTATCTTGCAACTGCTTATAGCGGCGAGCAGCCCGTTCTTCGGCGCTGGCGTCGAGGAAAATCTTCACCTCGGCTTCCGGAAAAACCACGGTGCCCATGTCACGACCGTCGGCGATGAGGCCGGGAGCTTGGCGGAATGCACGCTGACGACGCAGCAGGGCTTCGCGCACCCGCGGGAACGCGGCGATTTTACTGGCGGCATTGCCCACTTCCTCGGTACGGATGGTACGGGAGACATCCTCCCCTTCCAGCACGACTTTCACCTGCTCGGCATCGACCTGGAACTGCACGTCCAGATTGGCAGCCAGGGGAACCAGCGCAGCTTCGGCATCGAGCTCTACATCGTGATGCAGAGCGGCCAGGGCCAGTACCCGATAGATGGCGCCGGAATCGAGCAGGTGCCAACCCAGTTTTTCAGCCAGCAACTGACACAGGGTGCCCTTGCCTGCACCACTCGGGCCATCAATTGTCATCACGGGGGCCATCTGCGGCATAACGTCTCTCCTGCACACTTGTTGCACACATCCCGGGAGGGATGGGGTAATGGGCGCCGATTATACCCAAATGTGCCGAGCCTGGCAGTCGTCGTGGCACACATTTGCGCAAAACCAGTCGCAACTGTCCTCTTTGTGTACCACCAGGCAAACCATTAAGTTGTGCAATGTTTTGTTCTTATGGTTGTTCCGCACAAGGCGCGCTAAACTGGCCGCCCTTTTTTAAGCAGCTGTAGTAAGGAGCAACCTATGAGCAGCGTTACCCTCGTGGCTAAATCCAAGTTGCCGACCCCTTGGGGCACTTTCACGCTGGTAGGCTTTCAGGAAACCGGCACCGGCAAGGATCACGCCGCACTGGTGATGGGCGATATCACGGGCGATGAGCCGGTGCTGGGCCGCATTCACTCCGAGTGCCTGACCGGCGATGCCCTGTTCAGTCTGCGTTGCGACTGCGGCTTCCAGCTGCAGGCTGCATTGGAAAACATCGCCAAGGCCGGCCGCGGCGTCTTGCTGTACGTGCGTCAGGAAGGGCGCGGCATCGGCCTGCTCAACAAGATCCGGGCCTATCATCTGCAGGATCAGGGCGCCGACACCGTCGAGGCCAACGTGGCGCTCGGCTTTGCTGCCGACATGCGCGATTACACCATCTGCGCCGACATGCTCAAGCAGCTGGAGGTGAAATCCCTCAAGTTGATGACCAACAACCCGCGCAAGATGAAGGCGATGGAATCCTTCGGCATTCCGGTGGCGGAACGGGTCCCCCTGCAGGAAGGGCGCAATCCCCACAACGAGTTCTACCTCTCGACCAAGGCCAATAAGCTGGATCACATGTTCAAGAAGTGATCCCGCCTCGCCGCTCGTCGCCATGAAAAACGCCTCCCATCGGGAGGCGTTTTTTGTTGCTCTCGTATCGCCGCAGCGCTAGCGGATGGGCAGCTCGATATCGGCAAACATGGCATCCACGTCGTCGCTGGAGCGCAGGGCGATGGCACGCTCCACCACATCCCGGGTCAGATGCGGGGCAAAACGGGTCATGAAGTCATACATGTAGGTACGCAGGAAGGAGCCCTTGCGAAAGCCGATCTTGGTGGTGCTGTGGGCAAACAGGTGGCTGGCATCGAGCGCCACCAGATCGGTATCGACCTGGGGATCCAGCGCCATGGTCGCCATTACTCCGATCCCCACCCCCAGCCGGACATAGGTCTTGATCACGTCCGCATCGGTGGCAGTGAAGACGATGTTGGGCTCAAAACCGGCACGGTTGAAGGCGGTGTCGAGTTCGGAGCGGCCGGTAAAGCCGAACACATAGGTCACCAGCGGGAAGCGGGCGATGTCGGCAATGGAGAGCTTGCCGACCTGGGTCAGCGGGTGGCCCTTGGGCACGATCACGCTGCGGTTCCAGTGGTAGCAGGGCAACATGATGAGATCTTCGTACAGGTGCAGCGCCTCGGTGGCGATGGCAAAGTCGGCCTGGCCCTTGACCACGGCTTCGCTGATCTGGGTCGGCGTGCCTTGGTGCATGTGCAGGGAGACCTTGGGAAAGCGCTTGATGAAGCCCTTGATCACGTCAGGCAGCGCATAACGGGCCTGGGTGTGGGTGGTCGCAATGTGGAGCGTGCCCTGCTCGGGGTGAGTGTGCTGACTCGCCACCGACTTGATGCTTTCCACCTTGCCCAGGATCTCGTTGGCAATCTTGATCACATCCCGGCCAGCCGGGGTGATCTGGGTCAGATGTTTGCCGCTGCGCTCGAAAATCTGGATCCCCAGCTCATCTTCCAGCATGCGCACCTGTTTGCTGATCCCTGGCTGAGAGGTGTAGAGGCTCTCTGCCGTTGCCGACACGTTCAGTCTGTGGTTGGCAACCTCAACGATATAACGCAATTGTTGGAGTTTCATGATGTTAGGCTCTAAAGGCGACTTGAACTAATACTAACAAATTTTTGCCTGATAGCCCTTCCTTCTTGGCCATTTATGGCCGTGCCTGTGCCAGCAAAAAATCCCGCAAGGCACGGTTGGCCATGGAGAGCGGATCCCCTCGCCGCCACGCCACGCACAGATCGAGAAAGATCGGGGGTGCAAATGGGATCCCGGTCAGGGCGGGCTCTTCGTCCAGCGCCATCCGCAAGAAGGTGGTCACCGCAAAGCCCTGCTTCACCACCGCCTTGAGCAGCGGGATGAGGTTGCTCTCAAAGGCGATGTCGGGCTCGCAGCCCAGTCCCTGGGCCAGCGCTTCCATGTGTTCGCGGTGATAGAAGCCGCGGCGAAACATCGCCAGCTCCTGGCTGAAGAACTCGCTCAGCGACACGCTCCGGGCCTGACGCAGCGGATGCTCCTCCCCCACCACCATCAACATCTCTTCACGCAGCAGTTGGGCCCCCTCCAGTGCCGGCGGCAGATCGCTGGTGATGAGGATGGCGAGATCCAGCGAGCCGTCCACCATGCGGCTCAACAGCTCGCGAGTACCCGCCTCCTCCACCCGGATCTTGAGGCCGGGGTAGCGATGCTTGAAGGCCATCAGGATCGGTGGAAAGTAATAGGAGCCCATCATGTAGGGGATGCCGATGCGCACCTCTCCGCGCTCCAGCCCCTTGAGTTCGGCCATCTCGGCTTCGGCCTGATGCATCTGGCGCAGCAGGCGCTCGGCATGGCGGCAGAGCACCTCCCCTTCCGGGGTGAGCCGCACGTTGCGATCCTGGCGGTCGAACAAGCGCAGCTCGAGCTGCTGCTCCAGCTTGGCGATGGCCATGCTGATGGCGGGTTGCGCCACGTGCAACCCGTTGGCCGCCTTGGTAAAGGAGCCGGCATCCCGCACTGCCAGCAGATAGGTGAGCTGTTTCAGGTCCATATCAATTCAATTTATCAGATGGATAACTTAAATATATTATATTTATGTTCTGGCGCGCACTAGCCTGCAACAAAGCTGTCAGGACAATTGCATATGATCGAAGTCGGTAGTCGTGAATGGATCCGCGCCACCCTGGCCCTCAGCCTGGGTTCCTTCCTGGTGTTTCTCAATCTCTATCAAACCCACCCGCTGCTGCCGCTGCTGGCCGAGGTGTTCTCCGTCAGCTCGCTGTCGGCCGGCTGGACCCTGGCCGGCTGCACCGCTGGGCTCGCCGTCTCGCTGCTCGTCTGCGCCCGACTGGCGGATCGCTTCGGCCGGCGCCGGATCATGCTATGGAGTCTGGCTGGCGCCATCCTGCTCTCCCTGCTCATCAGCCTGGTCAGTCAGTTTGAACAGCTGCTGCTGCTGCGGATCCTGCAGGGGGTCCTGCTGGCGGGGCTGCCCGCCACCGCCATCGCCTACATGGGGGAAGAGTTCAGCAAGCGGGCCCTGCTCTCCGCCGTCGGGGTCTACATCGCCGCCAACTCGCTAGGGGGCATCGCCGGCCGGGTGGTCGGCGGTCTGCTGGCCGGCTGGTTTGACGACTGGCAGCACACTTTTCTCGGCATCGGCCTCATCAGCCTGGCATTGTTGCCCCTTGTCATCTGGCTGCTGCCGGCACAGACCCGTTTCGTGCCCGTCATCGCCAAGCCGGGCCAGTTTCGCCAGGCCATCGCCAGCCACCTCAGCAACCCGCTGCTGGTGGGGGCCTACCTCATCGGCGGCCTCAACTTCATGGTGTTTCTGAACCAATACAGTTACCTCACCTTCCTGCTGGCCAGCCCCCCCTTCTCCTTGCCGACCCAGTGGCTCGGCATGCTGTTTCTGACCTATCTGTCGGGGACGGTGGCCTCCTCCCTCAGCGGTCGCTGCGCCCATCGCTGGGGGGCGCAGCGCCTGCTGCTGGTCGGCATAGCCCTGATGGCACTCGGCAGCGCCCTGCTGCTGGGTGGCTCGCTCGGCGCCATCCTCTCAGGCCTGCTCATCTCGAGTTTCGGCTTTTTCCTTGCCCACGCCTGCGCCAGCGCCTGGGTCGGCCAGCACGTGGAGCACAACCGGGCGCTCGCCTCGTCGCTCTATCTGGTGGGTTACTATCTGGGGGCCAGTCTGGGGGGGCTCTATCTGCACCCCTTCTGGGTGCAAGGGGGGCTCGGGGGATTGGTGCTCGGCATCGAGCTGGTACTGGTCATCACGGCGGGGTTGAGTCTCTGGCTCGGCCACTTGAAGGGGCGCCCCGCCCGCCCCCGCATCTGCCATCCCTGATGCTATCTCGGCTATGAAACGGGGCCAATCAAGCAGCCCCGTCTCATCAATCCTGGTCGTAGTAGCCGGCAGGCACCGGCACCACGGCGCCGCTCACCAGCTCTTCCTCAATCACCTCGGCCAAGGTGCGCAGATGAAATTTGATCTGCCCCGAGGCCAGCACCACCGCCACGTCAGGATTGCGCTCATCGCGCAGGTTGCCGGTTTTGAAGGGCACCTCGGGATGGGCCGCCAGCAAGGCGTCCAGCGAAGGCACCACCAGTTCGATATGTTCCAGTCCCGCCTGGTGGCTGCGACCCGGTTTGGGCGCCGCCAGCTCGATGCAGGGCACGATGCCGTGGGCGTGGGGCACCGGTTGATGCAGGCGGTAGGTGGCAATAGGCCGTCCGCCGATCATCCCCTCCACCAGCAGGTCACCATGGCTTGCCAACAGTGCCTTCAGGGCCTGGTACTCAGGCAAGGTGGCGGCCCGGTAGCAGAGGTGGTCGACCTCGATGGTGGCAGGATGGATGGCGAGGGCCTCCAGCTCGGTCAACAGCTGACAAACAAATGGGGCCATCGGCCCCAGTGTGGTATCGAGTGAGTGCGACATAATCACCATTTCTTCTTGGGTTGGAACAGGACGTCCAGCTCGTCCGCCTCTTTGTCCTTGATGTTCTGCAGCTCTTTCTCGCTGTGCTCCTGCAGATGGGCATCGAGTCCGGCCAGGCCCTGCCGCATGTCCTCTTCACGGGCCATCAGGTAGGGATCCTTGTCGGTGACGCTGGCCAGGGCCGCAAGCCCCTTGGTGTAGAGTTGCCGGCAAGTGCCGAACTGCCCCTGGATCTGGGCATCCATAGCCCGTTTCACCAGGTTGGCGATGTTGATCTTGAGCTGCATCAGCTCGAGGCGGCGATCCTCCTGGGCAAAGCCCTGCGGATCTATCTTGCCCTTGTTGTGTTCAACCCGCAGCACGGCCCGCATCTTCTTGACCAACTGCAGCATCTGGATGGCCTGGCGATCCGACTCCGGGGTCTTGAAGTGCCCCTCATCCTGGCTGCTGTAGTTCTCCTGCACATTCTTGATCTGGGTCTGCACGTCGGCAATGCGCTGCTTGAGCTGGCCGCTCGGCATCACCAGGGCGATGGCTCGATAGGCATCGAGGATCCGGTGCTGCAACAGCAACACTATGTTCTTGGAGAAGGGCACCAGGTTGACGTTGAGCAGCATCTCTTCGGTTTCATCCACCACCGACTTGTGGCGGGCGATGGCGTGACGCTTGTCGGCCTCTGCCTTCTGCTTATATTGCTGCACCACGTTATAGGCGATGACCAGAAACAGGAGTGCGCCAATAGACAGCAATACCAGGGTTAAAATCATAGGAAGTCCAAACTCCTGTCCCAATCCAATTGCGTGATCCTACAACAGCTTACCTAGTTAAGGTAGTCCGCAGCGCGGAGCTTGCCCCCGATTTGTTGTGCCCAGACGGGCAGGAGCACAAGGGAAAGCCAGGATCACGCGGCGCTGGCGACACCGCCATTACCCCTTAGTATCGCCCATCGGGCCCATTACTTGAGGTTGAACCCCCTGGATCGCAGGAAATCCTGCATGAAGGGGCGTGCCTCCTTGCCCAGGATGCCCCGGATCTGGCCGCTCCAGCTCTGCTGCTTGTTGTTGCTGCTGCGGGACTGGTAGTAAGCCTCGATCTGCTGGTCGTAGCCGGCAAGCAGATCCCGATCCAGTTCGGTCTGATAGCGGTTTTCATGCACCACCAGGGCCCGAGGCAGGCGGGGTTTCTGTTCGGGTGCCTGGGCGGGATGGCCGAGGCAGAGGCCAAACAGCGGGATCACCTGATGCGGCAAGCCCACCGCCTCGCTCACGGCGGCCGGATTGTTGCGGATCCCGCCAATATAGACGCCGCCAAGACCCATGGACTGGGCTGCCAGCAGGGCATTCTGGGCCATCAGGGCGCCGTCGATGGCACCGATCAGCAGCTGCTCCACAAAGCCGGTCTGGGCATCCGGCACCACGTCGCAGTGGCGATGGTAGTCGGCGCAAAAGAGCAGGAACTCGGCGGCCTGGGCCACATAGGCCTGGTGTCCCGCCAGCTCGGCCAGGCGGCTGCGCAGTGCCTTGTCGGTCACCCGGATGATGCTGTTGGCCTGCAGGAAGCTGGAGCTGGAAGCGGCCTGGGCCGCGCTCAGGATCTGGTCGAGCTGAATGTCGGTGATGGGCTCGGCGGTGAATTGACGAATGGAGCGATGGGCGAGAATAAGGTCGAGAGTCGGGTTCATGTTGCCTCCAGAGACGAAGCCCACACTCTACCCAAAAACAGCGAGGGGCCCAAGGCCCCTCGCATTAACACCGCAGCAGAGTAATCCGCTAGCCTGCCAGCGGATAGCGGCCAGCCTTGCAGCTGACCATGAAACGGCTCTCTTCCACCTGCGCCACCGTCATCGGCTTGCTGAACAGGAACCCCTGAAACACGTGGCAGCCCTGGGTGCGCAGGGCGGCAAGCTCGTGCTCGTCCTCCACCCCTTCGGCCATGATGCCGAGACCCAGGCTGGTGGCCATGGCGACGGTAGCGCGGATCACCGGCAGGTTGAGGCCCACCACGAAGGAGCGATCCAGCTTGATGGTGTCGATAGGCAGCCGGTTGAGATAGGCCAGCGACGAGTAGCCGGTACCGAAATCGTCGATGGCAATCTTGATCCCCTGCGCACTCAGGGCGTCGAGGATCTCGATGCACCCCTTCATGTCCAGCATCAATACCGTCTCGGTCAGCTCCAGCGTCAGCAGGCTGGCCGCCACCCCGAACTCTTTGAGCTGCTGGGCCACCAGTTCAGGCAGGGCGGAAGAGAGCTGGAAGCCGGAGAGATTGACCGACACCGGCACGTTTACCCGCCACTCCCGTTGCCAGTAAGCCATCTGGGCCAGCGCCGTCGACAGCACCCAACTGCCTATCTCGCGGATCAGCCCCATCTCTTCCGCCAGCGGGATGAACTCCACCGGCGAGACGTGGCCCAGCACGGGATTGTGCCAGCGCAACAGCGCCTCATACCCGAGCAGCTTGCCCTGTGCCACATCCACCTGAGGCTGGTAGCAGAGGCTCAGCTCCCCCCGCCCGATGGCCTTGGCCAAGAACTGCTTCAGCGTCAGCTTGCGATGCAGAGTCTGCTGCATGCTGGGGGTGAAGCGCTGCCAGCGCAGCCGGCCCATCTGCTTGGCCTGATACATGGCCATGTCGGCGCGGGTGATGAGGTTGTCGCCGTCGTCCGCATCGTCTGGATAGATGGCGATGCCGATGCTGCCGCCGATGGTCACCTCGGGCACGCCGCTCAGCTGCAGCGGCTTGGTCATCTGGGAGAGCATGAGGTCGGCCACCTCCTGCGCCCGATCGCTCGAGTGGCTGAGCGGCACCAGGGCGGTGAATTCGTCGCCACCGAGCCGGGCCAGCTCCACATCCCGCGGACAGATCTGCTTGAGCCGACCGGCAACCCGCTCCAGCAGCCGATCACCGGCCTTGTGGCCGTAGTTGTCGTTGACCAGCTTGAAGTTGTCCAAGTCCATGAACACCAGCGCAAAACGCCCGCCCAGCCCGCAATAGGCCTCCAGCGATTTCATCAAGCCATAGCGATTGAGCAGGCCGGTCAGCGAATCGTGCCAGGCCAGGTGGCGGTGCTCCAGCTCTTCCAGTTTGCGGTCGGTGATGTCGCGCATGGTGAGCAGGATCTGGGCCCCCTGCTGAATGTGGCGAAACTGGTACTGAAACCAGCGCATCCCCTTGAGGGTGCGGCACTCCCCCTCGGCCACTACTTCATCGAGGCGGGAGAGCTTCTGGTAGAAAGCCTCGTCATTGCCGGAGAAGAGCTGGGAGAGGTAGCGGATCTGGTTGCCGAAACACATGTCGAAATGGTGGTTGCCACTCTCCAGCTGGCCCTGATTGTCAAACAGACAGGCCAGGGTATCGCCGGTGGCGAGCGAGGACTCCTGATAGAGGGTATCGGCGTCGATCACCGCCTCGGTCATCATCATCAGCCGACCCGCCAGCTGGATGCCGGAGAGGCGCAGGTAGATCTGCTTTTTCACGCCCTTGGGGGAAAGGGTCCACCACTCGCTGTAGCTGCGCCCCTGCTGGAAATCCCCGAGGTAGCGCTGCAGCAGCAGATCGATGGCCTGTGCCATGTCGGCCGAGAAGTCGCGCGATTGCAGCTCGCCCAGCGAGCTCGCTTCCCACACGCTCAAGGCGGCGCGATTGGCCCAATAGATGTGGTGATGCCGGATGTCATAAACCCAGATTGGGGTATGCAGCACATCCATCCCGTTCAATAACCGTTCGTCTAGCGTATTCATCTAATATGGTGATTCATGATGTGTGATCACAGGGAAACCCAGCGACGGAGGGCCCTCCCGGGCACCCGGTGCTGGTACAAAATCGGATCCAGCCCATAATGTGAAACAAGCATGCGCAAAGGGCTGACTTCATATGAAAACGCTACATGTGAAACCCATGGTCAGAAAAAACGGACTCACGTTGGTATTGTTGGGCATCATAGTAACCATTGCTATGATTTTTATACTTTTTTTATTCGGTGAACAACCACTAATCCCCCTCGTCTCCGGCCTGCTGGCGGGGCTGATGATGATATTTATCGGCTCATTGAAGCTGATTGAGCCTCACTTCAGTCTCTCGCTCTGTCACGATTGTCTGCAATATCACCATAAATACGGCGGTTGGATCCTGAAATGGAGAAATATTCAGCGAATCGACCAGCCACGCATTCATCTGGGCTGGGATCTGGTCCCCCTGCCCTATATCGGTTTGAAAATAAAAGATTACGACGATTTTTTGACATTGATCACACCCAGATTGGCAGTACGCCTGCTGACCGAGCAACGCAGCGTCTTGCTGCAGGCACTGCGCAGCGAACAACCGGCCTGCAGCGGCGGGGGTTGTGCTTGTGCTTTTCAGGGCGAGGGATTGCTGGAAGAGAGCCATTTTCGCTCTCCCTCCGGCCAGCGCTATGAGGGGGTGATCGCCATGCTGGCCAACCGCATGACCCGGCTGCGCGAGCTGCTCGGCTACGATCTGCTGGTGCCGGACAACAGCCTTGACCGGGATCCGGTCGAATTTGTCCGGCTGTTGCACCAGTATCAGCGGGAGTCGAATCTAATCCAGATCAATTAAACGCCGGATTGAGCTTGCCAAGGCAGGCGCCTCTTCTTAAGGTCACTGGCTTGTTACACCCAGAACACCGCTTATGAAGTACATCGAAGAGTTCTATCTGTTCGTCAAGGTGGTGCAAGAGGGAGGCTTCTCCCACGCGGCTGCCGCACTGGGCATGCCAACCGGCACCATCAGTCGACGTATTTCTCAGCTGGAAGAGCAGCTCGGCTGCTCCTTGCTACACAGATCCACCCGCAAACTCCGCCTCACCGACGAAGGGCTGCGCTACTACGAGCGCCTGTGCACCCCGCTGGCCGCGATCGAGCAGGCCACCGGCGAGATCCAGGGCAAAGAGGCCGACATCAACGGGGTGATCCGTCTGGCGGCCCCCATCGCCCTCTCCAACACCATCCTGGTCGACATGCTGGCGGACTTTGGCCTGCACTACCCAGAAGTGCAGTTCGACATTACCCAGACCAATGACCACCAGCATCTGTTCGACAACGACCGGGATCTGGTGTTCTTCAACGGCGAGCTGCCGCAATCCTTGCCCAACGCACTCTGCCTTGGCCACATCGAATACGGCCTGTTTGCCTCCCCGCTCTATCTGGAGAAGATGGGCACACCGGCGCATCCCGCCCAGCTGGAAGAGCACGCGCTGATCTACTGCTGGCCACACCAGCACTGGCAGTTGACCGATCGGGACGAGCAGACGGTACAGATCAAGCGTACCGCCAAACTGACCGTCAACCAGACCCAGGCTGCCGTCCGGGCGGCCAGGCGCCACCTGGGGATCGTCAATGCCCCGCTCCACTACGTGCATCCCTTCCTGCAGGATGAGCAGCTGGTCCCGGTACTGCCCGACTGGAAAACCGGCAACCGGCCCTTCTATATGTTGCGCTGCCACCCTCAGTTTGCCCCGCTGCGTGTTAAGATGTTCGCTGAATTTGTTGAAAAATATTCAGCGCGCTACCGGAATCGCCAATGGGACAATCAATTTTCACCGGCGACCAGCCTGTCCCATTGCATCTGACCGTTGGCGGGCCACACTTATAGCAATCCTCGTTGACCAGGCCAGCCTAACACTATGAATGTATTGATATGTGATGACTCAGGATTCGCCCGTAAACAGCTGGCCCGCGCCCTTCCCGCCGACTGGGACGTGACGCTGCATTACGCCGCCAACGGGCTAGAAGGGATAGAGCAGGTGCTGATGGGTCATGGGGATCTGATCTTTCTCGACCTGACCATGCCGGAAATGGATGGCTACGGCGTGCTGGAAACCCTCCAGCGGGAGGGACTGCGCAACAAGGTCTTCGTGGTCTCCGGCGATATCCAGCCGGAAGCCTATCAGCGAGTGATGGGGCTGGGAGCGCTGGATTTCATCAAGAAACCCGCCGCACCGGAAACCCTCAGCGCCCTGCTGAAACAGCATGAGCTGTGGCAGGCCAAAGGTGCCGCCACTGCACATGACATCCGGCCCGCTGGCCAGAGTGTCAGTGATGTCGGCAGTCTGGATACCGGCATCAAGATCAGCCCCGAGGTGCGCGATGTCTATCAGGAGCTCGCCAACGTCTCCATGGGCCAGGCCGCCGACCTGCTGGCCCGCCTGCTCAACGCCTTCGTGGTGCTGCCCATTCCCAACGTCAACGTGCTGGAAGTGTCCGAGCTGCATATGGCCCTCTCGGCCGCCGCCGACTCGGATACCCTCTCCGCCGTCTGCCAGGGCTTCATCGGCGCCGGTATCGCCGGCGAGGCGCTGATCCTGTTCCACGACTCTAGCTTCAAGGATCTGGCCCGGCTGATGAACCATCAGGGCGTGCTCGATCGCAATGCAGAGCTGGAGCTCTTGATGGATACTGCCAACGTGCTGATCGGCGCCTTTTTGCGCGGTTATGCCAGCCAGCTCGATACCCCCTTCAGTCAGGGCCATCCTGTGGTACTCGGCCAGCACAGGCCCATCAACGAGCTCATCAACACCAACAAGAGCCGCTGGCGCCGCACCCTGGCCATCGAGATCAACTACCGGGTCCAGGATTACGCGGTGCAGTGCGATCTGCTGCTGCTGTTTACCGAAGATTCCATCGCCACCATGAACAACAAAATCATGCACATGCTCTAGGAGTGACCATGGAAATCCGTGAATTTCATTGGCTGATGAACATAGTCCAGAATCTGGATGTGGGGCTGGTGGTGCTCGACAAGGAGTACAAGGTGCAGGTGTGGAACGGCTTCATGGAGAGCCACAGCGGCCGATTGGCCGGCGAGGTGCGCGATGGCGTGCTGTTCGAGCTCTTCCCCGATGTGGATCGGGCCTGGTTCGAGCGCAAGGCCAACATGGTGTTCAAGCTCAACAACCGCGCCTTCAGTACCTGGGAGCAGAAACCCTATCTGCTGCGTTTTTCCAACTACCGCCCCATCACCGGCTCAGCCCCCCACATGTTCCAGAACCTGACCCTGGTGCCGCTGGCCGACTTTGGCGGTCAGGTGACTCACATCGCGGTAATGATCTATGACGCCACCGACGAGGCCATGCTGATGAGCGGCCAGCGCCAGGCGTGACCTGCTTTCTTCTCAACAATAAAACAGGGCGCCTTGGCGCCCTGTTTTATTGAGTGAACCTTAACGTACGACAAGGTACTCGGTGAAGGCATCGATCACCTCGTCGATGTCGTCATCGGTGATCTGCAGATGGGTCACCAGCCGCATCTCGCCGTAACCGGAGAAGAGGATCCCCCGCTCCT
The DNA here is from genome assembly GCF_027707385.1 of Aeromonas sp. QDB54. Lineage (NCBI taxonomy): Bacteria > Pseudomonadati > Pseudomonadota > Gammaproteobacteria > Aeromonadales > Aeromonadaceae > Aeromonas > Aeromonas sp. QDB54. The sequence goes on along the minus strand of NZ_JAPCIT010000017.1, from coordinate 93,155 downwards.
TCATGAACGCGAGCAGCGCCTCGGCCTCCCCTTTCACCAGCCGCAGAAATACCATGTTGGTCTGCACCAGCGCGAGATCCAGCTCGATCCCGGGCAATGCGGCCAACCCTTCGGCCAGCCGTCTGGCACGGCGGTGATCGTCCGCCAACCGGGCCACATGCTGATCAAGGGCAAACAGACCGGCCTGAGCCAGGATCCCCGCCTGGCGCATGCCACCACCCAACATCTTGCGCAGCCGTCTGGCGCGGTCGATGAAGGGGCGGGAGCCCACCAACAGCGACCCTACCGGTGCTCCTAGCCCCTTGGAGAGGCAGATGGAGATGCTGTCAAAGGGGGCGGCCAGCTCGTCTACCCCATGACCGCTCGCCACGGCGGCGTTGAACAAACGGGCACCATCCAGATGCAGTTGCAACCCGCGTTCGTCGACGAATTTGCGCATCGCCTGCAGGTAGTGAAGGGGCAGCACCTTGCCGTTATGGGTGTTTTCAAGGCAGACCAGCCGGGTCTGCACAAAATGGGCATCATCAGGGGCGATCGCCGCGGCGACATCGGCCACTGCCAGCGAACCGTCGGCCTGCATCGGCACCGCCTGCAGCGCGACCGATCCCAGCACGGCGCTCCCCTGCGCCTCATAGCGATAGATGTGAGCCGCCTGACCGACAATGGCTCCCTCCCCCCGCTGACAGTGGCTCATCACCGCCAGCAGGTTGGACATGGTGCCCGAGGGGACAAACAGTGCGGCCTCCTTGCCAAGCAACTCGGCCCCGCGGGCCTCCAGTGCATTGACGCCGGGATCTTCCCCGTAGACATCATCCCCCACCTCGGCATGCAGCATGCTCTGGCGCATGGCATCCGTGGGCTGGGTGACCGTATCACTTCGTAAATCGATATAGCGCATGACATCCCTCCTGAAGCAGGAGAATGACGTTAGCCAGCAGGAGCTGGCTTGGCAAGCGGGCCGTTTCCGGAATGTGAAGCCGGTGACGGCTTACCAGGGCAGCGGCTGGCCCTGCAGGTCGAGGAAGCCGCCGGACTGGGCCGGCGACAATTGGTTGATGAGATCAAGCAGACGCGGCGCCACCAGCGCCGGATCCTGCAAGGTCTCGGCCGCCAGTTCATCGAGAAAGGGTTGATTCATGGGGGTGGCCATCAGCCCCGGGTGCACGGTGACAACCCCGGCGGCGGGGAAGCGCTCCCGCCACTCATGGGCCAGCGTTCTTGCCCCCATGTTGAGCGCCGCCTTGCTCATCCGGTAGCTGTAACGACTGCCCGTCTCGTTGGCGCCAAGACTGCCGGCCAGATCGGAAAGAGAGCAAAGCCAGAGGCGGGTATCCACCGTCATTCGGCGGCTCAAGCAGGCGGCCAGAGCCAGCTGCGGCCAGGCGTTGGCCAGCAGGCTGTCGCACAGCCATCTGGGATTGACCTCCTCCACCCGCCGCTCCGGCATGAAGTTGATGTCGTGCAGCAGGCCGATGGTGTTGATCACCACGCTCGGCAACGGCGCCGTGTCATAGAGGGTGAACAGGGCATCGAAGGAGAGCACATCCACCTCCTGCAACGGAAAATAGCAGGCGGGATCCACGCCCTTGGGCAGCTGCCTGCCAGCCAGCACCAGCTCCTCGCCACGGGCGGATAGCGCATGTGCCAGCGCCGTGCCCAATCCGCCGCTGCCCAAGATCAGATAGCCCATCTCCCTCTCCCCGCTGCCCTCATCTGCTTTAGAGGGTATCAGAATAATCCCCGGCCGTTCCCGGCCATCCCCATTCAGGCTCACGCCTCATGCAGGTGTTTGCCAAATTCGCGCGCCCGCGCCAGATCCAGAAATCCGTCAGCCTGCTTGTGACTGCGCAAGAACTGGTAATAGGCAAGCAGGGTTACCAACTCGTCTTCTGCGGGCAGGCGCTGCTGCGGCAACTGTTCCTGCAACAGGGTGCCGGCGGCGCTCAGCGCTTCTCTGTCCACCACTTCCGCCTGCCGATAGAGGTAGCCGCAGCCGGTGGCGAGCCACTCCAGCGAGCAGTTGGCGGCCATGGCAATCTGGTTGGCCTTGCCAAGGCCGGGTTCAGCCCCTTTCAGATATTTACGGATCAGGGCTTCGCTCAACCCCACCTTGCGGGCAAAGGCACTGATGCTGCCCGCCCCGATCAGGCTGTGCAAGCGCTCGGCAAAACCGTCCATTTCCTTCCCCTTCAGAACCAAAGTTCGAATTAACAAACGCCGCATTATTGCCTTGCCAGCCAGAAGAGACCAAGATGCTGGCAGCATTTTTTCCCTTATCCGCCAAGGAGCCACAATGTCCGTATCCCGCCTCTCCCTGCATCCACAGGGCCCGACCTTCTCTCGCCTCATCATGGGTTACTGGCGTCTGATGGAGTGGCAACTCTCCCCAAACGCCCTGCTGGATCTGATGAAGTACCACCTGGATCTGGGGGTCACCACCATCGATCACGCCGACATCTATGGTGGCTACCAGTGCGAAGAGGCCTTCGGCAACGCCCTGCGCCTTGACCCCTCTCTGCGCAGCCGGATGGAGATCGTCAGCAAGTGCGGCATCGCCCTCACCGCCAAGCCGGAACACGCGCTGAATCACTACAACACCGGCAAGGCGCACATCATCGCCAGTGCCGAGGCCTCCTTGCAAAAGCTCGCCACCGACCATCTGGATCTGCTGCTGATCCACCGCCCGGATCCCCTGATGGATGCCGACGAAGTGGCCGATGCCTTCATCACCCTCAAGCAGGCAGGCAAGATCAAGCATGCCGGGGTCTCCAACTTCACCCCTCGCCAGTTCGAGCTGCTGCAGTCGCGCCTGCCCTTCCCGCTGGTGACCAACCAGCTGGAGATCTCGCCGCTCAACCAGAGCACTACCCTGGACGGCACCCTGGACCAATGTCAGCAACTGCGCATCAAGCCGATGGCCTGGTCCTGTCTCGGTGGCGGGCGCCTGTTCCAGGCCCCCGAATATGCCCCGCTGCGCGCCGAGCTCGAGCAGATCCGCCAGGAAGTGGGCGCCAAACAGATCGAACAGGTGGTCTACGCCTGGGTCATGATGCTGCCAAGCCAGCCGCTGCCGCTGATAGGCTCCGGCAAACGGGAGCGCATCGCCGCCGCCGTGGCCGCTGAATCCATCGTCCTCAATCGTCAGCAGTGGTTCCGCATCCGCAAGGCGGCGCTCGGCTACGACGTGCCCTGATTCATCCGGCAAACGCCAGAAACAAAAACGGCATGGGGGAAACCCATGCCGTTTTGCGTTATCGAGGCAGCTCAGCGATGACGCTGGGGGCGACCACGTGGTGCATCTGTCTTCGGCTTGGCCTGGTTGACTGTGATGGTACGGCCACCGATTTCGGTGCCATGCAAACCGGCGATGGCCTTTTCAGCCTCGCCATTGACAGGCATTTCAATGAAGCCAAACCCCTTGGACTGACCGGTATCGCGATCGATGATGATATCGACCTTGTCTACCTGCCCAAATTGGCTGAACACGGTTGTCAGTTCGTCGGCCGTCATCCGGTACGACAGATTACCTACGTAAATCTTCATGCCATCCACTCTCGATTCAAGGTGCCTTCTCTATCCAATCACCAACACAAAGGTAAGGGCACAACCCCCATGCCGGACCTGCCAGGGCATCATGCCTAGGCACTCCCCCGTACGGTTCACTCAAGTCATTGATCTCTTGGGTGAACAGAACGGGCAAGATCAATTCGAGTCACTGGCAGTATCTGAGCTTTGGGGAAGATTGTCGAGAAAATAGTCAGCTCATATGGGGAGCAGGGTATCCAGCAGCCCCTGCAGCGTGCGTCGACCATGCCAGGCGCGCTTAAAGCCAAAGCGATAGATGCCGGGCGCCACGACATGGGTGCCTTCCCGACTCAGTCCCATCAGCGCGGTGGCGGCCGCCAGCTGTTCATCGTTCAGCGCCAGATCCAGGCTGAAGGCCAGCCACTGACCATCGTGGCCCACCTTGCGATCCCGCTCGACCCCGACCAGTACCGATCTTGGCAAGGCCTGTGCCCGATCACTGCTGCCATTGAGCAGGTAAAGATGCGCCTCGTCCCAAGCCAGCTCCGCCAGCCGCCAGCGCTGCCAGCTGCGAGGCAGTATCATCATCAGCAGCACTATGCCGCCAAACACCAGCCCCACCCAGGGCAGCAGACCCATGTGCGGATAACCCAGACCGACGGCGGCCAGCACGGTGATCAGGCTCGCCAGCAACAGCACAACCATCACCGGATAGAAACGGCGAGCAGGGGGCATCAGCCAGACCAGTCCCTCTTTGTTCACCAGCTCACTGACCTTCATTCTCTTCTCCTCTTGCCTGTGCGTTTACACGCCCTGGATGCGCCAATTTTGTCGCGCATTGTGCGCGAGCCCGACACAGGGATGCAACCGGGCTCGCTCATCGGGTGACGGCCTCACCGGACTCTTGGTATCATTCTCTTCATCTGAGCCCATTCGCATGCTTGTCGGGAGTCTCATGCTTGCCACCACCCTGCTCTTCATGGCCAGTACTTTTCTTGCCGAACCTCATCCCCACCAGGCCGAAGCGATTGGCGGCTACTCCGCCGGCTGCCTCAAAAATGGAGTAGCGCTGCCGCTGACAGGCCCCGGCTATCAGGTGATCCGCACCAAGCGACTGCGCTACTACGGCCACCCCGAGCTCATCGCCTACCTGACCACCCTGGCCAACCAGACCCGCATGGCCGGCATGCCGGATCTCTATATCGCCGATCTCGCCATGGCCCACGGTGGCCCCTTCACCTCCGGGCACCGCAGCCACCAGACCGGCCTCGACGCCGACATCTGGTTTCGCATGGCCAACCAGCCCATCTCAACATGGGAGCAGGATGCCCCCAAGGAGTGGGCTCTGATCGATGAGCCCAGCTACCGGGTACTGCCCGGGCGCTTCGGCCCCCAGCAGCTAAACCTGCTGCGCCTGGCAGCCAGCAAGCCTGAGGTCGCCCGCATCTTCATCAACCCTGTGCTCAAGGCCGAGGTGTGCAAACGGGCGCCCGATGAACCCTGGGTCGGCAAGTTGCGTCCCTGGGTCGGCCACTTCAGCCACTTTCATGTGCGTCTGCGCTGCCCGGCCGGCAGCCCGGATTGCCAGCCTCAGGCGCCGATCCCGCCCGGCAACGGCTGCGGCGCCGAGCTGGCGTCCTGGCTCAAAGACAAGCCGCAACTGCCCAAGGTTTCGATGGCTTACCACAAACCCAGGCTGCCCGCCCGTTGTGGCGGTTGACCACAAGCTGGTATGGTGAGCCGTTATCTGCAAAAAATGTCAATGGAGAACAACAAGATGGCCACTTCACTCTGGCAGAGGGCAACCCAGTCCCTGTTGGTTATGACCCTGCTGCTGGGCCTGACCGGTTGCGGCATGAACAATATTCCGACCCTGGATGAGCAGGTCAAGGCGAGCTGGGGCCAGGTCGAAAACCAGTATCAGCGCCGCGCCGATCTGGTCCCCAATCTGGTGGCCACCGTCAAGGGCTACGCCAGCCACGAGCAGGAGACCCTCAAGGCGGTGACCGATGCCAGAGCCCGCGTAGGCAGCCTGCAGGTCAGCGACCCCGCCCAGCTCAAGGAGTTTGAAGCGGCCCAGAACCAGCTCTCCGGCGCCCTCTCCCGGCTGATGGTGGTGGTCGAACGCTACCCGGAACTCAAAGCGGATCAGCAGTTCCTCACCCTGCAGGCCCAGCTGGAAGGCACCGAAAACCGTATCTCGGTGGCCCGGCGCGACTACATAGAAGCGGTACGTCAGTTCAATACCGAGATCCGCACCTTCCCCGGCGTCATCTGGTCCAAGCTGCTCTACTCGGATCTGGAGGCCAAACCCACGTTCAGCGCCAAGCCTGGTGCCGATGAGGCGCCCAAGGTCAGCTTCCAATGAAGCGCGTGATCCATGCCCTGTTGTCCTGCCTGCTGGTGTGGACGGCGGTGGTATCCGCCGCCCCCACTTTCCCCGCCTTGAGCGGGCGAGTGGTGGACGAGGCCAACCTGATGTCCCGCAAGCAGGCCCACCAGCTCACCCAGCAGCTGGCGGCGTTCGAGAAGCGCAGCGGCATCCAGCTGGTGGTGGTCTCCATCGACACGCTGGCGGGCGACACCATCGAGGAGTACGGCTATCAGCTTGGCCGTCACTGGGGCATCGGCCAGAAGGGAAAGGACAACGGGGTGCTGCTGCTGATCGCCCAGGATGAACGCAAGGTGCGCATCGAAGTGGGTTACGGGCTGGAAGGTGCCCTGCCCGATGCCATCGCCGCCAACATCATCCAGACCCGGATCCTGCCCGCGTTCAAACGCGGCGACATGGTGGCCGGGGTGGTCGCTGGCAGCCAGGCGATCATGCAGGCCTTGGCGGGCGAGTACAAACCGGTAGACAACGCCAGTAAGGACAAGCTGGGCGGGCCCTGGCTGTTCATCCTGATGGTGATAGTGATGATCGTGCTGCACAACCTGCGTGGTGGTGGTGGCGGTGGCAGAGGTGGCCGGCGCCGCGCCGCTTACCTTGCCGGTGGCTTCGGTGCCGGTCGCTCCGGTGGCGGCTTTGGTGGCGGCGGTTTCAGTGGAGGGGGCGGCAGTTTCGGCGGCGGCGGTGCCTCCGGTGGTTGGTAACAGGGATTAAGAGACGACACATGATTTCGAAACAGTTCTTTCACACGCTGCAGGCCAGGGTCAAGCAGGCGGAGCAGGCAACTGATGCCGAGCTGGTGACCGTTCTGGCCCCCGCCAGCGACGGCTATCGCTACATCCCCACCCTGTGGGCGGCGCTGCTGGCCATGCTCACCCCGCTGCTGGTATTCGAGCTCGGTTTCTGGCTCGGCTGGTACGAGATCCTGCTGGTGCAGTGGTCGGTCTGGCTGGTGCTGAGCATCCTGTTCCACTGGACCCCCATCAAGATGTACCTGATCCCCAAACAGGTTCGCCAGCACAGGGCGGCCCTGATGGCACGCCTGCAGTTCGTCGAACAGGGCTTGCATCGTACCCAGGATCGGCTGGGGGTGCTGATCTTCGTCTCGGTGGCCGAGCACTACGTGGAGATCCTGGTGGATGACGGCATCGCCCAGCACATCGACAACGGCCAGTGGCAGGAGATCATCGATGACTTCACCCGCCGGGTGCGCAACAAGGAGGTAGAGCAGGGTTTCCTCGAGTGCATCGAGCGGACCAGCGCCATTCTCACCGACGCCTTCCCCGCCACCCGCGACCAGAACGAGCTGCCGGACAGCCTGATCATCCTCCCCAAGCCCTGAGCGGGTTTAAAAAACCGGCATTCTGTTCAAGGGATAGGCATTCGATAAAGATTATGAAAAATAAGGGGAAAAGTGGTTGACCCAGGCAGCCCTTTCCCCTAAATTACGCCCCGTTCCAGCGCAACGGCGCTGTGATCGAAAATTTGGTGAGGTGTCCGAGTGGCTGAAGGAGCACGCCTGGAAAGTGTGTATACGGCAACGTATCGAGGGTTCGAATCCCTCCCTCACCGCCAAATTTTAAAGAACCGACCTGATGGTCGGTTTTTTGCTTTTGGGAACACAGCAAATCTGATGCCCACAAAGGGAGGGTGAGAACCCTCGCCGGGTTCGAGCAGAGCAGCTTGCTGCGATGAACGGCCGAAGGCCGCCCCGAAGGGGTGAGCCACGCAGTGGCGAATCATCCCTCCCTCACCGCCAAATTTTAAAGAACCGACCTGATGGTCGGTTTTTTGCTTTTGGGGTTTTCAGATGCGTGACTCCCGTGAAAGAAAGCAACACTCTCGTTGGGTACGAGCAACGTTGCCTGTGGTAATGGAGGGCGGCCCGCTGCCCCCAAGGAAAAACCACACGGACTGAAGCATCCAATTCCCACAATCCAATCTAAGAAAACCGGCTCAATGGCCGGTTTTTTGCCTTCCAACATTTGCAATCTGATCTGCCGGGTCTCCCTTCCCGTCAAAGTCCCGCGACGGTCCCTCCTCTTTTCGGTAAAACGCCCTGCATGGCCCGGCTGCTTGCCACCCGGGAAAGAAATCTGTCCATCGAGGTCAAGGCACTCACTTTATTGCTCATCGATTGGATATCATTTTGAAAAACTGATACTTAAATAGCTACACTAGCCATTATCAATATTCAGGGATGTATAAAAAATGAGCTTAATCGGCCTGGTCCTGGCATTGATCGCCATCCTGGGCGGCAACATGATCGAGGGTGGACATCCCAGCGCCCTGCTCGATCTGCCCGCCTTCCTTATCGTGATCGGAGGTACCATAGGTGCCGCCTTGACCCAGTTCCCCTTCTCCGTTGTTGGCAGCACTCTCAAGCGTTTCAAGTGGCTGCTGGCCCCCCTAAAACTCGATATGCAGCAGCAGGCCGAACTGCTGGAAAACCTGGCCGGCAATGCGAGACGCAGCGGCATGCTGGCCCTCGAAGGCATGATCGACGAGATCAAGGATCCCTTCCTGCAAAAAGGGGTGCAGATGATGGTCGACGGCTACGAGAAGACCAAGATCCACGAGGTGCTGGAGAACGAGATCGAGTTCGAGCAAGAAGATCTCGAGCAGACCGTCAAATTCTATGAAGCCATGGGCGGCTACTGCCCTACCATGGGGATCGTGGGGGCGGTGTTTGGCCTGATCCACGCCATGGGCCTGCTGGATGCCCCTGACAAGCTGGGAGGCGCCATCGCGGTGGCCTTTATCGCCACCATCTACGGGGTATCGGCCGCCAACCTGATCTTCCTGCCCTTTGGCAACCGCTACAAAGGGTTTGCCCATCAGATCCGCCACTACAAGGAGATGACTCTGACCGGTATCCTCTGCATCGTGGATGGCGAATCCCAGCAACGCCTGCAAGTCACCCTCGAACCCTACCTCGGAGGCCACGGTGGCAAAAAAGAAAAAGGCTGAAGCGCCGGAGAACCACGAACGCTGGCTGGTCTCCTATGCCGACTTCATGACACTGCTGTTTGCCCTGTTCGTGGTGCTCTACTCCTTTGCCATGGCCAAGCAGTCTGAAACCCGGGTGCTGATCCAGGGCTTCATCGAATCGCTGGGCAAAATTGGCCTCATCTCCCCTGCCGCGGGCTCCCCCGTGATGCAGGGCGGTACCGGCATCCTGGAACCCGAGTCCAAGACCACTCCCAGCAGCCCGAAGAAAGAGACGGTATTGGAGAAAGATGCCCCCATGGCCGCCTCGGACCCCTTCAACGAGACCATCGGTGCCTCGGAAAAGCCGAGCGCAACGGAGTCATGGCCTCACAAGACCAAGGAGCAGGAGTGGGTGCAGGTCACCAAGAAGAAGCTCGAGCAGCAGCTCAAGGCACAGATTGAATCCAAGGATCTGGAGGTGGAACAACTGGGCAGCCAGCTGGTGATCCGCATCGGCGAGAAGGCGCTGTTCCCGGCCGACTCCGCCTTCCTGCAGCCCCAGTTCATTCCGCTGGTCAACAAGATCTCCGGCATTCTGGCTGACATTCCGGGCAAGGTCGTGGTCACCGGCCACACCGACAACTCCCAGGCCCCGGTAGAGCTCTATCGCAGCAACTGGGAGCTGTCGGTATTGCGCTCCGCCTCCATCGTGCACACATTGCTGACCAACCCCAAACTCGATGCCACCCGGGTCATCGCCCAGGGGGTAGCAGATGCCCAGCCCCGCTATCCCAATGACACACCCGAGCACCGTCAGGCCAACCGCCGGGTCGAGATCACCCTCTCCCAGGGCAAGGCGGCCGAAGAGGCGCTGCCCATCCTAAAACCCTGATCGAGCAGACCCCGCCTAGCGGGGTCTCTCATTTCACGATTAGTTTATTTTTCAAACGATCCCGCCATTTCCGCCACATCCTAAAAGCGATTGAAAATGATTCTCAAACAGGAACATTGACTCCGCTAGCAAAATACGATTTTCCTCCCGATGATTAATAATTAATCCTTTGAAATGACATGTAAATCAGTACGAAAGTGGCATAATACGTAACATCCTTGTTAAGTCGCGTGATTAATTCGGTTAGGGAAAACTCCTATGTTTGCTGATATTGCTGTCCAGCATTGGGCTTTTGCTGTCTATGTAGTTGGGGCCATCTGCATCTGCCTGACCATGATCGGCCTTGCCGCCCTGCTGGGTGGTCGAGCCTATGGTCGTGCCAAGAACAAACCCTTCGAATCTGGCGTCGATTCGGTGGGCAATGCCCGTCTACGCTTCTCCGCCAAGTTCTATCTGGTTGCCATGTTCTTCGTCATCTTTGACGTCGAGGCACTCTACCTCTTCGCCTGGTCCGTCTCCGTTCGGGAAAGCGGCTGGGTCGGCTTCATCGAAGCCACCATCTTTATCTCCCTGCTGCTGGTAGGACTCATCTACCTGTGGCGCATTGGCGCCCTCGACTGGGCACCGAAAAAGCGCGTTCTGACCGACAAGAAGCCAGACTGAATTACTGATTATCCCTTTGAGGTTGCACCATGAAGTACACCCTGACCCGGATCGACCCAGATGCGCCCGTTGAGCGCTACCCCCAGGAACAGCGCCAGACCGTCGAGGATCCTCTGGCTCAAGAGGCCTCACGCGGCATCATGATCGGGCGCCTCGAAGAGGTGCTGCAAGACACTGTCAACTGGGGCCGCAAGAACTCCCTCTGGCCTTACAACTTCGGTATCTCCTGCTGCTACGTAGAGATGTGTACCGCCTTCACCTCCCCCCATGATGTGGCCCGCTTCGGCGCCGAAGTTATTCGAGCCTCACCGCGCCAGGCCGATTTCATGGTGATCGCCGGCACCCCCTTCATCAAGATGGCCCCCGTCATCCAGCGTCTGTATGAACAGCTGCTCGAACCCAAGTGGGTCATCTCCATGGGTGCCTGCGCCAACTCCGGCGGCATGTACGACATCTACTCGGTCGTTCAGGGCGTCGACAAGTTCCTGCCGGTCGACGTCTATATTCCGGGTTGTCCGCCCCGTCCCGAGGCATTCCTGCAAGCGCTGATGCTGCTGCAGGACTCCATCGGCAAGGAGCGCCGTCCACTTTCCTGGGTGGTTGGCGATCAGGGTATCTATCGCCCCCAAATGCCTGCCGAGAAGGACCGCAAGCGTGGCGAGCGGATCAACGTCACCAACCTGCGCACGCCGGATGAGATCTGACCATGAAACTGACTCGAGAATTTCCCAGCAACTACGCCATGGCCCAGTGGCAACCGAGTGATCACAAAGACGCTCAGGTGATCGGCGAGCTGTTCGCCCATTTCGGTGCCGAACGTTTCACCATCCAGAATACCCGCACCGGCGTACCGGTGGTCTGGCTCTCCCGCGAGCTGCTGCTGGATGTCATGGGCTTCCTGCGCAAGCTCCCCTCCCCGTTCGTGATGCTGTTCGATCTCAGCGCCACCGACGAGCGGATGCGCAGCCATCGCCACGACCTGCCCGACAGCGACTTCACCGTCTTCTATCACCTCATTTCCATCGATCGCAACGCCGACCTGATGCTGAAGGTGCCGCTCAAGGAGGGTGACCTGACGCTGCCCACCATCAGCCGCCACTTCCCCAATGCCAACTGGTATGAACGGGAAGTGTGGGATCTGATGGGCATCAATTTCGGTGGTCACCCCCACTTGACCCGCATCATGATGCCCAAGAGCTGGCAGGGTCACCCGCTGCGCAAGGACTATCCGGCGCGCGCCACCGAATTTGATCCCTTCATGCTCGATGCCGCCAAGCAGGACATGGAGCAGGACAACCTGCTGTTCAAACCGGAAGAGTGGGGCATGAGTCGCGGCAACGAGAACGAGGACTACATGTTCTTGAACCTCGGCCCCAACCACCCCTCCGCCCACGGTGCCTTCCGTCTGGTGCTGCAGCTCGATGGCGAGGAGATCCGCGACTGCGTGCCCGACATCGGCTATCACCACCGCGGTGCCGAAAAGATGGGCGAGCGCCAGTCCTGGCACAGCTACATCCCCTACACCGACCGGGTCGAGTACTTAGGGGGGGTGATGAACAACCTGCCCTACGTGCTGGCGGTCGAGAAGCTGGCCGGCATCAAGGTACCGCAGCGGGTCGACATGATCCGGGTGATGCTGGCTGAGCTGTTCCGCATCCAGAGTCACCTGCTGTTCATCGGTACCTATATCCAGGACGTGGGCGCCATGACCCCGGTCTTCTTCACCTTCACCGACCGGCAGCGGATTTACACCATCATCGAAGCCATCACCGGCGCCCGTATGCATCCGGCCTGGTTCCGCATCGGCGGCGTGGCCCACGATCTGCCCGTCGGCTGGCAGCGACTGGTCCAAGACAACCTGCTGAGCTGGCTGCCCAAGCGGCTGATGGACTATGAGAAGGCCGCCATGCGCAACAGCATACTGCGTGGCCGCACCATCGGCGTCGCCGCCTACAGTACAGAGCAGGCGCTGGCCTGGGGCACCACGGGCGGCGGTCTGCGCGCCACCGGCCTCAACTTCGACGTGCGCAAGTGGCGCCCCTACTCCGGCTACGATCAGTTCGAATTCGAAGTGCCGGTCGGCGCCAACGGCGATGCCTACGATCGCGCCCTGGTGCGCATCGAGGAGGTGCGTCAGAGCATGCGCATCATAGAGCAGTGCATGAAGAACATGCCGGAAGGGCCGTTCAAGGCGGATCACCCGCTCACCACGCCGCCGCCCAAAGAGCGCACCCTGCAGGACATCGAGACCCTGATCACCCACTTCCTGCAAGTGTCGTGGGGCCCGGTCATGCCGGCCGCCGAGTCCTTCCAGATGATAGAGGCGACCAAGGGGATCAACAGTTATTACCTGACCAGCGATGGCTCCACCATGAGCTACCGGACCCGGATCCGCACCCCGAGCTTTGCTCACCTGCAACAGATCCCCTCGGTGATCCGTGGCCAGATGGTGTCGGACCTCATCGTCTATCTGGGCAGTATCGATTTCGTTATGTCGGATGTGGACCGTTGAGTAACGGCTGTTACCAAGACCCGTTACACGACAAAAAGGACAAGCCACAAAAGGTTAAGCCATGAGCCAGCAATGTCAGTGCCAACACAATCAGTCCCCGCAGGGACAGAGTTCATGCCAAGGCAAGGGGAACGATTTCGTCCTGAGCCAGGCAGAACGCGATGCCATCGAGCATGAGAAACACCACTACGAAGATCCCCGTGCCGCCAGCATTGAAGCGCTCAAGATAGTGCAGCAGGCCCGCGGCTGGGTACCTAACGGTGCCATCCACGCCATCGCCGCCGAGCTCGGCATCCCCGCCAGCGACGTGGAGGGGGTCGCCACCTTCTACAGCCAGATCTTCCGCCAGCCGGTCGGTCGCCACATCATCCGCGTCTGCGACAGCATGGTCTGCTACATCAACGGCCACGAACAACTGCTGGCCGGCCTGAAAGAGGTGATGGATCTGGCGCCCGGCCAGACCTCCGCCGACGGCCGCTTCACCCTGCTGCCGGTCTGCTGCCTCGGCAACTGCGACAAAGGGCCGGCGCTGATGATCGACGATGACACCTACGGTGGGCTCGACGCCGTCAGCCTGCTCAAGACCCTGGAGGCTTACCCATGAGTCTGGCATCCCTTGGTACCGCCAACCGCATCGCCCGCGCGGCCGAGACCCATCCCCTCACCTGGCGGCTGCGCGACGACGGCCAGCCGGTCTGGCTGGATGAATACCAGAGCAAGCAGGGTTACGATGCGGCCCGCAAGGCGCTGGGCCAGATGAGCCCGGACGAGATCGTCGGCACCGTCAAGGATGCCGGCCTCAAGGGTCGCGGCGGCGCCGGTTTCTCCACCGGCGTGAAGTGGGGCCTGATGCCCAAAGACGAGAGCATGAACATCCGTTACCTGCTCTGCAACGCCGACGAGATGGAGCCGAACACCTACAAGGATCGGCTGTTGATGGAGCAGCTGCCCCACCTGCTGATCGAAGGGATGATCATCTCGGCCAAGGCCCTCAAGGCCTACCGTGGCTACATCTTTTTGCGCGGCGAGTACGTCGATGCCGCCACCAACCTGCGCCGCGCGGTGGAGGAGGCCAAGGCTGCCGGTCTGCTCGGCAAGAACATTCTGGGCTCGGGCCTTGACTTCGAGCTGTTCGTCCACACCGGCGCGGGTCGTTACATCTGCGGCGAAGAGACGGCGCTCATCAACTCCCTGGAGGGTCGCCGCGCCAACCCACGCGCCAAGCCCCCCTTCCCCGCCGTTTCCGGCGTCTGGGGCAAGCCCACCTGCGTCAACAACGTCGAGACCCTGTGCAACGTGCCCGCCATCATCGGCAACGGTGTGGCCTGGTATCAGGGGCTGGCGCTGCCGGGTTCGGAAGATCACGGCACCAAGCTGATGGGCTTCTCCGGCAAGGTCAACAACCCCGGCCTGTGGGAGCTGCCGTTTGGCATCACCGCCCGCGAGCTGTTCGAGAACTATGCCGGCGGCATGAAGCCCGGCTATCGCCTGAAAGCCTGGCAACCCGGCGGAGCCGGTACCGGTTTCCTGCTGCCCGAGCACCTGGATGCCCAGATGTACGCCGGCGGCATCGGCAAGGTCGGCACCCGGATGGGCACGGGCCTTGCCATGGCGGTGGATGACAGCATCAACATGGTCTCCCTGCTGCGCAACATGGAAGAGTTCTTCGCCCGCGAGTCCTGCGGCTGGTGCACTCCCTGCCGCGACGGCCTGCCCTGGAGCGTCAAGCTGCTGCGTGCGCTGGAGCGGGGCGAGGGTCAGCCTGGGGATCTCGCCACCCTGGAGCAGCTGGTCAGCTTCCTCGGCCCAGGCAAGACCTTCTGCGCCCATGCCCCTGGCGCCATCGAGCCGCTGGGCAGTGCGATGAAGTATTTCCGGTCGGAATTCGAGGCCGGCGTCAAGGCGCCGCAGGATAATCGCAAGCAGCTCAAGGGTATCCAGCCCAACCTGCTGGGCGAGCGCTGGTAAGGCACGCAGGGCGCCCGCCGCGGGCCCGCTGAACCGGCGCGAGCCAAAGAATTTATCTCATTGAAGTCAGGGAAGTTGTATGGCCACCATTCATGTAGACGGTAAAGAGTACGAGGTAGACGGGGCAGATAACCTGCTGCAAGCCTGTCTGTCCCTTGGTCTGGACGTCCCCTATTTTTGCTGGCACCCGGCGCTCGGTAGCGTCGGCGCCTGCCGCCAGTGTGCGGTGAAACAGTATCAGAATGCCGACGACAAGCGCGGCCGCCTGGTCATGTCCTGCATGACCCCCTCCACCGATGGCACCTATATCTCCATCGAGGACGAAGAGGCGAAGGAGTTCCGCAAGACGGTGGTGGAGTGGCAGATGACCAACCACCCCCACGACTGCCCGGTGTGCGAAGAGGGTGGCTCCTGCCACCTGCAGGACATGACGGTGATGACCGGCCACAACAGCCGTCGCTACCGCTTCACTAAACGCACCCACCAGAATCAGGATCTGGGTCCCTTCATCAACCACGAGATGAACCGCTGCATCGCCTGCTATCGCTGCGTCCGTTACTACAAGGACTACGCTGGCGGCGAGGATCTCGGCGTCTACGGCGCCCACGACAACGTCTACTTCGGCCGGGTCGAGGACGGCACCCTGGAGAGCGAGTTCTCCGGCAACCTGGTGGAGGTCTGCCCCACCGGCGTGTTCACCGACAAGACCCACTCCGAGCGCTACAACCGCAAGTGGGACATGCAGTTCGCCCCCAGCATCTGCCAAGGGTGCTCGGTTGGCTGCAACATCAGCCCGGGTGAGCGTTATGGCGAGCTGCGCCGCATCGAGAACCGCTATCACGGTGCCCTGAACCACTACTTCCTGTGCGACCGCGGCCGCTTTGGCTACGGCCACGTCAATCTGACCGACCGCCCGCGCCAGCCCCTGCTGCAGGATGGCAGTGACAAGCTGGCCATCACGGTGGACGGTGCCCTGAACCGGGCCGCCGATGCCCTGCGCACCGCCGCCGGCGTCATCGGCATCGGCTCGCCCCGCGCGTCGCTTGAGAGCAACTTCGCCCTGCGCGAACTGGTGGGTGCCGCCAACTTCTACAGCGGCGTCGAGCAAAGCGAATGGGAATGCCTGCAGAAGATGCTGCAGATCCTGCAGCACGGTGGTGTGCGCACCCCCAGCCTGCGCGACATGGAAGAGGCCGACGCCGTGCTGGTGCTCGGCGAGGATGTCACCCAGACCGCCGCCCGCATCGCCCTGGCCCTGCGTCAGGCAGTCAAGGGCAAGGGCCGCGAAATCGCCCGCAAGCTGAAAGTGGATCTGTGGCAGGTCGCCGCGGTGCAGACCCTGGCCCAGAACGAGCGCTACCCGCTGCTGATCACCAGCCTGGACAGCACCCGACTGGACGACGTGGCGAGCGGCACCCTGCACGCTCCCCACGCGGATCAGGCGCGCCTCGGCTTCGCCATCGCCCATCTGCTCGATGGCAGCGCCCCTGCCCTGACCGATCTCCCCCCTGAGCAGCAGGCCCTGGCCGCCAGCTGGGCCGCGCAGCTCGGCAACGCCAAGAAGCCGCTCATCATCGCCGGCACCGGTGCCCGTAGCCAGGCGCTGCTTGAGGCGGCCAGCAACATCGCCCGCGCCCTCAAGGGCCGTGGCCAGGCCGTGGAGCTCGCTCTGGTCGCTCAGGAGACCAACAGCCTGGGGCTGGCCATGCTGGCCGGCAATGCCGCCCCGCTGGAAGCCGCCCTCGAGCGTATCGAAAGAGAAGAGAAGCTCGCACTGGTGATGCTCGAGAACGACCTCTACCGCCGCGCACCGCGCAGCCGTGTCGATGCCGCCATCGACCGTCTGCAGCACCTGCTGGTGGTCGACCATCAGGACACCGGCACCGCCCAGAAGGCGAACCTGGTGCTGCCTGCCGCCAGCTTCGCCGAGGCCGACGGTACCCTCATCAACATGGAAGGCCGCGCCCAGCGCTTCTTCCAGGTTTATGCCCCTGCCTTCTACAACGCCGACATTCAGGTGCGCGAGAGCTGGCGCTGGCTGGCCGCCCTGCAAGGCGTGCTGGATCGCAAACCGCTGCGCTGGAACACTTTCGACGAGGTGAGCAGTGCCTGCGCCGCCAGCGCCCCGCTGCTGACCAGCATGCGCGAGGCCGCTCCCAACGCGGGTCTGCGCATCCGTGGCATGAAGCTCGCCCGCGAGCCGCACCGCTACAGTGGCCGCACCTCCATGCTGGCGGACCAGAACGTGAGCGAGCCCAGAGTCGCCCAGGATCCCGACTCGCCCTTCAACTTCTCCATGGAAGGCTACGCCGGTGCCCGCCAGCCGCTGCAACAGGTGCCGTTCGCCTGGGCGCCGGGCTGGAACTCCCCGTCCGCCTGGAACAAGTTCCAGGATGAAGTGGGTGGCAACCTGCGCGCCGGGGATCCCGGTCGCCGTCTGCTGGAAGCGGGCGAGGACAACCTCGGCTGGTTCGACGCCGTCCCCGCCCCGTTCAGCGCCAAAGAGGCGCTGCAGGTAGTGAGCTATGACCAGCTGTTTGGCGGCGAAGAGCTGTCTGCCAGAAGTCCGGTCATCCAGGCCCGTATGAGCGAGCCCGTGCTGGTACTGAACCCGGCCGACGCCAACCGTCTCGCCCTCAATGCCGGCAGCCAGGTTGCCTTCTCCTGGGGTGGCCACCACTGGCGACTGACCCTGCGTCTGAGCGAGCATCTGAGCACAGGTCTGGTGGGCCTGCCGCTTGGTGTCAACGGTCTGCCGACCGCCCTGCACCAGCAATATCTCGCTAACCTGCAGGAGGCCATCGCATGAGCGACTCTCTGATCGATCTGTTGCTGGAAATCGGCAAGGCATTGATCGTGCTAGTGGGGATCGTGGGGGCCGGCGCCTTCATGAGCTTCATCGAGCGCCGTCTGCTGGCGCTGTGGCAGGATCGTTACGGCCCCAACCGGGTAGGCCCCTTCGGCCTGCTGCAGCTGGCGGCCGACATGATCAAGATGTTCTTCAAAGAGGACTGGATCCCGCCATTCGCCGATCGCCGGATCTTCGTGCTGGCCCCCATCATCGCCTTTACCGCCTTCATTCTGGCGTTTGCGGTGGTGCCGATCACCCCCACCTGGGGCGTGGCGGACCTCAACGTGGGGCTGCTCTACATCCTGGCCATCGCGGGGCTGGCGGTCTACGCCGTGCTGTTCGCCGGCTGGTCGAGCAACAACAAGTACTCATTGCTCGGCAGCCTGCGCGCCTCGGCTCAGACCCTCTCCTACGAGGTGTTTTTGGGCCTCTCCTTGATGGGCATCGTCATCCAGACCGGTAGCTTCAACCTGCGGGATATCGTGGAAGCCCAGGCAGGACTGTGGAACGTGATCCCCCAGATCCTGGGCTTCATCACCTTCCTGTTTGCCGGCGTCGCCGTCACCCACCGCCATCCGTTTGACCAGCCGGAGGCCGAGCAGGAGCTCGCCGACGGTTATCACATCGAGTATGCGGGCATGAAATGGGGTCTGTTCTTCGTGGGCGAGTACATCGGCATCGTGCTGATCTCTTCGCTCATCGTGACTCTGTTCTTCGGTGGCTGGCACGGCCCCTGGCTGCCGCCCTTCATCTGGTTTGCCCTGAAGACCGCCTGTTTCATGGTGTTCTTCATCCTGCTGCGGGCCTCCCTGCCCCGCCCGCGCTTTGACCAGGTGATGTCGTTTGGCTGGAAAGTCTGCCTGCCACTGACCCTGCTCAACATGCTGGTCACCGGCGCCGTGGTGCTGATGAATGCGCAGTGAGGCCGCAATGGACAGAAAAATTGTGATGCCGTTTGGCTGGAACGTCTGCTTGCCCGCCGCCCTGCATCCCGCTCGGGATGCAGCCGGTGCGGGCTGTGGTGCTGATGAATGTGCAGTGAGGCACGACTATGAAAATTATTAACATCATCAAGGGTGTCGGCACCCAATTGCGCAGCCTGGGCATGGTGTTCTCCCATGCCTGGAGCCCCCGCGAAACCCTCAACTATCCGGAACAGGCCGTCTATGCGGCGCCCCGCTATCGCGGCCGCATCGTGCTGACCCGCGATCCGGATGGCGACGAGCGCTGCGTGGCCTGCAACCTGTGTGCGGTGGCCTGCCCGGTCGGCTGCATCTCGCTGCAGAAATCCGAGCGGGAAGATGGTCGCTGGTACCCTGAGTTCTTTCGCATCAACTTCTCTCGCTGCATCTTCTGCGGCCTGTGCGAAGAGGCCTGCCCCACCACCGCCATCCAGCTGACGCCGGATTTCGAGATGGGCGAGTACCGCCGCCAGGATCTGGTGTACGAGAAGGAAGATCTGCTGATCAGCGGACCCGGCAAGTATCCGGATTACAACTTCTACCGCATGAGCGGGATGGCCATCGACGGCAAGCCGAAAGGGGATGCCGAGAACGAAGCCAAACCCATCGATGTCAAGAGCCTGCTGCCCTGAGGAGTCAATCATGGAACTGGCATTCTATGCCGCGGCCCTGGTCGCCATTTACAGCACGCTGCGGGTGATCAGCACCAGCAATCCGATGCACGCGCTGCTCAATCTCATTATCTCCCTCATCGCCGTGGCCATGATCTTCTTCTGCCTGGGCGCCTCCTTCGCGGGAGCCCTGCAAGTGATCGTCTATGCGGGCGCCATCATGGTGCTGTTCGTGTTCGTGGTGATGATGCTGAACCTGGGCTCGGCCCAGGATCAGGAAAAGAACTGGCTCACCCCCACCACCTGGGTGGGCCCCGGCCTGCTTTCGCTCATTCTGCTGGGTTTTCTGGCCTACGGCATTCTCGGGGTCACCGGCGGTGAACTCGGTCTGACCGACGTCAGTGCCAAAGCGGTCGGCATCGCCCTGTTCGGTCCTTACGTGCTGGCGGTGGAGCTTGCCTCCATCCTGCTGCTGGCGGGCCTGGTCACCGCCTATCACCTGGGCCGTGAAGACAAGAGCGGGGAAGTGCTCTCCGTGCCAAAAGCCTCGGCACATCCGTCTCAAGAAGGAGGTCAATGATGAACGGAATCCCGATGGAACACGGCCTGCTGCTGGCTGCCGTGCTGTTCTGTATCGGCCTGTGCGGCCTGCTGATACGTCGCAACTTGCTGTTTATCCTCATGAGTATCGAGATCATGATGAACGCGTCGGCACTGGCATTCGTGGTGGCTGGCAGCCGCTGGGCCCAGGCTGATGGCCAGATCATGTACATACTGGTGATTTCTCTGGCGGCAGCGGAGGCCAGTATCGGCCTCGCCCTGTTACTGCTGCTCTATCGTCGTTACCACACCCTCAACGTGGACACTGTGAGCGAGATGCGCGGATGAGCCTCCTATACCTGACTTTTCTGTTTCCGCTGCTGGGATGGCTGGTGCTGGCCTTCTCCATCGGTCGTTTCGGCGAGCGCACTGCTGCGCTCATCGGCGTCGGCAGCATAGGGCTGTCGGCCCTCACTACCCTGTGGGTCGGCATCGATTTCCTCAATACCATGCCAACGGGCGGCGTCTATACCCAGACCCTGTGGCAGTGGATAACGGTGGGTAACTTCACCCCGACCTTCCGCCTGGCGCTGGACGGTCTGTCGCTGACCATGCTCGGCGTGGTCACCGGGGTGGGTTTCTTCATCCACCTGTTCGCCTCCTGGTACATGCGCGGGGAAGAGGGCTATTCGCGCTTCTTCACCTACACCAACCTGTTCATCGCCAGCATGGTGTTTCTGGTGCTGGCCGATGACCTGCTGTTCGTCTACCTCGGCTGGGAAGGCGTGGGGCTGTGCAGCTACCTGCTGATCGGCTTCTACTACCGCAACCCGGCCAACGGCGCCGCCGCCCTCAAGGCGTTCGTGGTGACCCGGGTCGGCGACGTGTTCCTCGCCATCGGTCTGTTTGTCCTCTACCGGGAGCTCGGTACCCTCAACATTCACGAGTTGCTGGTACGCGCACCGCTGATGTTTGCCGAGGGCTCCCCTGCCCTGTCGTTTGCCTGTCTGATGCTGCTTGGCGGCGCCGTCGGCAAATCGGCCCAGCTGCCGCTGCAAACCTGGCTGGCGGATGCGATGGCGGGCCCGACCCCGGTCTCGGCGCTGATCCACGCGGCCACCATGGTGACCGCCGGTGTCTATCTCATCGCCCGTACCCACGGCCTGTTCCTGCTGGCCCCCGAGATCCTGCATCTGGTGGCGCTGGTCGGTGCCATCACCCTGGTGCTGGCAGGCTTTGCGGCCCTGGTGCAAACCGACATCAAGCGGATCCTGGCTTACTCCACCATGAGCCAGATCGGCTACATGTTCCTGGCCCTCGGCGTTGGCGCCTGGGAAGGGGCCATCTTCCACCTGATGACCCACGCCTTCTTCAAGGCGCTGCTGTTCCTCTCCGCCGGTGCCGTGATCGTCGCGACCCACCACGAGCAGAACATCTTCAAGATGGGGGGCCTGCGCAAGAGCCTGCCGCTGGTCTATGCCTGCTTCCTGGTGGGGGGCTCGGCCCTGGCCGCGCTGCCGCTGGTGACCGCCGGTTTCTACAGTAAAGACGCCATCTTGTGGCAGGTGCAGGCCAGCGGCCAGAGCGCCCTGCTGTGGGCCGGTCTGGGCGGTGCCTTCCTCACCTCCCTCTACACCTTCCGCCTGATCTTCATCGCCTTCCACGGCAAGGAGCAAACCCAGGCTCACGCCGGTCACGGGCTGGCCCATCAGCTGCCGCTGCTGGTCCTGCTGGTGCTCTCCACCGGCATCGGTGCCTTGATCGTGCCGCCGCTGGCGGGCGTGCTGCCGGCAGGGCCGGGGGATCACATCGAAGAGGGGCGCCATGGGCTGGAGATCACCTCCGCCATCATTGCCATCGCCGGCATCGCTCTGGCTGCCTTCCTGTTCCTGGGCCAGCGTCGTCTGGCCAGCAGCGTGGCCAACAGCGCGCCGGGCAAGTTGCTCAGCACTCTCTGGTTCAATGCCTGGGGCTTTGACTGGCTTTACGATCAGCTGTGGGTCAAGCCGTATCTGCTGGCGACCCGACTGCTCGGCAAGGATCCGCTGGACTGGATGATGAACCTGCCGGCCTGGCTGGCACAGAGTGGCCACCAGCTGTTGGCCTGGACCGTTTCCGGCAAGTTGCGCTGGTATGCAGCCTCCATGGGGATGGGTGCCGCCCTGATCCTGGCCCTGCTGCTGCTCGGCTGATCCCGTGATGCAGCCCCTGAACTCGCAGCAAGCCCACGGGCCTGCACAGTGACTAGAACATAGACGAGAGCTGATATCGTGACCTTACTCTGGATCTTGTTAATACCCTTCATCGGCGGTCTGCTCTGTTGGCAGACCGAGCGATTCGGCGAGTACTTCGTACGCTGGGTCGCCCTGCTGTCGATGAGCGCCTGCCTGCTGCTCTCCTGCGCCATCTGGTGGAGCGGTGACTTCACCCTGGCAGCCCAGGGCGGCGTGCCCGTCTGGGCCGCCGAACTGCAACTGCCCTGGATCCCCCGCTTCGGCATCTCATTGCACCTGGCGGTGGATGGCTTGTCGCTGTTGATGGTGATCCTTACCTGCTTCATCGGCGTGCTGGCCATCCTCTGTTCCTGGAAGGAAATCGTGCAGCGCATCGGCTTCTTCCACCTCAACCTGCTGTGGATTTTGGGTGGCGTGCTCGGCGTCTTCATGGCGCTGGACCTGTTCCTGTTCTTCTTCTTCTGGGAGATGATGCTGGTACCGATGTACTTCCTGATTGCGCTGTGGGGCCACTCGGTCACCGACGGCAAATCCCGGATCAACGCCGCCACCAAGTTCTTCATCTACACCCAGGTCAGCGGCCTCATCATGCTGGTCGCCATCCTGGGCCTGGTGCTGACTCACCATGCCGCCACCGGCGTGTTCACCTTTGACTATCAGGACTTGCTGAATACCCCGATGAGCAAGGGTGTGCAGTGGCTGCTGATGCTGGGCTTCTTCATCGCCTTCGCGGTCAAGATGCCGCTGGTGCCGCTGCACGGCTGGCTGCCGGATGCCCACAGCCAGGCACCGACCGCGGGTTCCGTGGACTTGGCGGGGATCCTGCTAAAAACCGCCGCCTACGGTCTGCTGCGCTTCGCCCTGCCGCTGTTCCCCGAGGCGTCCGCCGAATTTGCCCCCTACGCCATGGTGCTGGGTCTCATCGGCATCGTCTACGGCGCCATCGTGGCATTCGCCCAGACCGACATCAAGCGGCTGGTGGCCTACACCAGCATCTCCCACATGGGCTTCGTGATGATCGCCATCTACTCTGGCAGCGAGCTGGCCCTGCAGGGCGCCGTGGTACAGATGATCGCCCACGGCCTCTCCGCCGCCGGCCTCTTCATCCTGTGCGGTCAGCTCTACGAGCGGCTGCACACCCGGGACCTGCGCCTGATGGGCGGGCTGTGGGGCCGTCTGCGCTACCTGCCCGGCGTGATGCTGTTCTTCTCGGTCGCCTCTCTGGGGATGCCGGGCACCGGCAACTTCGTCGGCGAGTTCCTGATCCTCATCGGCAGCTTCCAGGTTGCCCCCGTGCTCACCATCATCGCCACCTTCGGGCTGGTGCTGGCCTCGGTCTACTCCCTCATCATGCTGCAGCGCGCCTGCTTCGGTACCCCCAAGGACGAGAGCGTCCTCAAGGGGCTCGACAGCCGCGAGCTGGTGATGATGATGACCATTGCCGGTCTTTTGGTGCTGCTCGGTGTCTATCCCCAACCTGTGCTCGACACCGCGGGCAACAGCCTGCTGAGCGTGCTGCACTGGTACGCCCTGCCCTTCGCAGGAGCATTGCAATGAAAGTGACCGCTGTTAAACCGCTGGCCCTGTTGCCTTCCTTGTCCCTTACAGGAGCACTGCAATGACCTTCACCGCTTCGCAACTGCTGGCCCTGCTGCCCCTGTTGCTGACAACCGGGGCCATGGTGGCCCTGATGCTGGCCATCGCCTGGAAACGGTGCGATGACACCGCCTTCGTGGTCACCATTGCCGGCCTCAACCTGGCGCTCTTCTCCCTGCCCATCGTGATGGCGCAAGGAGATCAGGGGGTCACCCCGCTGCTGCAGATCGATGGCTACGCCGTCTTCTACATGGGGCTGGTGCTCATCGGCGCCCTGGCGACCTGTACCTTCGGCCGCTCCTGGCTCAAGGGCTATCCGGACAACCGGGAAGAGTTCTACCTGCTGCTGCTGATCGCCACCGCCGGTGGCCTGGTGCTGGCCGGCTCCCGTCACCTCGCCTCCCTGTTCATCGGGATCGAGATGCTGACCCTGCCGATGTTCGGTCTGGTGGGCTACGCCTATCGCGAGCGCCACTCGCTGGAGGCCAGCATCAAGTATATGGTGCTCTCCGCCGCCGCCACCGCCTTCCTGCTGTTCGGCATGGCGCTGCTCTATGCCCAGGCCGGCAGCCTGAGCTTCAGCGATCTGGGGCTGACCCTGGCCACCACCCCGGCCCACCACCCATTGCTGATGGGCGGTCTGGGTCTGATGCTGGTTGGCTTTGCCTTCAAGCTCTCTCTGGCGCCGTTCCACCTCTGGACCCCGGACGTGTACGAAGGGGCGCCGGCCCCGGTAGCCACCTTCCTAGCCACCGTCAGCAAGATCGCGGTGTTCTGCGTGCTGCTGCGCTTCTATCTGGCGGTGCCTGCCGCCGCGGATCCCATGCTCCACTGGCTGCTGGCCGCCATGGCGGTGGTCTCCATCGTCATCGGCAACCTGCTGGCTCTGCTGCAGACCAACATCAAGCGGATGATGGGCTACTCCTCCATCTCCCACTTCGGTTACCTGCTGGCGGTGATCGTGGCGAGCCGTCTCGGCCAGATGCCGGTGGAAGCGGCCGGCGTCTATCTGCTGATGTATCTGTTCACCAGCCTGGGGGCCTTCGGCGTCATCAGCATGATGTCCAGCCCCTATCGCGGCAAGGATGCGGACTCCCTGCACAGCTACCGCGGCCTGTTCTGGCGTCGTCCCTACCTGACCGCCGTGCTGACCGTGATGATGCTCTCGCTGGCCGGTATCCCCATGACGCTCGGCTTCATCGGCAAGTTCTACCTGATCGGGGTGACCGTCGATGCGAAGCTGTGGTGGCTCTCCGGCGCCATCGTGCTCGGCAGTGCGCTGGGTCTCTACTACTACCTGCGGGTCATGGTCACCCTCTACCTGCGCGAGCCAGGCATGCAGCTGCGCGACGCCAAGGGGGACTGGGCCATCACCTCCGGTGGTCTGGTGGTGCTGCTCTCCGCCGCGCTGGTGGTGGCGCTGGGTCTCTATCCCCAGCCGGTCATCAGCCTGGTGCAGGGCTTCCAGAACGTGGTGCTGCACTGATTTCACTCCACTTCAAAAACCGGCCCAAGTGGCCGGTTTTTTTATCTGCTCAAAGCGGGATGCCTGACCAGCTGTCTCAAATTTATCTGCCTTTATAACGGCTTATGGCTACTTGCCGGACACGACCGGGTATCCACCGCGCCCCCCTTGCTGATATATTGATGATTGGCAGGAAAGGAGTTCCGAGCGATGATGCAGCCCGCGTTTCATTCATTCGATACGCAGCCACTGGCCGAGGTACTGCGCCCCTATCGTGGCCAGCGGCTCGACGTCTTGCTGGCCGAGCAGGATGCAGAGCACGTAGCCGACCTGCAGCAGCAATGTAGCCACCTCGAAATACAACTAAGCGGCGCCCTCTTTCCGCGCCTCCTCAGCCGTCACGGCTTTCATGAGCGCGGCGCCTGGCTGCTGCCGCGCCCGGCCTCCCACGTCCCGCTGCTCATCCCGCTCGATCCCGTCGCCAGCGTCGATGAGCAGGCCCGTATCCTCTGCGACGCGCTGGCCCCTCGTCTTGCACAGTGGCCGTCAGCCGAAGGCATACCGACCCTCTTTCTGACCTTCGATGCCATGATCCCCAACATCGCCTCCCTCCTCGAGGGGATCTATCTGCATCTCGCGGACAGGGTCCACTATGCCGGCGTCAATGCCGGCAGTGGCCAGTTTCGCCCCATGCCCTGCCTGTTCGACAACCACAGGTTGCTGGAACAGGCGGTCTGCTGCACCCTGCTGCCCCATCGCAGCTACCCCCTGCTCGAGCACGGCTATCAGCTCACCGCCCAGCCCATGCTGGCTACCAGCAGCGAGGGCAACAAGATCTCCTTCATCGATTGGCAGCCCGCCTTCAGCCGCTACCAGTCCCTGGTCCAGCAACAGTTCCAGCAGCGCCTGACTCCGGAGCAGTTCTACCAGTACGGCGTCCACCTGCCGCTTGGGCTGCTGCGGGCCAACGGCGACGTCATCGTGCGCATCCCGGTCGCCGTCACCGACGAGGGGGCGCTGCTCTGCGTCGGGGAAGTGCCGGATCACAGCATCCTCACCCTGCTCAAGGCGCCGCACAGCCCGACCGCCCACGCCATCGAGCTGGCCGAAAAGCTGAGCCGGCACGGGGCGCCGGAGCGCCTCGAGATCTACTACTGCGCCGGCCGCCAGCAGCACTTCGGCGAACAAAGCACCTTGGAGCTGGAGACCCTCTTCAGCCACAGCGGCGCCCACCAGCTGGTCGGCGCCCTCTCCCTTGGCGAGATTGGCAGCCTGCGGCCGGGGGACTATCCGCTGTTTCACAACGGCGCCATTCTCTGCAATGGGGAGGGATTGCGATGAACAACGACCACGCCATGGCCATCGTCTGCGATCTCGCCCTCTGCATCGGCCGCGAGGTCACGCTGGATGCCCTGCTGACCAAGGTGCTGCAGCGCTTTCTGTTTCACTGCGCCTGCCCGGTCGGGCTGGTGCTGCAGCAGTTGCCGCAGGGGGAGTACAAGATCATCAAGGCGATCGGCGATGAGCAGCTGCTTCGCCATCAGGGAGAGCCGCTCGCGCTGCCCCACTGGGTCAGCGACGGGGAGCAGTGCATCCTGCGGGCAGCGCTGCCGCTGCCAGGCTCGCGCCCCTACCCGTTTGCCTATCGGCTGCGGATCGAGGGGGGCTACCTGATGCTGCTGCTCTCCCCCAATGCGGAGCTGCAGGGGGAACAGCTCTGCCACCTGTTCAGCCCCATCCTCGGCAACCTGGCCCGCGCCATCCAGCTGTGCCGGGACAGCGAGCTGCTGGCCCTGCGCCAGCAGGCGGAGCTGGTCGACATGCAGCGCTTCAACGAATCCCTGCTCAAGGCAATCCCCATCCCGGTGTTCTACAAGGATGTCGAGGGACGCTTCATCAGCTGCAACCCGACCTTTACCCAGATCACCGGCATCAGCAAGGCCGAGCTGCAGGGCAAGCGGGTGGACGAGATCCTCCCCCCCGAGATGGCCGACGAATACACCCAGCGCGACCTGGAGGTGCTGCGCAGCAGGCAGCCGCAATATTTCGAGCACACCCTGTTTGATCGCAGCGGCCACCGCTATCAGGTGCTCAACTTCAAGGATCTCTTCTACGACCATCAAGGTGAGGTGGCCGGCATCATCGGCGCCCTGGTCGACATCACCCATATCAAGGAGAGCGAGCAGCAACAACGCACCCTGCTGTTCCAGACCATAGCGGCACTCTCCTCCGCCATCGCCCACAAGTATCCCGGCACCGCGGGCCACGAGCAGCGTGTGCACGATCTCGCACTGGCCATCGGCCAGCATCTGCAACTTTCCCAAGAACGCCTCGACGGGCTGGGCCTCGCCGCCATGGTGCACAACATAGGCCTGTTGCAGATCCCGGCGGAAATCCTCACCCGCCCCCGCGCATTGAGGGAGGTGGAGTTCGAGCTCATCAAGCAGCACCCGCAGGCGGGCTGTGAAATCCTGCAGCAAATAGACTTCCCCTGGCCCATCACCGCCATCGTGCAGCAGCACCATGAGAACCTGGACGGCAGCGGTTATCCGCAGGGGCTGCAGGGGGATGCCATCTCGCTGGAAGCGCGCATCATCCGGGTGGCCGATTCGCTCGCCGCCATGACGGCCCACCGCCCGTTCCGGCGAGCCATGTCCCTCACCGATGCCTTTGCCGAACTGACCCGCTATGCCGGCGTCCACTATGACGAGCAGGTGGTCAGCGCCTGCTTCGCCGTGTGGCAGGCGGGCTATCGCTTTGCCCCCCCTTTGACCGAGGCAGGATGAAATGAGCTCAAGACCCGCATCGCCCTTTCCCCCGCTGCCCACGGCCGCCCTGCTTGGCCAGGTGATGGATCAGCTGCCCTACCGGGTGCTGCTCAAAGACACCCGCTCCGTCTTCATCGCCTGCAACCGGCTGCTGGCAGACGATCTCGCCCTCACCCCGGCCGAACTGGTCGGCAAGTGCGATGCCGACTTCTTCCCGGCCGAACTGGCCAAGCGCTACCGGGATGACGATCTGAAGGTCATGGCCAGCGGCACCACCCAGCGCCATGAAGAGCCCTATCTGAAGGGGGGCGAGGCCCGCTGGCTCAGCACCACCAAGTTTCCTCTGCACGACGAGCTGGGCCAGGTGGTCGGGGTCGGTGTCTTCTTCGACGACATCACCGAGAAGAAACAGCAGCAGGAGCGGTTGCAACAATACACCTGGACCCTGGAGGCCATCGGCCGCGCCCACCACGCCATGCTCAAGCAGGATGATGAGCAGACCCTGTTGCAGGAGATCTGCGACGCCATCACCTTCGACGGCCGCTTTCCCCTGGTCACCGTGCTGCAGGAAAACAGTGACCAGCACACGCTGCAGGTGCTGGCGCAGGCGGGCAACGCGGTCTGGTTTGCCAGCGACGACTGGCTAACCCGGGATCCCGCCCTGCATCAGGCCATCGGCACCGGGACGCCGTGCAACGAAGCCCTGGCCAGCGCGCTGGTACACCACTCGGCCACCCTGCGCGCCCGTCTGCTGCTGCCGCTGCAGTGGCACGCCGGCGGGCATGGCGGCCTGCTCATTCACAGTGAACAGGCCCGCCCGTTCACCGACGAAGAGGTGCACCTCTTCAGCCAGCTGGCGGACTACCTTGCCTACGGCCTGCAGGCCCGCGCGACCCAGCAGGCCTATCTCACAGCCCAGCGCGACAAGGTGCTGCACGCCCGCCAGCTGGAGCTGGCGCTGGAAGATGCCCTCGGTGCCATTGCCGCCGTGCTGGAGCAACGCGATCCTTACACCGCCGGCCACCAGAAGCATGTCGCCACCCTGGCGCTGGCCATCGGCCGCGAGCTGAAGCTGGACGAGAAGCGGCTGCGGGGGCTCTATCTGGGGGCCATGGTGCACGACATCGGCAAGATCCAGGTGCCACTCGATATCCTCACCAAACCGGGCCGGCTGACCCCGCAGGAGTTCAACCTGGTCAAGGAGCATCCGGGCGCTGGCTATCAGGTGCTCAAGGACATCGCCCTGCCCTGGCCCGTCGCCCAGATGATCCACCAGCACCACGAGTTCATCGACGGCTCCGGCTACCCGGCGGGGCTCAAGGGCGAGCAGATCCTGCTGGAGGCCCGCATCCTCACGGTGGCCGACATCGTGGAGTCCATGTCCTCCGATCGTCCCTACCGCGCCGCCCTCGGCATTCCCCAGGCCAGGGCCCACATCATCGAACTGCGTGGCAGCAAGCTGGATGCAGCGGTAGTGGATGCCTGCCTGCGCATCCTCGATCGCGGGGATTTCACCCCCCATGAGCTGGGTCACGGCCAGTTCTAACGGGCAAGCCGCCATAAAAAAACCGGCCACAGGGGCCGGTTTTTTGTTTGCGATGCGCGCTTAACCCAGACGTACCCGGGCGTTGCGGAACATCCGCATCCAGGCGCCATCCTCGCCCCAGTTGTCCGGGTGCCAGGAGTTGGCCACGGTGCGGAACACCCGCTCCGGGTGCGGCATCATGATGGTGGCACGGCCATCTGTGGTGGTGACGGCAGTGATACCCGCCGGAGCGCCGTTCGGGTTGGCCGGGTACTGCTCGGTCACCTGACCGCGGTTGTCGACGAAACGCAGCCCCACCAGTCCGCTCTGTTGCAGCGCAGCCAGGTGAGCGGCATCGCGCACCTCCACTCGCCCTTCCCCGTGGGAGACGGCGATAGGCATCACCGAGCCTGCCATGCCGGCGAAGAAGGCCGACGGGGAGTCCTGCACTTCCACCAGGCTGAAGCGGGCCTCGAAGCGCTCGGAGCGGTTGCGCACGAAGCGTGGCCACAGATCGGCACCCGGGATCAGCTCGCGCAGGTTGGACATCATCTGGCAACCGTTGCACACACCCAGGGAGAGGGTGTCGCCGCGCTCGAAGAAGCGCTGGAACTGCTCGCGAGCACCATCGTTGAACAGGATGGACTTGGCCCAGCCTTCGCCCGCCCCCAGCACATCGCCGTAGGAGAAGCCGCCACAGGCTACCAAGCTCTGGAACGCATCCAGCTTGATGCGCCCCTCGAGGATGTCGCTCATGTGCACGTCCACCGCCGCAAAGCCGGCGCGGTCAAACGCCGCCGCCATCTCCACGTGGGAGTTGACCCCCTGCTCGCGCAGCACCGCCAGACGGGGGGAGACCCCGCGGGCAATGTAAGGAGCAGCCACATCCTCGGCCGGGTTGAAGCAGAGCTTGGCCTGCAGGCCCGGATCGGCTGCGTCCTGACGGGCGGCATGCTCCTGATCCGCGCACTCCGGGTTGTCGCGCAGGCGCTGCATCTGCCAGCTGGTCTCGCCCCAGATGGTACGCAGGGCGGTACGGCTGGCGCGGTAGACCTCCTGACCGGCCCGCTGCAGGGTGATGAGATCCCCCTCGCGCACCGTGCCGAGCACGTGGGAGCAAGCCGCCAGACCGTGACCGGCCAGCAGGGTCATCACCGCTTCTTTATCTTCACGACGCACCTGGATGACGGCGCCCAGCTCCTCGTTGAACAGGGCCGGCAGCAGCTCGCCACCGATGCGATCCAGCTGCAGGTCGAGGCCGCAGTGGCCAGCGAAGGCCATCTCCACCAGGGTGACAAACAGGCCGCCGTCGGAGCGGTCGTGGTAGGCGACGAGTTTGCGATCGCTCACCAGCGCCTGGATGGCGTTGAAGAAGCCCTTGAGCTGGACCGGGTTGTCCAGATCCGGCGCCTTGTCACCCAGCTGGCGATAGACCTGGGCCAGGGCGGACGCACCGAGGCGCTGCTTGCCGTTGCCAAGGTCGATGAGGATAAGGTCAGTCTCACCGAGATCGGTTCGCAGCTGTGGCGTGACGGTATTGCGCACGTCCTCCACCCGGGCAAAGGCCGAGATGAGCAGGGAGAGCGGCGAGGTGACGCTGTGCTCCTTGCCATCCTGCTGCCAGCGGGTCTTCATGGACATGGAGTCCTTGCCCACCGGGATGGTGATGCCAAGGGCCGGGCAGAGCTCCTCGCCCACCGCCTTGACCGCCTCATAGAGGCCGGCATCTTCGCCCGGGTGACCGGCAGCGGCCATCCAGTTGGCGGAGAGCTTGACCCGCTTGAGCGAGCCGATGTGGGCCGGCGCCAGGTTGGTGAGCGCTTCCGCCACCGCCATGCGAGCGGAGGCGGCGTGGGAGAGCAGCGCCACCGGGGTGCGCTCGCCCATGGACATGGCTTCGCCATGGTAGCTGTCGTAGGTGGCTGCGGTGACGGCGCAGTCAGCCACCGGGATCTGCCAGGGGCCGACCATCTGGTCGCGGTTGACGAGGCCCGTTACGCTGCGATCGCCGATGGTGATGAGGAAGGACTTCTCCGCCACGGTGGGCAGACGCAGCAC
Organism: Aeromonas sp. QDB54; assembly: GCF_027707385.1. Taxonomy (NCBI): domain Bacteria; kingdom Pseudomonadati; phylum Pseudomonadota; class Gammaproteobacteria; order Aeromonadales; family Aeromonadaceae; genus Aeromonas; species Aeromonas sp. QDB54. Next base: position 61,665 of record NZ_JAPCIT010000017.1, on the reverse strand, counting down.
CCGCTCAGCAGCTTCACCCAAGGTGATGCCATCGAGCATCAGCGGCTTGCCCTGCGCCGGCAGGCTTGCAACCTCGCGGTGCATCTTGGGAGTCTTGCCCAGCAGCACGTCCAGCGGCAGATCGATGGGGTGGTTGTCAAAGTGCTCATCCGAGAGAGTGAGATGCTTCTCTTCGGTGGCGCTGCCGATGACGGCATAGGGGGCGCGCTCGCGCTCGCACAGCGCCTTGAACAGCGGCAGCTTCTCCTTGGCCACCGCCAGTACGTAGCGCTCCTGGGATTCGTTGCACCAGATCTCGAGCGGGCTCATGCCCGGCTCGTCGTTCGGGATGGCGCGCAAGTCGAAACGACCGCCGCGATCGCCGTCGCTCACCAGCTCCGGCATGGCGTTGGAGAGGCCACCGGCACCCACGTCGTGGATGAAGACGATGGGGTTGTCGTCACCCAGCTGCCAGCAGCGATCGATCACCTCCTGGCAACGGCGCTCCATCTCGGGGTTGTCGCGCTGCACCGAGGCAAAGTCGAGATCTTCTGCCGACTGGCCGGAGGCCATGCTTGATGCGGCGCCGCCACCCAGACCGATGTTCATGGCCGGGCCGCCCAGCACGATGAGGGCAGCCCCCACAGGGATCTCCCCTTTCTGGACGTGCTCGCTGCGGATGTTACCGATACCGCCCGCCAGCATGATGGGCTTGTGGTAGCCGCGCACCTCGACGCCGTTGTGGCTCGGCACCTGCTCTTCGAAGGTACGGAAGTAGCCGAGAATGGCCGGACGGCCGAACTCGTTGTTGAAGGCGGCGCCGCCGAGTGGCCCCTCCTGCATGATGTCAAACGCACTGACGATGCGGCTCGGCTTGCCGAAATCCTGCTCCCAGGGCTGCTCGAAGCCGGGGATGCGCAGGTTGGAGACCGAGAAGCCCACCAGACCCGCCTTGGGCTTGGCACCGCGACCGGTGGCACCCTCATCGCGAATTTCGCCGCCGGAGCCGGTGGCGGCGCCCGGGAACGGGGAGATGGCAGTCGGGTGGTTGTGGGTCTCCACCTTCATCAGGATGTCGACGCGTTCCTGATGATAGTGATACTCGCCGCTGGCGGGGCTCGGGAAGAAGCGGCCACCCTGGCTCCCTTCCATCACCGCGGCGTTGTCTTTATAGGCAGACAGGACATGATCCGGCGTCTGCTCGAAGGTGTTCTTGATCATTTTGAACAGCGACTTGGGCTGCTGCTCACCGTCGATGGTCCAGTCGGCGTTGAAGATCTTGTGGCGGCAGTGCTCGGAGTTCGCCTGGGCAAACATGTAGAGCTCGATGTCGTTGGGGTTGCGGCCCAGACGCTGGAAGTTCTCCACCAGGTAGTCAATCTCGTCGTCGGCCAGTGCCAGACCGAGCGCCACGTTGGCCTCGGCCAGCGCGGCGCGACCACCGCCCAGCACATCCACCTGGGTGAAGGGGCGCGGCTCGTGATGGGCAAACAGGGCGGCGGCCTCGTTCATCTCGCCAAACACCGTCTCCATCATGCGATCGTGCAGCACGGCGGCCACGTCGGCACGCTGGGCGGCGCTCAGCTCACCCTTAGCCTGCACGTAATAGGCAATACCACGTTCGAGCCGCTTGACCTGATTCAGGCCGCAGTTGTGGGCGATGTCGGTTGCTTTGGAAGACCAGGGGGAGATAGTGCCGGGGCGGGGGGTAACGAGAAACAGCTGACCGCTGGGGGTGTGTTCGGGGATGGTCGGGCCGTAGCGCAGGAGCTGGCCCAAGGTCGCTCGCTCCGGGGGCGACAACGGGCTCGAGAGCTCGGCAAAGTGCACGTATTCGGCATAGACATCCTCTATCTCTACTCCTCTCTCCTGTTTCATCTGCGCGAAGCGTTGCAGCAGTTTTTGGACACGAAACTCAGACAGTGCGGGGGCACCACGCAAGATATCCATATGACCTTTCTCACCAAGTGTTGAAGTGGGGGGGAATTGAGACGCGCGTATTATAGGGATCAGGCCCATGCCGGACAAACGTTTTTCTTGTTTTTCCCAGTGTGACTCGGTGCACACTCTCTGGTATAAAGGTGCCTCTTTTTTGACAAATGCCGATTTTTTCAACAAGGGTACTCACCTACTTGCGCTGCATTTTTCGACTGTTTATCGGGCTGACGTTGCTGCTGACCCTGGTCGGTTGCGACTTCTACACCCCCTCCAGCCAGCTGGAGCAGATCCGCCAGCGAGGCGAGATCCGGGTTGGCACCATCTACGGCCCCACCTCTTATTACCAGCGTGACGACACCGCCCAGGGGTTCGATTACGAGCTGGCGCAGAGTTATGCCGACTGGCTGGGGGTCAAGCTGACCATAGTGCCGGTCTACTCCACCGCCGAGCTGGTGGAACTGCTGAGAAAGGGCAAGCTGGATCTGGCTGCCGCCGCCATCGTGGTCACCCCGGAGCGGCGCCAGCTGTTTCGCTTCGGCCCCGGCTTCTACCAGGTCTCCCCCAAGCTGGTCTATCGCAACGGCTCTCCCAAGCCCAAGGACATCGGCGATCTCAAGGGCAACATAGTGGTGCCGGCCGGTTCCACCGGCGAAGATCTGCTCAAGGAGCTCGCCAAGCAGTACCCCAACCTGAAGTGGAGCACCAATCGGGATGCCGACGTGGAGGAGCTGCTCAAGCAGGTGGCCGACGGCAAGATTGACTACACGGTGGTGCAGGATACCGTGCTGGCCCGCACCCAGCGCTACTACCCCGAGCTCACCGAGGGGATGACCCTGGCCAAGAACCAGACCGTGGCCTGGGCCATGACCAAGCTGCCGGACGACAGCCTCTACGCCAGCATCATCGACTTCTTCGGCCAGCGCTTCATGGACGGCGCCATCGCCAAGCTCGACGAGAAGTACTTCGGTCACGTGCAGAATTTCGACTTCGTCGACACCCGCACCTTCCTGCAGCGGGCCAAGAGCCTGCTGCCCAAGTATCAGGATCTGTTCAAGACCCACGCCAACGTGGTGGACTGGCGCCTGCTGGCCGCCATCAGCTATCAGGAATCCCACTGGGATCCGGAGGCGCGCTCCTACACCGGGGTGCGCGGCATGATGATGCTGACCGAGCCCACCGCCAAGGCGATGGGGGTCAACAACCGGCTGCACCCGGAGGAGAGCATCAAGGGCGGCGCCCGTTATCTGGAGCAGATGATGGAGAAGGTGCCGGCTTCGGTACCCGATGATGAGAAGGTGTGGTTTGCCCTTACCGCCTACAACATCGGTTACGGCCACATGATGGATGCCCGCCGCCTGACCAAGGAGCTCGGCAAGAATCCCGATGCCTGGAGCGATGTGAAAGAGGTGCTGCCGCTGCTGCAGCAGTCGCGCTGGCATCGCAAGGTACGCTACGGCTATGCCCGTGGCGGCGAGGCGCGCAACTACGTCAACAACGTGCGCCAGTACTACCAGAGCCTGCTCTGGCTCGACAACGAGCAGCAGAAAGCCCACCGCCGTGAAGAGCTGGACGATGACGACAGCAGCGAGCCGCCCAGTGCCGAGCGCCCCACCGTCATCGCCGAAGTGGTCAAGCAGATCACCCTGCGCTGATCCCTTGTTGACAGGTTTGTTTTTCGGGTGGTTTCTCTGTTACCATCCGACCATACCGGAGCCTATCCGAAATTGTTTTTATCGCGCTATTTCATCCACTTGCACTCGGGATGACAGCACTTTCAGATAGGCTCCCATCATCACCCAAGGCCGGGATGGCCACCCAATGGGAGGAGACCAAGATGCGAGCTCGCAGAAGAACGACACTGGTCAGAAAAGCAAAGTGCGGCTGGAGCCCCAGACGCAAACTCAAGCTCAATGACATCAAACGCAAGATATGGCGGCGAAACCGCTCCTTCACCTTGCTGATAGCAGAACACACAGCATAAACCCGGCAATCGCCGGGTTTTTTATCGCCTCAATTCCCCGCCAGCGGGCTCACCTCAAAGACCACTGCCCGCTTCGATACCAGGCTGTTGCAGTGATTGCAGAAGTAATCCACCGCGCCGCAGGCCTTGAGCCGCTCCAGCTCCTGCCGGCAGGTCGGGCAGAGGGCCCGGATCTGGAAACGGGCCTGGCACTGGTTACAGGTGGTCTCGCGGCTGCGACTGTCCAGCTCGCCCTGACAGGCAGGGCAGTGAAGGTGGCTCATGGTTGGCTCCTTGCAAAGTGAATGTGCAGTGGGCCCACCCACTGCACATTCCCCTCCCCTGGCCCCAGAAAAAACGGCTGCCGGTGAGGGCAGCCGCTGGGCCTTATTTCTTGGCTTTGGCCTTGAGCAGGCGCTTGCGTTGACGCTCCTGGCTCAGGGTCAGGGTATTTTTCTTGCCCTCGAACGGGTTGGCCGACTCCTGGAACTCGACCCGGACCGGCGTCCCCATGATCTTCAGCGACTTGCGGAAGTAGTTGATGAGGTAGCGCTTGTAGGAATCCGGCAAGTCATTGAGCTGGTTGCCGTGGATCACGATGCGCGGCGGGTTGTAGCCACCGGCGTGGGCATATTTGAGCTTGACCCGACGACCGTTCACCATCGGCGGCTGGTGGTCTTCCTGCGCCATCTGCATGATGCGGGTCAGCATGGCGGTGCTGGTACGGCGGGTGGCAGACTGGTAGGCCTCCTGAATGGATTCGAACAGGTGGCCAACCCCGCTGCCGTGCAGGGCGGAGATGAAGTGCACGCGGGCGAAGTCGATGAAGCCCAGACGACGATCGAGCTCGTTCTTGACGTCCTCTTTCACCTTCTGATCCAGACCATCCCACTTGTTCACCACCAGTACCACGGAGCGGCCGGTGTTGAGCACGAAACCGAGGATGCTCAAGTCCTGATCGGTGATGGTCTCCTGGGCGTCGATCACCAGCAGGCAGACGTTGGCATCTTCAATCGCCTTGAGGGTCTTGATGACGGAGAACTTCTCCACCGTCTCGTGCACCTTGCCGCGACGACGCACGCCGGCGGTGTCGATGATGACGTACTTCTGCTCGTCACGCTCCATCGGGATGTAGACGGAGTCGCGGGTAGTCCCCGGCATGTCATAGACGATGACTCGATCTTCACCCAGCATGCGGTTGGTCAGGGTGGATTTGCCGACGTTGGGGCGACCGACGATGGCAAACTTGATGGGCAGGTCAGCGAACGGCGTCTCCTTGGTGTCTTCCTTGGTGTCCAGTTCACCGGCAGCCACCATGCGCAGCAGGGCTTCTTCGTCGAAGTCCTCTTCTTCCTCATCCTGCGCGGTTTCTTGTGTGGCGGCGTCGACCAGGGTCTCCAGATGGGGGGCCAGCGCCAGCTCCAGCAGGCTCAGTACGCCACGACCGTGGGCGGCCGCCATCTGGTAGACCTCGCCCAGGGCCAGACCGTAGAACTCGGACACGGCGGAATCACCGTCGATGCCGTCGGTCTTGTTGGCCACCAGAAACACCTTCTTGTGGGTCTTGCGCAGGTGCTCGGCGATGGCCTGATCCGCCGCGGTCAAACCGGCACGGGCATCCACCATGAACAGCACCACGTCGGCCTCTTCGATGGCCAGCAGGGACTGTTCGGCCATCTTCAGCTCGATCCCCTCTTCGGTGCCATCGATACCGCCGGTATCCACCACGATAAATTCCAGCTCGCCCAACTTCGCCTGGCCGTACTTGCGGTCCCGGGTCAGACCGGGGAAGTCAGCCACCAGGGCATCCCGGGTACGGGTCAGGCGGTTAAACAGGGTGGATTTCCCCACGTTGGGGCGGCCCACCAGGGCTACTACAGGAGTCATAAAAGCCTCATTCTCAAGACGACAAAGGCTCCGGGTCCGAAGACCAGGAGCCGGATATTCAGATTGACGGGCGATCAGGGACGCTTGATAGCGTACAACTTGCCGCCACGGCTCTGCACATACAGGGTGTCACCATCCACCAGAGGGGCGGCGTACAGACCACTGCTGTCGAGCTGCTGCATGGCCTTGATGGTACCGTCGGTACGATCCAGCCAATACAGGTAACCTTCCACATCGCCGACCACCACATAGTCACCCAGGATGACGGGGGCGGTCACGGTGCGGTTTTCCAGCTGGGTATTGGACCACAGCTCGAGACCATTGCGACGGTCGACCGCAAACAGGTGGCTGCGGCTGTCGGTCAGCACGATGGCATTGCCGGTCACCGCCATGTCGCGGTAGCCGGAATACTTGCGCTTCCATACCTCGTCACCGGTCATCAGCTTGCGCGCCATCAGCTGGCCATTATAGGCGATGGCATAGAGCTCATCGCCGGCGATCAGCGGGGTGGCGTCCACGTCGACCATCCGATCCAGTTCGGTGGCACCGCGCGGGTCGGCGACCTTGGACTGGCGCACCGGCTGACCATTGCTGAGCAGGGCGATGCCCACCTTGCCATCGGCGCGGCCGTACAGCACGGCACCGTTGGTGATGATGGGGGCGCCGGCGCTGCGCAGGGTCAACGGCGGCTGTTCTTCCGCCAGGGTCCACTGCAGCTTGCCTTCATCGGTATCGAGCGCCACCAGACGACCCGAGGTGGTCAGCACCACCACCCGACCATCTTCGACGGCAGGGCTCGCCACCACTTCACCCGGCACCGAAGTCTGCCACAGCACTTCGCCGTTCTCCTGGTTCAGGGCGTAGACCACCCCGTTCTCGGAACCCAGGAACAGCTTGCCGTAACGGGATACCAGGCCACCGGAGAGACGGGCGCTGCGCTTGTCGGCGTTGATCGGCAAGTCAGCCAGCTCCACGCTCCACAGCTCCTTGCCGCTTTCGCGGTCAAAGGCGGTCACGTCGCCATCGCGAGCGGCGGCATAGATGCGCTCCTCTTCCACCACCGGCTTGAGCTGGGAGTAGAAGTCGCCGATGCCGTCACCCACCGAGGAGGACCAGCTGGTATCGGCCGTGAAAGCGGACTCGACCTTGGGCAACGGCGCCATCGGGTTGAGATCCTCTTCCGAACTGAACAGGGAGCACCCCTGCAGGGCGAAGGAGACCGCAGCCCCCAACACCACCATCTTGAACAGATTACGCATCCGGAGCCTCACCCGTGGTCACCGCTGGCAACGCCAGATCGTCCATTTTCAGCTTGAGCTCGGCGCTGCCCTGCAGGCCGCCGGCATCGGCCGCCGCCTGATAGGCATCGCGCGCCTCTTCGGCCTTGCCCTGCTTGAGCAGCACGTCGCCGCGCACTTCCGCGACCTGGGCCTTGAAGGCATCGTTGTTGATCTTGCCAAGCTGGGCCAGCGCCTCGTCAGCCTTGCCCTGATCGTTCAGAACCCGGGCCAGACGCAGGGCAGCGATGGGACGGATGCTCTCGTCACCGCTGGTGGCCACCTGGGTCAGCTGCTCGGCAGCCAGATCCAGCTTGCCGGCCTTGACGGCGGCGGCGGCCAGCTGCAAGGCAGCCAGTTCGGCATAGGAGTCACCCTTGTGGGCGCTGATGAAGCTTTGCGCCTGCTCGAAGCCGGCGGCATCACCCTTGGCCAGCTGGGCGGCCATCTCGTTGTAAGCCTGGGAGGCGGTCTCCTGGCTGGTCTGCTGATGCTCGTTGTAGTAGCGCCAGCCAAAGAGTCCAACCAGACCGATAACAGTTCCTGCGATCACCGAGGTTCCGTTCTCTTTCCACCAGCTCTTGATGACCTCAACCTGTTGTTCTTCGGTGGTATAAACTTCCACAGCTTACTCTCCTTTGGCTGCCAGCAGGGCAATGGCGGCGTCGACCGTGACGGTCTGTTGCTCGGCCTGGCCACGCAGATATTTGATGGTGATCTCCCCGTTTTGCACCTCGGTCTCGCCAAGGATCAGGGCAATGGCCGCGCCGCTCTTGTCGGCACGCTTGAGTTGTTTCTTGAAGTTGCCGCCGCCGCAGTGGCTCATCAGGCGCAAGTCAGGCAGGGCATCGCGCAGCCGCTCGGCCAGCTGGAAACCGGCCTGTTCAGTGCCCTCGCCCACCATGGCCAGGTAGACATCCACCGCCGGCCGGATATCGCCGTTGAGCTCGAGGGTCTCGAGCATCAGCACCAGTCGCTCCATGCCCATGGCGAAACCCACAGCCGGCGTCGGCTGACCACCGAGCTGCTCCACCAGACCGTCGTAGCGACCACCGGCACAGACGGTGCCCTGAGCGCCCAGACTGTTGGTGACCCACTCGAACACGGTGAGGTTGTAGTAGTCGAGGCCGCGCACCAGCCGCTCGTTCACTTCGTACTGGATGCCGGCGGATTCGAGCAGGCGCTTGAGCCCCTCGAAGTGGGCCAGGCTCTCTTCACCCAGGTGATCGAACAGGCGCGGGGCACCCACCAGAATGGCTTGTACCTTCTCGTCCTTGGAGTCCAGCACCCGCAGCGGGTTGCTGTACATGCGGCGCTGGCTCTCTTCGTCCAGCTGATCCTTGTACTGCTCCAGGTAGGCCACCAGCGCATCGCGGTAGGCGGCGCGTTCGCTGCTCTGACCGAGGGTGTTGAGCTGCAGGGTCACGTGTTCGCTGATGCCGAACAGACGCCACAGGCGGTGGGTCAGCATGATGAGCTCGGCATCGATGTCCGGCCCGTTGATGCCGAACAACTCGACCCCGAACTGGTGGAACTGGCGATAGCGGCCCTTCTGGGGACGCTCGTGACGGAACATGGGGCCCATGTACCACATCCGGCGTTCCTGGTTGTAAAGCAGACCGTGCTCGATGCCGGCACGCACGCAGCTGGCGGTGCCTTCCGGGCGCAGACTCAGGCTGTCGCCGTTGCGGTCTTCAAAGGTGTACATCTCTTTTTCGACCACGTCGGTCACTTCACCGATGGCGCGCTTGAACAGATGGGTCTGCTCGACAATCGGCATGCGCACTTCGCTGTAGCCATAGCTGGCCACGACCTGGCGCAGGATCTGTTCTACTTTCTGCCATACCGGGCTCTGCTCCGGCAGGCAATCATTCATACCGCGAATAGCTTGGATCTGTTTTGCCACGTTGATACTCGAGAAAAAGAGGTAAAATTTGGCCGCATTATAGGGATTTTCGACCCCGAGGTAAAATCAGGGTATTCCAATGCGGGATGTAAAATCAGCAACCTAAAGACAGGGCCACCCTGAGTGGCCCTTGGTTGCTCAACCCTCGTCCACCTGGATCTGGTTGGCCGGATCCAGCATGGCGGCCCGTGCGCGGATGCGGCGCTCCAGGGTCGGGATGAGATCCTTGTTGTCGAGCCGGTCCACCCGCTGACCACCCTCGTAGAAGGCACTCTTGTTGGCCGCACCCGCCAGACCCAGATCCGAGACCAGCGCCTCGCCAGGACCATTCACCACGCAACCGATGATGGATACATCCATCGGGGTGATGATGTCTTCCAGCCGCTCTTCCAGGGCGTTGACCGTGCCGATGACGTCGAACTCCTGGCGGGAGCAGGAGGGACAGGCGATGAAGTTGATGCCGCGGGAACGGATGCGCAGGGATTTCAGGATGTCGAAACCCACCTTGATCTCTTCCACCGGATCGGCCGCCAGCGAGATCCGCAGGGTGTCGCCGATGCCTTCGCTCAGCAGCATGCCAAGACCGATGGCGGACTTCACCGCGCCGGCGCGAAAACCGCCCGCTTCGGTGATGCCCAAATGCAGCGGCTGTTCAATCTGTTTGGCCAGCAGGCGATAGGCGCCGACTGCCAGGAAGACGTCGGACGCCTTGACGCTCACCTTGAAGTTGTCGAAGTTCAGGCGATCCAGATAGTCCACGTGGCGCATGGCTGACTCGAGCAGCGCCTCCGGGGTCGGTTCACCGTACTTCTCCTGAATGTCTTTCTCCAGCGAGCCGCCGTTGACGCCGATGCGGATCGGGATGTTGTAGTGACGGGCGCAGTCGACCACGGCGCGGACCCGCTCCTCGTTGCCGATGTTGCCCGGGTTGATGCGCAGGCAATCGGCACCGTATTCGGCCACTTTCAGGGCGATGCGGTAGTCGAAGTGGATATCGGCGACGATGGGAATGCGGGTCTGCTGCTTGATGAGCTTGAAGGCTTCCGCCGCTTCCATGGTGGGCACCGAGACCCGCACGATGTCGGCGCCAACCCGCTCGATCCGCTGGATCTGCTCGACGGTGGCGGCCACGTCCGTGGTCTTGGTGTTGGTCATGGTCTGCACCGTGATGGGGGCATCGCCCCCAACCGGTACATTACCGACCATGATCTGCCTGGATTTACGACGAATGATGGGAGATTCGTGAGCGGACATGGCGGACAGATTACTCCTGCGGCAGTGAGAGGCGAGCAGTCCGGCCGTTGTTGTAACGGCTCATGTCGATGGACTTGCCCTGATATTCGATATTGACGGCCATGGGCGCACCAATGATGAATTTGAGCGGCTCGGGTCCTTCCAGTACCAGTTCGTCATTGGCCTTCTTGAGGCCGCTGAACAGGGTCTTGCCCTTGGCATCCTTGACATCCAGCCAGCAGTCGGCGGTGAAGCTCATCTTCAGCTGGGGCACCTTGGCCGGCTCGCTCGCGGCGGTGTCGGCAGCCGGTTGCGTGGCAGTGGCGGCAGAGCTCGCAACAGCCGTGGTCGCCACGGCGCTGCTGGCATCGACCGGCAGCGTGGTCGCGGCGGCGCTCGCCACGGGGTCAACCGAGGTCGCGGCCGCAGCGGAAATTGCCGGAGCAACCACAGGGTCAGCCACGTCCACCGCTGGCGGCACGGTGGCGCTCGGGGTGTTGCTGGTTGCGCCCATTTCAGTCGCGGCCAGGGCCTCGTCACCGGCGGAGCGACGGGCCGTGCTCTGCCACCACCAGGCGACGGAGAGCGCGATCAGCACCAGGATCACCAGCCAGGTGACAACCTTGAGGCGGCTGTCGTTGGCCTGCTGACGGGAGCGACGAGAGAAGCTCTGCATGTCGATGTTGTCGGGGGGAGTCAGCCCCAGCTTGTCATAAGCCGCGAGGATGGTCTCTTCCGGGATACCGACCAGCTTGGCATAAGTACGCAGATAACCCCGAATGAAGGTATGGGACGTATGCTTGTCATACGTATCCGATTCGATCGCGGCAATCAGGGCCAGACGAAGGTGAATGCGAGACGCAACCTGTTCTCGTGTCCAGCCGAGCTGTTCACGGGCGTTGCGCAGCAGCTGGCCTGGGCCAACTGCCTGGGAGTCGTCTTGAAAATCGTGTGGCTGTTCAGTAGTCATTGGCTAAGTAACGCTTGGCTTGTTGCGAAGTGGGATATTGCCTTACCAGCTCAGTCCCGAATTGGTGAAGTAGTGCCGGTTTGTCCATGGCCTGCGCCAGCCGCAATCTCAACCAGAGACTGTTCTCGTTCTCGTCTGACACATCGGCAAAACGGGCGAGATAGGCCTGCACATCAGGCAGCTTGCCATCTTTCATGGAAAGCTCCGCCATGTCCAGCAATAACCTTGGATTGCGGGGATTATACCCCAAGGCCAAGCGATAGTACTCGCTTGCTTTATCATTTCTGCGATTTTGCGCGGCGCAAAGTGCCGCGTTTTCATAGGTATCGGCAATCTTGATGTAGTTGGGCTGGCTGACGGCCTGCAGGAAGGCCTTTTCCGCCTCGTCGAAGCGACCACGATTGCAAAGGAAGGCGCCATAGTTGTTCATCGCGTCAGCATTGGACGGATCCATGGCAAGGGCTTTCTTGTAGCTCTCTTCGGCCGCCTTGAAATCTTCCACCTGCTGGTAGAAGTAGGCAAAACCGACGTAAACCTGAGGGTTGGCAGGGTCATACTGCAGCGCACGGTCAAGGTTGAACTTGGCCTGCTCGGCATTGCCCTGTTGCAGATATTGAATACCCAAATCCAGACGGGTCTGGGCTGCCGCCTTGAGATCGGGACCCACTTCACGCTGGGTGGAATTCTGGCCAGCGTAAGTGGTCTCGGTAACACAGCCTGGCAGCGCGCAGAGCGCTGCCACTACGATCAATGTACGTGTATCCATTCCCTGACTATACAATGGCTTAGCAAGTTAAACCATTTTGACGGAAATCCCATCCTGTTGCATCCGATTTTTCATGGTGCGCTTGGTGCGATCGATCACCTCCCCCACCAGCTGGCCGCAGGCTGCATCGATGTCGTCGCCACGGGTCTTGCGGACAATGACAGTGAAGCCATATTCCATCAATACCTTGGAAAAACGGTCGATACGGCTGTTGCTCGGCTTGCCGTAGGGGTTGCCCGGGAAGGGGTTGAACGGGATCAGGTTGATCTTGCTCGGGGTATCCTTGAGCACCTTGGCCAGCTCGTGGGCGTGCTGCATGTCGTCATTGATATGATCGAGCAGCACATATTCCACGGTCACCCGGCCGCCGTTGGCGTTGGACTTGCCGAGGTAGCGACGGACACCGGCGAGGAACTCCTCGATGTTGTACTTGTCGTTGATCGGCATGATCTCGGAGCGCAGCTTGTCGTTGGGCGCGTGCAGGGAGATAGCCAGGGCCACGTCAATCTGGTCGCCCAGCATGTCCAGTGCCGGTACCACGCCGGAGGTGGAGATGGTCACCCGGCGCTTGGAGATGCCGTAGCCGAAGTCGTCCATCATCAGGCGCATGGCCGGCACCACGTTGGCGAGGTTGAGCAGCGGCTCGCCCATCCCCATCATCACCACGTTGGTGATGGGACGCTTGCCGCCGACGATCTTGGCGGCGCGCCATACCTGGCCGATGATCTCGGAGACTTTCAGGTTGCGGTTGAAGCCTTGCTGGGCGGTAGAGCAGAACTTGCACTCCAGGGCACAGCCTACCTGGGAGGAGACGCACAGAGTCGCCCGATCCTCTTCCGGAATGTAGACGGTCTCCACTTCCTGGCCGCCGACCTGCAGCGCCCACTTGATGGTGCCGTCGGAGGAGCGCTGTTCGCGGCTCACTTCCGGCGCCCGGATCTCGGCGATCGCCTTGAGGCGCTCGCGCAGCACCTTGTTGACGTTGTTCATCTGATCGAAATCATCACAACCAAAGTGATAGATCCACTTCATCACCTGATCTGCCCGAAACGGCTTCTCGCCCAGTTCGACGAAGAAGGCGCGCATGGCATCCCGATCAAGATCCAGCAGGTTGGTTTTTGTTTCGCTCATCAAGGGCCTCAGCTCACACACTTCATAAATTATCGGCTGACCTACGTCAGGGGGCGGCATTGTACAAATTATGGGTCCGGCTTTCCACCTGGAGAATAAGTGGATATTGACCGAATGACCAAAAAACAAAAGGGAGCCGAGGCTCCCTTGGGGTTCTTTCGACAGAAATCAGCCGCGCGGGCAGATCTCGGCGTCGGAGAAGAAGTAGGCGATTTCACGGGCAGCGGAGGCAGGTGCATCGGAGCCGTGCACGGCGTTGCGGTCGATGCTCTCGGCGAAGCAGGCGCGCAGGGTGCCGGCCAGGGCCTCTTTCGGGTTGGTGGCGCCCATGATTTCACGGTGGCGACGGATGGCCTCTTCGCCTTCCAGCACCTGGATCATGACGGGGCCGGAGGTCATGAAGCTGACCAGGCCGTCATAGAAAGGCTTGCCCTGGTGCTCGGCATAGAAACCGGCGGCTTGCTCGCTGCTCATGTGCAGCATCTTGGCGGCGATGACTTTCAGGCCAGCGCTCTCGAAACGGTTGTAGATGGCACCGATCAGGTTCTTGCTGACGGCATCCGGCTTGATGATGGAGAAGGTACGTTCGATGGCCATTGAGATCTTTCCTTAACTACAGAGATTTATTGTTAGAATCCATGTTCGGCGGCGATTATACGTAAACAAAAAGCGAAATAACACACAGAAAAGCAACTTTTTATTAAACAAATTCTTCCCTAAAACAACATCACCACTCATCTTGGCCCAGGCTGGCAGGAAAAAATGTGCGCTTGTGCACGATAGTCATGTTAACTCCCTGAAACCCAGGCTATTGCTCAGCCTCCCCCTGTCGAAAGGGCACCCGCAGGTGCCCTTGTCGTTGCCGGTCAGCGGACCTCCGCCAGCAGGGTGTGGGCGATGGTGCGCATCCCCAGGGTGTTGGCCCCCGGCGCCCACAGGTTGTCGCCGTTCTCACTGAAACAGGCGGCAAGATCGACGTGCAGCCAGCCCTGCCCCTCATTGGCAACGAAGCGGGAGAGGAAGCCCGCCGCGTTGGAGGCCCCCCCCGGACCGCCGCCCGGCACGGGCCGGCTGTTGGCGGTGTCGGCATAGTGGGACGGGCACTGCTGGCGATGCCAGGGTTCCAGCGGCAGCGGCCAGGCGGGTTCCTGTTCGGCATCCGCATAGCCCATGGCGCGGCTCACCAGCCCCTTGTCCAGTCCGAACAGGGCATTGTAACGCCCCCCCAGCGCCATCACCGCCGCCCCGGTGAGGGTCGCGGCGTCGATGACCAGCGGCGCACCGGAATCCCCGGCCAGCTGCAGGCCGTCGGCCAGCACCAGCCGCCCCTCGGCGTCGGTGTTGACGATCTCCACCGTGGTGCCGTTCTTGTAGGTGAGGATGTCGCCCAGCTTGTAGGCATGACCCGAGACCAGGTTCTCGGCGCAGCAGAGGATGAGCTTCACCCGCTTGTCGAGGCCGCGCAGAATGGCCAGCGCCAGGGCGCCGGTGACGATGGCGGCACCGCCCATGTCGTGCTTCATGGTCAGCATGCCCTGGGAGGTCTTCATGGAGTAGCCGCCGGAGTCGAAGGTGATGCCCTTGCCCACCAGGGCCGCGGCCACCGGGGCCTTGGGATCCCGACCTGGATTGAAGTCCAGCTCCAGCAGCACGGGCTCGCGCTCGCTGCCACGGCCGACCTGATAGAGACCGACCCAGCCCGCCTGCTGCAAGGCTTCCCCCTTGAGGATGCGATGACTGATCCGGTCCGGCGCCAGCTCGGTGATGAAGGCGGCAGCTTCAACCGCCAGCTCCAGCGGCCCCAGCTGTTCCGGCGTGGCATTGGTCATCTCCCGCACCCAGCGCCCGCACAGCCAGCGCGCCTCCAGCTCTTCCCGATCCTCCTCGGACGAGGTAGCCCACTGCAGCTCGACCTCCACCTTGGGGGTCTGCAGCCCTTGGGCGAAAGCCCACTGCTGCTCACGCTCCCAGTGACCGGCCAACACCACCTGCTGGATCCCCTGACTGCACAGACGCCGTGCCGCCTGCTGGATATCCAGCAAGGGGCTGGCGGTCACCAGATGGATCACCATGCCGTCGGCGCGGTGGGAGAGCAGCGCCCCCTCGCCCCACTCGGGAGCGGCAAATTCTCGGCTCAACCAGATGTTCATGCACTCACCTCCTGCAGCCAGCGGGTGTCAGATAATACGCAGGCCGTGGCGCTTTTCGCCGATTGTCCAAAGCCTTCACCAAATGCTTGATTCAGCCAGACTCTCATTCACTCACCTCCTGCAACCAGCGAGCGATGGTGCGCAGACCGTGGCCCTTGGCACCGGTCGCCCACAGGTCATTGCCCGATTTTTGATAGGAGGCTGCCAGATCCAGGTGCACCCAGCCCTTGCCTTCGTCACGCACGAAGCGCGACAGGAAAGCTGCCGCCGTAGTCGCACCTGCGGTGCCTTCGGCGGACGCCACGTTGCCCAGCTCGGCAAAGGCGGAGGTGAGCTGGCCCGCATGCCAGGGCTCCAGCGGCAGCGCCCAGGCCTGCTCGTTTTCGGCTTTGGCGGCTGCCAGCGCACGTGCCTGCTCGGCCTCATCGAGGGCAAACACGGCGTTGTAGTCGCGACCCAGCGCGGTCTTGGCGGCGCCGGTCAGGGTAGCGGCGTCGAGGATATAGGCAGCCCCGCTTTCGCTCGCGGCCAGCAGGCCGTCAGCCAGCACCAGGCGGCCTTCCGCATCGGTGTTCTGGATCTCGACCGAGATGCCGTTGCGATAGGTAAGGATGTCACCGAGCTTGAAGGCATGGCCGGAGACCAGGTTCTCGGCGCAGCAGAGGATGAGTTTGACCCGCTTGTTCAGGCCGCGGCTGATGGCCAGCGCCAGCGCGCCGGTCACCATGGCGGCGCCGCCCATGTCGGACTTCATCGGCAGCATGTTGTCGGAGGACTTCATGGAGTAGCCGCCAGAATCGAAGGTGATCCCCTTGCCCACCAGCGCCGCCAGCACGGGGGCATTGGCATCCCCGGTCGGGTTGTAGTCGAGCTCCAGCAGCACCGGCTCGCGCTCGCTGCCGCAGCCCACCGACCAGATCCCGATATGACCGGCCTCCTGCAGCGCCTCCCCGGCGGTAATACGGGCGGTCACCTTGTCACCGGCGAGACTGCGGATGAGCAGCAGGGCGGATTCCGCCAGGCTCATGGGATAGATCTCCTGCGGGCAGCCGTTGGTCACTTCGCGCACCCAGCGGGTCGCTTTGAGCAAGGCAGCCAGCTCGACGGCCTCCTGATCGCTCTGCTCGCCGAAATCGAGCTCGCGAACCCCCTTGGCGGCATAGAAGCCCTGGGCAAAGGCGTAGCGACGCTCCCCATTCCACCCCTCACCCACCAGCTTGACGCGCTTGATGCCGCTCGACTCGAGGCGTCTGGCACCGCGCTGGATGGCGCGCAGCGCCTCCTTCTCCTGGCCGCTGCCCAGATGGAGATGGGCTTCGTCGCCGTTGAAACTGAGCAGGGCACCCTCGCCCCAGTGGGCGGCGGCAGCCTGGGAAGACAACCGTACGTTCATCATGTCAGCCATGTTCTCTTGCTTCCTTTTTATTGGCACTTTCATCAACGAATAGGGAAATCACGGGCACAAAAAAGGCCGCTCCCTCAAGGGTCACGGCCTTCACCATATCATTACTGCACCACGAGATGCTGTACGCGCAATTCACTCATGTGTAATTAAGGGGTCATCAGTGGCGCTCAGACGCCAGATTCAGGGTGTACTTGGGCAGTTCCACCACCAGATCCTCGTCCGCCAGTCTGGCCTGGCAGCTGAGACGGGATTCCGGCTCCAGCCCCCACGCCTTGTCCAGCATGTCGTCTTCCAGCTCGTCGCTCGGCTCGAGGGAGTCGAAGCCTTCCCGCACCACGCAGTGGCAGGTGGTGCAGGCGCAGGACTTCTCGCAGGCGTGCTCGATCTCGATGCCGTTGCGCAGCGCGATGTCCAGAATGGTTTCACCGGTCGCACCTTCGAGGGCCGCGCCGTCCGGACAGAGCTCGGGATGGGGCAGAATAATCAGTTTTGGCATATTACACCTTGTTGACGTTTTGTCCGGTCAGCACCTTGCGGATGGAGGCATCCATCCGGCGGGCTGCAAATTCGCCACTGGCAGCGTCCGCCGCCTCGATGGCCTCTTTGATCTGGTTGGTGGTGCCCGTGCTGCGCATGGTCAGCAGATGGGCGATGGCGGCATCCAGCTCGGCCCGCTCGGCGGGGCTCAATAAAGCCTCGCCATCGGCGGCCAGCGCGGCGTTGAGGCTCTCGACTACACGGTCGGCCTCGACCTGCTGCTCCGCCAGCATGCGAGCGTCCATGTCCTGCTGGGCGTTGGCGATGGAGGCGCTCAGCATGTTGAGGATGTCATCCTCACCCAGTCCGTAGGAGGGCTTGACCTGGATCTCGGCCTGCACGCCGGAGGATTTCTCCATGGCGCTGACCGACAGCAGACCGTCCGCATCCACCTGGAAGGTGACGCGAATGTGGGCGGCACCGGCCGCCATGGGCGGAATGCCGGTCAGGGTGAAGCGGGCCAAGGATCGGCAATCGGCCACCAGCTCGCGCTCGCCCTGCACCACGTGGATCGCCATCGCGGTCTGGCCATCCTTGAAGGTGGTGAACTCCTGGGCGCGGGCCACCGGAATAGTGGTATTGCGCGGGATCACCTTCTCGGCGAGGCCGCCCATGGTCTCAAGACCCAGGGAGAGCGGAATGACGTCCAGCAGCAGCATCTCGGCGTCAGGCTTGTTGCCCACCAGGATGTCGGCCTGGATGGCGGCACCGATGGCCACCACCTTGTCGGGGTCGATGCTGGTCAAGGGGGGACGCTGGAAGAACTCGCCCACCAGCTCGCGCACCAGCGGCACCCGGGTCGAACCACCGACCATCACCACGTCCAGCACCTCCTCCTGCTCGAGCCCCGCATCGCGCAGGGCGCGGCGGCAGGCCAGCAGGGTGCGCTTGACCAGCGGCTGGATCAGCTGGTCAAACTGGCTGCGGGTCACAGAGCCCTGCCAGCCGGCAAAGGTGCAGGGAACGGCGTCGGCGTCGGTCAGACCGTGCTTGACGGCGGCGGCCACATCCAGCAGCTCGCGCTGCAGACGGGCATCCAGCTCGCCAGTCAAACCGGCTTGTTCTTTCAACCAGTCTGCCAGCAAGTGATCGAAGTCATCGCCGCCCAGGGCCGAATCGCCACCGGTGGCCATCACTTCAAACACTCCGCGATGCAGGCGCAGGATGGAGATATCGAAGGTACCGCCGCCCAGGTCATAAACAGCGATCACCCCTTCCTGGCCGGAGTCGAGGCCATAGGCGATGGCAGCGGCGGTCGGTTCGTTGAGCAGGCGCAGCACGTGCAGGCCGGCCAGGCGGGCTGCATCCTTGGTGCCCTGGCGCTGGGCGTCGTCAAAATAGGCGGGCACTGTGATGACCACGCCGTCGAGATCGCCACCGAGGGCGGCAGCGCCCCGCTCGGCCAGTTTCTTGAGGATCTCGGCCGAGACCTGAACCGGGTTGACCAGCCCTTGACGGGTCTGTAACTGTGGCATGCCGTTGTCGGCCGCCACGAATTGATAGGGTTGCTGGCGGGTATCGATGTCAACCAGCGCCTTGCCCATCATCCGCTTGGCGGAAACGATGGTGTTGTGCGGGTCGAGGGCGGCCTCGCGCTTGGCATCGACGCCGACCCGGATGGTGTCAGCCTGGTAATGCACGACGGAGGGCAGCAGATCACGCCCCTGCTCGTCGCAGAGGGTATCGGCCTGACCGCTGCGCACGGCGGCGACCAGCGAGTTGGTGGTGCCAAGATCGATGCCAACGGCACGTTTGTGCTGATGAGGTGCGGCGCTCTGGCCGGGCTCGGCGATTTGCAGTAATGCCATGGGTAATCAAACTTCCAGCGTTAAAGGATCAAGACTCGAACAGCGAGTCTTCGAATCGTTCCAGCTCCTCGAGGAGCTTGTCGACAAACTTGAGTTTGCGAACACAATCAGCCGCTCGCGGATCCTCACCTGTGGCGAGGGCCTGGGTCAGCTGCTGCATCAACAACTGGTGATCATGCCTGATCTCCTGGCGAAAATCCTTGATGGCACACTCAGGGTCAGTCTCCCCTTTCAGGTCGGCCAGCCGCTCGCGCCACTCCAGTTGCTGCATCAGAAACGCGGTATCTTGCAACGTCTGTTGCTCGCCACGAAGTTCGGTGCCACGCAGGGAGAGCAGGTACTCGGCTCGGCGCAGGGGCGCCTTGAGGGTAGTGAAGGCATCGTTGATCTGGGCGGCACGTTGCACCGCAGCCAGCTGCTCCCGCTCGGGGGCGGTGGCAAAACGATCGGGATGAAACTGGGTTTGCAGCTGGCGGTAGGTCTCTGCCAGCTGACGGGTATCGAGCTCGAAGCCTTCAACCAGCCCAAACAGCTCGAAATAATTCATGCAGACCTCTTAG
Source organism: Aeromonas sp. QDB54 (assembly GCF_027707385.1). NCBI lineage: Bacteria > Pseudomonadati > Pseudomonadota > Gammaproteobacteria > Aeromonadales > Aeromonadaceae > Aeromonas > Aeromonas sp. QDB54. The sequence continues at coordinate 42,158 of NZ_JAPCIT010000017.1, read as the reverse complement.
ACACTGATGCTGCCCCCATGCCGCTCGCGCTCAGGTGGGCGAAGCGGCATGGTTGAACCGGCCGTGGCCGACCAGTTCAACGGACAAGCGATCATGTGTTGCACACATCTCAGACACTGAAGCTTTCGCCGCAACCACACTCGCCCTTGGCGTTGGGGTTGTTGAACTGGAAGCCCTCGTTGAGGCCCTCCTTGACGAAATCCAGTTCGGTGCCATCCAGGTGGATCAGACTCTTGGCATCGACGATGATCTTGACCCCGCCCTGCTCGAATACCTGATCTTCATCTGCCAGCTCATCGACGAACTCGAGCACATAGGCAAGACCCGAGCAGCCGGTGGTCTTGACGCCGAGGCGCAGGCCGATGCCCTTGCCCCGGTTGGTCAGAAACGAGGAAACCCGTGCCGCTGCGGCATCTGTCATGGTAATGGCCATACTGCGCTCCTGACCTTAGAGACCTTTCTTCTGCTTGTAATCGGCGATGGCGGCCTTGATGGCATCCTCGGCCAGAATGGAGCAGTGAATCTTCACCGGTGGCAGCGCCAGCTCTTCGGCGATATCGGTGTTCTTGATACCGGCCGCTTCATCCAGGGTCTTGCCCTTGACCCACTCGGTCACCAGGGAGCTGGAGGCGATGGCGGAACCACAACCGTAGGTCTTGAACTTGGCATCTTCGATGATGCCGTCGTCGCTGATCTTCAGCTGCAGCTTCATCACGTCACCACAGGCCGGTGCACCGACCATGCCGGTGGCGATGCTGGGATCGTTCTTGTCGAAGCCGCCCACGTTACGGGGGTTCTCGTAGTGGTCGATTACTTTTTCACTGTAAGCCATATCTAACTCCTGCTAATTCCGTTAAACACCGATCCCGCGGATCAGTGATGAGCCCATTCGACCGTGTTCAGATCGACGCCGTCCTTGTACATCTCCCACAGGGGAGACATCTCGCGCAGACGACCGATGGAGTCACGGATAAGCTTGATTGCGTAATCAATCTCTTCCTCGGTGGTAAAGCGGCCCATGCTGAAACGGATGGAGCTGTGCGCCAGCTCGTCGTTCAGGCCCAGTGCACGCAGCACGTAGGAGGGCTCCAGGCTGGCCGAGGTACAGGCAGAACCGGAAGAGACCGCCAGATCCTTCAGCGCCATGATGAGGGATTCCCCTTCCACATAGGCGAAGCTGACGTTGAGGTTGCCCGGCACACGCTGTTCCAGGTCACCATTGATGTAGACCTCTTCGATATCCTTGATGCCGTCCCACAGACGCTGACGCAAGGCCATGATGCGCTGACCTTCGCTCATCATCTCTTCCTTGGCGATGCGGAAGGCTTCGCCCATGCCGACAATCTGGTGAGTCGGCAGGGTGCCGGAACGCATGCCGCGCTCATGGCCACCACCGTGCATCTGGGCTTCCAGGCGCACACGCGGCTTGCGACGCACGTAGAGGGCACCAATGCCTTTCGGGCCGTATACCTTGTGGGCGGACATGGAGAGCAGGTCAACCTTGAGCGCTTCCACGTCGACCGGGATCTTGCCCACGCTCTGTACCGCATCCACGTGCAGCAAGATCTTGCGGGAGCGGCACAACTCGCCGATGGCGGCGATGTTCTGCACCACGCCGATCTCGTTGTTGACGTGCATGATGCTGACCAGGATGGTGTCATCACGCAGGGCGCCTTCGATCTGTTCCAGGGTGAACAGGCCATTGGGCATCGGCTCGAGGTAGGTTACCTCATAGCCTTCGCGCTCCAGCTGGCGACAGGTATCCAGTACCGCCTTGTGTTCGGTCTTGGAGGTAACGATGTGCTTGCCCTTGCCGGCGTAGAAATGGGCGACGCCCTTGATGGCGAGGTTGTTGGATTCAGTCGCACCGGAGGTGAAGACGATCTCGCGCGGGTCGGCACCGATCAGCTCTGCCACTTGATTACGGGCCAGATCGACCGCCTCTTCGGCTTGCCAGCCAAAGCGGTGGGAACGGGAAGCTGGATTGCCGAACAGGCCATCCATGGTGAGACACTGCATCATTTTTTCTGCGACACGCGGGTCCACCGGACAGGTTGCCGAATAATCAAGGTAAATAGGCAGTTTCATGTTTTTCTCCGTTACAGCCAGGGTCATACATCGACCAGCTGTGGAAAGCACGTTTGTTTATAGTTGGACTTTCAAGCTCACATCGCCGCGTTCTGCCCGATCTACCAGGGACAACACGGTTTTCATTTGTTCATCTTGCTTGCCGGCAATCCGGCGCACATCGGCCTGATCAACCAGCTCGGCCAGGGTGATGTCCCCCAGGAAGCTGGAGATCCGCTCGCTCAGGTCACGCCACAGGGAGTGAGTGAGGCACTGGGTGCCGCCGTGGCAGCCCCCCTTGCCGAGGCACTTGGTGGCATCCACCGATTCGTCGACCGCGGTGATCACCTGACCGACCGAGATGGCATTCGGCGCCAGACCGAGGCGATAACCGCCGCCCGGGCCACGCACGCTGCTCACCAGGCCATGCTTGCGCAGGCGGGCAAACAGCTGCTCCAGATAGGACAAGGAGATGCCCTGGCGCTCCGAAATATCAGCCAGGGGCACGGGCCCCTGCTCTGCATGCAACGCCACGTCGAGCATGGCAGTCACAGCGTAACGTCCTTTTGAGGTCAGTCTCATATGCCTTACCGTTTTGCGAACCAATCAATATGGGCATATGGTCACATACCCGACTAAATCAGTCAAGTATATGGTTGAGTAATCCAGTCGGGTTTAATCCTGCGGTCTCGGTTTTTGTACCGAGGTCAGAATGCCGCGCAGGATATTGAGTTCCACCGCCTCCGGACGAGCCCGATTGAACAGGCGGCGCAGCTTGCTCATGACCTGTCCCGGGTGATCATCGGCGATGAAGCCGGTCTTGAGCAGCGTCTGCTCCAGATGCTGATAGAAGCCTTCCAGCTGCTCGGCGCTGGGATAACCCACCGCCATGTCGGTCTCGCCGACCTGTTCCTGCTGCAACCAGTGCATTCGCACCTCATAGCAGAGGGTCTGCACCGCCATGGCCAGGTTGAGGGAGCTGTACTCTGGGTTGGCCGGAATGGCCACGTGGTAGTGGCACTTTTGCAGCTCGTCATTGGTCAGGCCGGTGCGTTCACGGCCAAATACCAGCGCCACCGGATGCTGCATCCCCTCGGTTACCAGCTTCTCGCCCGCTTCGCGAGAGTCGAGCATGGGCCAGCTCAGGGTACGGGAGCGGGCACTGGTACCGATGACCAAACCACAATCCGCAATGGCTTCATCCAGGGTCGACACGATGCGGGCATTGGCCAGCAGATCGCTGGCACCGGCGGCCAGCGCATACGCGTTGTCATCGGGCTGTGCTTGCGGATCAACCAGCACCATCTGGCTCAAGCCCATGGTCTTCATGGCGCGCGCCGCAGAGCCCATGTTGCCGGTGTGAGAAGTGTTTACTAACACGATACGAATCTGATCCAACATGCCCAGTCAATCTTCAGTCAAAAATGGCGTGCAATTGTAACATAGCCAATCGCTATTTTGGCACCGTAAATGGCGCACCAATTCACAACAATGACGCCGTTTTGCAGAACAAAGCGGTATGAGGCGGGTGTGCTGACTGGCTAGACTTGAAGGATGGGAAGGTGAAAAGTGGAGGCAACATGTGCCCACGCTGGCTTTATGAGAGGTTGCCGGTCTGCTATCTGCTGGTGGCGGTCGGCATCATCCTGCTCAGCCACTCCCCGCTGCTCTGGCTGGCGGGCACCTTGCTGTTTGTCGCTGGCGCCACCGTCTGGATGATGCGATCCAGCTATCGGCGTACCGATCTGGTCATCTTTCCGACCAAACGCTGGTTTCAGCCAGAGTGGCTCTACGAGGCCCAGCCGTTCATCTGGCTGGCGCTGGGTCTGCTGCTCTCGCGCCTTCCAAGCGCCGGCGCCCTGCTGGCACTGCTGCCCTGTCTGTGGGCCTGTCGCTGCCTGTGGGCTCGCAATCACTACCGCCACCATGCCGATGGGCTGGTCTCACAACTGAGGCGCAACCCCACCCGCCGGCGCAGAGTGCGCCTCTTGCGCTGAGCCCGCCTTCGCCCGCTCGATGAAGGTGGCAAGATCCAGCAAGGGATAACGCACCAGGCTTGGCAAACCGTCCAGATCCAGGCTGTCCATCAGGTTTTTCACCTCCAGACCCAACTCGGTGTTCCCTTCAATCTTCAGCTTGCGCTGGAAGAAGAGAGAGTCGGGATCTTCCTTGCGTCCGGCAATCAGAATGAGGTCGTTGGTGGTGCCGCTGAAACAGACATCGGCCTGCTCGCAGTGGCGAGCCACCACCAGCTTGCCATCCTGCTCGCTGATGAACCAGCAGAGCTCCAGATCCGAGACTTCGACCTTGAGCCACTTGCCCGCCAGAAATTCAAAGTCGCCATCTGCGATGGCCTCTTTGAACACGCTGGCCAGCAGGCGCTCCATCAGGCTCTGCTGAAAGGAAAATGGCACCAGTTTGAGGGGATGGCGCAGAATGCGGGGAGCCTGTTCGACCAGGCGACGTTGCAGTTGTTGAAACACGATAAACTCCCAGTTTTTTGCGCATTCAAGCACAGGGCCGCAGCCATGATCCTGTTGGAAATCAAACTTGTGCCCACTTACCTCAAGAAGGGTAAAGCCACACAAAGCTGCCTCAGGTCAAAAAGTGGAAGGACGCCGGTGAATACAATCGGGCCACTTTTGCATTTTTTGCCCTCTCGGAGCGTACCCGATGGAATTACTCTGTCCGGCAGGCAGTTTGCCGGCACTGAAAACAGCCGTGGATAACGGGGCCGATGCGGTCTATATCGGCTTCAAGGATGACACCAACGCCCGCCATTTCGCCGGGCTCAACTTCACCGACAGCAAGCTGGAGAAAGCGGTCGACTATGTGCACCAGCATGGCCGCAAACTGCACATCGCCATCAACACCTTCGCCCACCCGGGCTCCGATGCCCGCTGGCAGCAAGCGGTGGACAAGGGCGCCGCACTGGGGGCCGATGCCCTGATCATCGCCGACCTCGCCGTGCTCGACTATGCCAGCCGCCGCTACCCGGATCTGGAGCTGCACGTCTCGGTGCAGGCCAGCGCCACCAACGCCGCCGCCATCCGCTTCTACCAGCAGCACTTCAACGTCGGTCGGGTGGTGTTGCCCCGCGTCCTTTCCATGCATCAGGTGAGGCAACTGGCCCGCGAGACCGACGTCGGTCTAGAGGTGTTCGCCTTCGGCAGCCTCTGCATCATGGCGGAGGGGCGCTGCTACCTCTCCTCCTACATGACCGGCGAGAGCCCCAATACCGTCGGCGCCTGCTCACCGGCCAAGTTCGTGCGCTGGGAGGAGACCCCGAGCGGCCTCGAGTCTCGCCTCAACGAGGTGCTGATCGACCGCTACGGCCCGGGGGAAAACGCCGGCTACCCGACCCTGTGCAAGGGCCGCTTCGAGGTGGATGGCCAGACCTACCACGCGCTGGAGGAGCCCACCAGCCTCAATACCCTCGGCCTGTTGCCCGAGCTGTTCCAGACCGGTATCCAGTCGGTCAAGATTGAAGGACGCCAGCGTAGCCCCGCCTACGTGGAGCAGGTCACCCGGGTTTGGCGCGCCGCCATCGACGCCTATCAGGCCAATCCGGAGGCCTATCAGGTCAAGGCCGAGTGGGATGCCCAGCTCGCCCGCGTCTCCGAGGGGAGCCAGACCACCCTCGGTGCCTACCATCGCCAGTGGCAATAAGGAGCCCTGTTCATGAAATTCTCTCTCGGCCCCCTGCTCTTCTACTGGCCCAAGGCCGACACCCAGAGCTTCTATCAGGCGGCCGCAGCCAGCCAGGCCGACATCGTCTATCTGGGGGAAACCGTCTGCAGCAAGCGCCGTGAACTGAAAGTGGACGACTGGATTGCCCTCGCCCGTCAGGTGGCCGGCTCGGGCAAGCAGGCGGTGCTCTCCACGCTGGCGCTCATCTCCGCCCCCTCCGAGCTCAAGGAGGTCAAGCGACTGGTCGACAATGGCGATCTCATGGTCGAAGCCAACGATCTCGGCACGGTGCAACTTGCCAGGGAGGCGGGGCTCCCGTTTGTCTGCGGCCCCGCCATCAACGCCTACAACGCCGACGTGCTGCGCATGCTGCTCAAACAGGGGATGCAGCGCTGGGTGATGCCGGTGGAGCTCTCACGGGACTGGCTGGTGCAGCTCAATGAGGATCTGGGCAGTGCCCGCCAGCAGTTCGAGGTGGAGGTGTTCGCCTACGGCCACCTGCCGCTCGCCTACTCGGCGCGCTGCTTCACCGCCCGCTCCCTCGACCGGCCCAAGGACAACTGCGAACTGGCCTGCATCGACTACCCCACCGGCCGGCTCGCCAGCAGCCGTGAAGGGCAGAAGGTGTTCAATCTCAACGGCATCCAGACCCAGTCAGGTTATTGCTACAACCTGGGCAACGATCTGGCCGGGATGGAGGGGCTGGTGGATGTGGTGCGCCTCTCCCCCGAGGGGCTGGACACCCTGACGATGCTGGAGCGCTTCAAGGCCAACCAGCAGGGCCAGGCTCCCCTGCCCTTGCAGCAGGAGCGGGACTGCAACGGTTACTGGCGCCAGATCCCCGGCATGATGCTGGCCCTGTGAGCCGGCGGCAGACCCATCAGAAGGGGTGAATCACATCGCCACGTCTGACACCCAGATAGCAAAAAGGCCTCGCAGTGAGGCCTTTTCTACATCATTCAAACCGGCAACAGGGCAAGCTCAGGATGCCTGCTTGCTGCTCTTGCCCTGGGCACTCTGGGCACCGGGCGGCAGGGGTTTGCGCGCCATCAGCTCCAGTTCGAGCAGGGCATATCTGTGCTCGATGAAGTCATACACGTTGTTGGCGAGCGCCAGCTTGAAGTAGCTGATGGCTTCCTTACGGTTGCCCTTGGCCAGTTCAAACTTGCCGAGGTAGAAGTAGGTTTCGCACAGGCGCTCGGCGAGCTCCCGGTTGTCCTTCACCCCTTTCACCACATTGCTCATCAACTGGGTTGCATTGAGTTCGCCGGTATAGAGGCGCACCAGATCCCAGTTCCAGGCATCGTCATCATACTTGTTGAGCCGCTCGCGCATCCGGCTCATGGCGGCCGGTGCATTGAGCTTCTGTTCGGCCAGATAGAGCCAGATCACCCGATAGGGATCTTCCGGCTGCGCCTCGTAGAAGCGCTTCATATCGGCCGCGGCCAGCTCGGGACGATTGCCGTAATAGAGCGCAATGCCACGGTTCAGGTAGGCATAGTCATAATCGGGAGCCAGCTCGAGGGCGGAATCAAATGCCTCGTAGGCCTCGTCATAATTCTGCTGCTGCACCAGATAGACACCGATGAAGTTGTAGGCTTCGGCAAAATCCGGCTTCTCCCGCAAGGCACGGTTGAAATCCAGCCGCGCCAGGGAGCGCAAGCCTACCCGGTCAAACACGACAGCACGCTCATAAAACAGTTCAGCCCGTTGCTCCGTGGTCAATTCCATCTCACTGAGCATCTGCCCGAGTCGCGCCAACGCCAACTCGCTCTGGTAAGAGACCTGCAGGGGGGTCGCCAATACCAGTGAAGCGGGTTGCGGCTTGGGAACTTGAGGCGCTTCAACCTGACTGCTACTGCTGCAACCCCACATGGGGAGCAGCAACAGGATACCAAGGAGGTATCCAATCCCTTTCCTGACGTTCAATGAACACTCCGACGCTTACGCTTGACCCGGCATATGGTAAAGGTCAGCCGACACTTTGTCATGTGGCTGAGCCTCTCTCCCTCAAATAAATCAGGATTCGACAGGGTATCCGGCATCACACCAGCCCCGAAAGCCACCATCGACGCTGACCACCCGGCCGTAGCCCATCTTCTGCAGGTTCTCCGCCACCAGGATGGAGCGAAATCCCCCACCACAATAGAGGTAGAGCTCGGTGTCGGGATCCGGATAACGGGTCTCGATGTCCCGCTCGATCACGCCACGACCGAGGTAGGTCGCCCCCGGCAGATGGCCCCTGGCCCACTCGCTCTCTTCCCGCACGTCGACCAGGTGAAAGGTACGCCCCTCATCCTGCCAACGTTTGATCTGGTGCACGTCGGTCTCCTGTACATGGGGACGAATGGCCTCTACCAGTGCCAGAAAACGGGGATTGTGTTGCATGGCTTGCTCCTTGCCTGTTGGCCAACAGCCGTGGGTGAAACCGTCATAATGACTCACCCGGACGATAAGAGAAAGGGCGCCTCGCGGCGCCCTTGTCATTTACGGCAGGATCTCTTGCTGATCCGCGCCCTCTTTTTCCACCTGGGTCGGCAGCATGTGCTCCCGCTTGACCCCGAAGAACATGGCGAACGAGCTCGCCACATAGATGGAGGAGTAGGTGCCGAAGGCGACACCGATCACCATGGCCACCGAGAAACCGTGGATCAGCGGACCGCCCTTGAGCAGCAGTGCCAGTACCACCACGAAGGTCAAGCCCGAGGTGATGATGGTCCGGCTCAGGGTCTCGGTCATGGAGAGATCCAGGATGTACTCGGTATCCCCTTTGCGCACCTTGCGAAAGTTCTCCCGCAGTCGGTCGAACACTACGATGGTGTCGTTCAGGGAGTAACCCACCAGGGTCATCAATGCCGCCAGCACGGTCAGGTCGAACTCGTACTGGAAGTAGGCAAAGACGCCGAGGGTGATCACCACGTCGTGCACCAGGGAGAGAATGCCCCCCATGGCCAGACGCCATTCGAAGCGCACCGCCACGTAGATCAGGATACAGATGATGGAGGCCAGCATGGCCAGCGCACCGTCGGTCGCCAGCTCGTCACCCACCGAAGGGCCGACGAACTCGACGCGCTTGAGCACGGCCGCAGGATCGATCAGCTTGGCCGCCGCCAGCACCTCGTTGCCCTGCTGCTCCACCTTGACCCCCTCTTTCGGGGTCAGGCGGAACAGTACGTCACGGCTGGAACCGAAGTGTTGCAGGGTCGCCCCTTCAATCTTCTGCTCATCCAGCACCTGGTGCACCTTGTCCAGGCTCACCGACTGCTGGAAGCCCACCTCGATGGTGGTACCGCCGGTGAAGTCCAGGCCCCAGTTCAGACCCCGATCGAACAGGAAGAACAGGGAGATCACCATCAGCAGGGTAGAGAAGACCACACCCGGCCTGGCATAGCGCATGAAGGAAATGGGCTTTTCAAAATGTAGAATCTGAAACATGTCTCTTCCTTAGATCGGCAGCTTGTCGAGGCGCCGTCCACCCCAGGCCAGGTTGATGATGGCGCGGGAGACCGTGATGGCGGTAAACATGGAAGCACTCAGACCAATCCCCAGCGTCAGGGCGAAGCCCTTGATGGCGCCGGTACCGATACCGAACAGGATCACACAGGTGATGAGCGAGGTGACGTTGGAGTCGGCAATGGTCGAGAATGCCCGATCAAAGCCCAGATGAATGGCCTGCTGCACCCCGCGACCGTTGCGGATTTCTTCACGAATACGCTCGTAGATCAGCACGTTGGCATCCACCGCCATACCCAGCGTCAAGACGATACCGGCGATGCCCGGCAGAGTCATGGTGGCCCCCGGGATCATCGACATAATACCGACGATCAACACCAGGTTCATGGTGAGAGCGATGTTGGCCACCCAGCCGAACGCACGGTAGTAGATCCCCATGAACAACACGATCACCAGCATGGCCCAGCCGATGGCTTCCATACCGCTGTCGATGTTCTGCTGACCCAGGCTCGGGCCTATGGTGCGCTCTTCCACGATCTGGATCGGGGCGATCAGTGCACCGGCACGCAGCAGCAGCGCCAGGTTGTGGGCTTCGTTGGCGTTGTCGATGCCGGTGATGCGGAACTGGCTGCCAAGACGCGACTGGATGGTGGCGACGTTGATCACCTCCTCCTGCTTGCGGAACTTGCGCTTGCCATCCGGACCCGGCTGACCGACCGGCTTGTATTCGATGAACACGGTAGCCATGCCCTTACCAACGTTGTCCTTGGTAAAGTTGGCCATCTTGTTGCCACCCTGGCCATCAAGCTTGATGTTGACTTGGGGACGGCTGTATTCATCGAAACCGGACTGGGCACCCACGATGTGGTCACCGGTCAGGATGATGCGTTTTTGCAGCACCACCGGACGTCCGTTGCGATCGTTGTAGACCTTGGAGCTCGGCGGCACCCGACCATCGGCCGCGGCCTGGATGTCGGCGGTCTCATCGACCATGTGGAATTCCAGGGTCGCGGTCGCGCCCAGGATCTCCTTGGCACGGGCGGTGTCCTGGATACCGGGCAGTTCCACCACGATGCGCTCGGCACCCTGCTGTTGTACCAGCGGCTCGGCCACGCCCAGCTCGTTCACCCGGTTGCGGATGATGGTGATGTTCTGCTCGAGGGCGTACTTCTTCACTTCCTTGATCTTGGCTTCACTCAGACCGGCCAGCAGGACAAACTCGTCCCCCTTCTGCTCGGTGGTGAAGGTGAGATCAGGGTTCTGACGACGCAGGTGAGAGATGGCCTTGGCCTGATCGGCCTCGTCACGGAACAGCACCTGTACCTGATCACCGGCCCGGCGCACGCCGGAATAACGGATCTTCTGGGTACGCAGCTCGGAGCGGAAATCCTGCACCATCTGCTCTTGCTGCTTGGTCAGCGCCTCGGCCATGTCCACTTCCATCAGGAAGTGCACACCGCCGCGCAGGTCCAGACCCAGCTTGAGCGGGTTGGCGCCGATGGCTTCGAGCCAGGCAGGCGTGGAAGGGGCCAGGTTGAGAGCGGTAATGAAGTTGTCGCCCAGCTTGTTGGCGACGATGTCGCGCGCCTTGAGCTGCTCTTCGGTATTTTTGAAACGAACCAGGATGAAGCCGTGCTCGAACGCCGCATGCTTGACCGGGATCTGAGCCGCATCGAGCGTCTCTTTCACCAGGTCAAGGGTGTCCAGCTTGACTTCGGCCCCCCGGCTGGCAGAGATCTGCAAGGCCGGGTCTTCGCCGTAAAGATTGGGGGCTGCATATAGAAAACCGATGGCGATCACCACGACCACCATCAGGTATTTCCACAGCGGATAGCGATTTAACACGCTGTGCTCCTCGGGAGATTAGAGGGACTGGATAGAACCCTTGGGCAGAACGGCAGAGACGAAGTCACGTTTGATGGTGACCTGGGTCTGATCGTTCAGGGCCAGCACCAGGTATTCGCTGTCGGCGGATACTTTGGCGATCTTGCCGACCAGGCCACCGGAAGTGAGGACTTCGTCACCCTTGGAGAGGGAGCTCATCAGGTTGCGGTGATCTTTGGCGCGCTTGGCCTGGGGGCGATAGATCATGAAGTAGAAGATGAGGCCGAATACGGCCAGCATGATGATCATTTCCATGCCACCACCCTGTGCACCCGGAACTGCGCCTTCTGCATACGCCTTGGAGATAATGCTCATTTAACAACCTCTTATTGATGTAGATTTGAAAACTAGCTTATATATCGTTGTTATTTCACGTCATTTTCAGCTAACGGAGGCACGGGCTTCCCTTGCCGACGGTAAAACTCAGTTACAAAGTCGTCTAATTTACCCTGCTCGATCGCGTCCCGCAAACCCTGCATCACACGCTGGTAATAACGCAGGTTGTGAATGGTGTTCAGACGGGCACCGAGGATCTCGTTGCACTTGTCCAGATGGTACAAATAACTGCGGGTGTAGTTCTTGCAGGTGTAGCAATCGCAGTCGGCATCCAGGGTGCTGGTGTCCTCGCGATACTTGGCGTTGCGGATCTTGACCACCCCATCGGTGGTGAACAGGTGGCCGTTGCGGGCGTTGCGGGTCGGCATCACGCAGTCGAACATGTCGATGCCGCGGCGCACCCCTTCCACCAGATCTTCCGGCTTGCCCACGCCCATCAGGTAGCGCGGTTTGTCGGCCGGGATTTTCGGGCAGACGTGCTCAAGGATGCGATGCATGTCCTCTTTCGGCTCACCCACCGCCAAACCACCGACCGCGTAGCCGTCGAAGCCGATCTCCAAGAGACCGTCCAGCGACACATCCCGCAGGTCTTCGTACACGGAACCCTGGATGATGCCGAACAGGGCGTTCTTGTTGCCAAGGGCATCGAACTTGTCGCGCGAACGCTTGCCCCAGCGCAGGGACATCTCCATGGACTTGCGCGCCTCTTCGTAAGTGGCCGGGTACGGCGTGCACTCGTCGAAGATCATCACGATGTCGGAACCCAGATCGTACTGGATCTCCATGGATTTCTCGGGGTCGAGGAAGATCTTCTCGCCGTTGATGGGGTGACGGAAGTGCACGCCCGCTTCGGTGATCTTGCGGATGTGCCCCAGGCTGAACACCTGGAAACCGCCGGAGTCGGTCAGGATCGGGCCCTGCCAGTTCATGAAGTCATGCAGATCGCCGTGGGCGCGCATCACTTCCTGCCCCGGCCGCAGCCAGAGGTGGAAGGTGTTGCCGAGCAGGATCTGGGCACCGGTCTCACGCACCTCTTCCGGGGTCATCCCCTTGACGGTGCCGTAGGTGCCGACCGGCATAAAGGCCGGGGTCTGCACGGTGCCGCGCTCGAATACCAGCTGGCCGCGACGGGCACGGCCGTCAGTGGTTTTCAGTTCAAATTTCATTGCTACCTCGTTGCGTCAGAGAAACAGTCTGACAGTAGGGGGCCCGAGGGCCCGATATAAAAGGCGCGGCTTATGCCTGCGCCCGGCGACGGGTGACGAACATGGCGTCCCCGTAGCTGAAGAAACGGTACTGCTCGGCCACAGCCGCCTGGTAGGCCGCTATCACGTTGTCGTAGCCGGCAAAGGCGCTCACCAGCATGATCAGAGTCGACTCCGGCAGATGGAAGTTGGTGACCATGGCATCAACCACCTGGAACTGGTAACCGGGGAAGATGAAGATGTCGGTGTCGCTGAAGAACGGCGCCAGCGGCTTGCCCTGGGCCAGGGTCACCTTGGCCGCGCTCTCGAGCGATCGCACCGAGGTGGTTCCCACCGCAATCACCCGGCCACCGCGGGCGCGCGTCGCGGCGATGGCGTCCACCACCTCCTGCGGTACCTCTGCATACTCCGAGTGCATGTGGTGATCTTCAATCTTGTCCACCCGCACCGGCTGGAAGGTGCCCGCCCCGACGTGCAGGGTGACGAACGCCGTTTCCACCCCCTTGGCACGAATTTTCTCGAGCAGCGGCTCATCGAAGTGCAACCCGGCAGTCGGCGCCGCCACGGCACCCGGCTTCTGGTTGTAGACAGTCTGATAGCGCTCCTTGTCGGCATCCTCATCGGGACGGTCAATGTAAGGGGGCAGCGGCATGTGGCCGATGGCTTCCAGGATCTCCAGCACGGGGCGGGGGTCGAGGAAGTGGATCTCGAACAGGGCATCGTGACGGGCGCGCATCTCGGCTTCAACTTTCTCGCCGTCGGCCCCGCCATCCAGAATGAGCCGGGTACCGGGCTTGGGCGATTTGGAAGAGCGCACATGAGCCAGCACGCTGTGCTCGTCCAGCATCCGCTCCACCAGCACCTCCAGCTTGCCGCCGCTGGCCTTCTGGCCAAACATGCGCGCCGGAATGACACGGGTGTTGTTGAATACCAGCAGATCGCCGGGGTTGAGCTGGTCCAGCACATCCACAAATTGACCGTGGCGCAGTGCGCCAGTTTGACCATCGAGCTGCAACAGACGACTGGCGGTACGTTCCGTCATGGGATAGCGGGCAATCAGCTCGTCTGGCAGATCAAAATGAAAATCGGATACTTGCATCTTTCACCTCGGGGGGAATCGGCGGCTAGTCTAGTTATCCCCTTCTTCCAAGGCAACCCAAAAGACCAAAAACCCAAGGGAGACAAGGGATAGCGAGCAATTATGTGAAGCAGGGCCAGTTAAAAAACCTTTAAGGTTTTGTATTGACCCTGATCATGTTTTGCCGAGGGGGGCTGGGCTAGGGTGAAAGCAGATACACAAGGAGGCCCACCATGATGACCCTATCCGAGATCATGACTGAACACCCCTTCACCCTGGGTCCGGAAAACAGCGTCAAACAGGCGATGGATCTGATGCAGCAGGAGCGGATCCGCCACATCCCCATCGTTGACGAACAGCATCATCTGCTGGGCCTGGTTACCCTCTCCGACATCCTGGCCACCCGCGAGTCCAAACTGCTGCTGATCAATCCGGAGCGGGAGGCAGAGTTCACTGACAGCGTGCAGCTCGACGAGATCATGACCCGCCAGGTGGCGAGCGTGGATCCCCACGCCGGCATCAAGGAGGCGGCGCTCTACCTGCAACGACACAGATACGGCTGCCTGCCGGTACTCAAAGGACGCAAGTTGATCGGCATCGTCACCGAGTCGGACTTCATTGCCGTCGCCATCAACCTGCTGGAACTGATGGAAGAGCAGGAGCCGCCTGGCGACTTTTGATCTCAATTTCATGTAATAAAATTACAATAAAAGCGTTTTCAGCGTACTTGATCGGCAATAAAGCTGAAACCCTTTCATTTTGATTGAAAAATTACACCACAGCCTTGCTTTGTGATCTGCATCACACTATCATGACCGTCATGCAATAGTTGCCGAGCGGAAGACGAGGGATTGTGCACCCGTCCTCTTCCTCTCATATGTCTGCAAGTTTGCACACCCCGTAGTTAGTCTTTGCTGTAAAGCTTTTGTTTATATAGCCATTCCTTGTTTGATGACCCGGCCTTGTCCTTGCGACGACGCCGGGATTTTTTTATCTGCGCGTTTCCCCTCCCCCTCGTCCCCGTGCGTGCCGGCGCCTGTCCGTCGCAAGGCAGCAGACCCCAACCCTCTCTGCGGTTGGCAGACTGCCACCCGCCCCCTTGAAAAGCCGAAGCCACGCACAGATGTTGAATCTCGACAAGGAGTTATCCCGGCATGCCGGCGATATTCATGTTAGGTACAGCAGCCATGGTTTATCTAATAAGTAGATTTAAGTGATTCAAAATTGCGGCTTTGATCGATTAGGAAAAGTCCCTATGATGAATCCATCGAAAGTTAAACGCCTCGTCCGGCACGACACTTCAAACCCAGACAGGCATATGTACATCACCAAGGAGCAAATACATGTCTACCTACATCAACACTGAAATCAAGCCGTTCAACGCCACCGCCTACCACAATGGCAAATTCGTTCAGGTGTCTGACGCTGACCTGAAAGGCAAGTGGTCCGTGGTGTTCTTCTACCCGGCTGACTTCACTTTCGTTTGCCCGACCGAGCTGGGTGACCTGGCTGACAACTACGCCGAATTCCAGAAGCTGGGCGTCGAGATCTACTCCGTCTCCACCGACACCCACTTCACCCACAAGGCCTGGCACGACACTTCTGACACCATCCAGAAGATCCAGTACCCGATGATCGGCGACCCGACCGGCACCATCACCCGCAACTTCGGCGTGATGATCGAAGAAGCCGGTCTGGCTGACCGCGGTACCTTCGTCATCGACCCGCAAGGCATCATCCAGATCGTTGAAATCAACGCCGGCGGCATCGGCCGTGACGCCCTGGAGCTGCTGCGCAAGGTCAAAGCTGCCCAGTATGTTGCCGCTCACCCGGGTGAAGTGTGCCCGGCCAAGTGGAAAGAAGGCGACGCCACCCTGGCCCCGTCCCTGGATCTGGTAGGCAAAATCTAAGCCTCCCCGCTCTGAAGACCGGCCCACTCAAGGGCCGGTCTGCTTTCTGGCCTGACACAACGCCGACCCGCAATCAAAAGAAGGAATTCGAAGATGTTGGATACCAACCTCAAACAACAACTCAACGGTTACTTGCAGTACATCGTCAATCCCATCGAGATCAGCGTGTCCGGCAATGACAGCGACAAATCCGCCGAACTGCTGGCATTGGCCACAGAGATCAGCGAGATGTCCCCCAAGATTGCCATGACAGATGGCACTGCCGCTCGCAAGCCTTCCATGAGCGTCGCGCCGAAGGGCCAGGCCCCGCGCGTTCATTTTGCCGGCATCCCCATGGGTCATGAATTTACTTCCCTGGTCCTTGCCCTGCTGCAAAGCGGCGGTCACCCCTCCAAGGCCGATGCGGCCGTGCAGGAGCAGATCCGCAACCTCAAGGGCGAGTTCCACTTCGAGACTTACATTTCGCTCTCCTGCCACAACTGCCCGGACGTGGTGCAGGCGCTGAACCTGATGGCGACCCTGAACCCCGGCATCACCCACACCATGATCGACGGTGCCCTGTTCCAGGACGAGGTCAACGAGCGTCAGATCATGGCGGTACCTAACGTCTACCTGAACGGTCAGCCGTTCAGCCAGGGCCGCATTTCGCTCGAAGAGATCGTCGCCAAGCTCGACACCGGCGCCGCCGAACGCAAGGCTGAGGAGCTCAACGAAAAAGCCCCTTATGACGTACTGGTCGTCGGTGGTGGCCCGGCTGGCGCAGCCGCCGCCATCTATGCCGCTCGCAAAGGCATTCGCACCGCCATCGTCGCCGAGCGTTTCGGTGGCCAGGTGATGGACACCGTCGGTATCGAGAACTTCATCTCCGTGCCCTACACCGAAGGCCCCAAGCTGGCCGCGAGCCTGGAGCAGCACGTCAAGCAGTACGGCGTGGAAGTGATCACCGAGCAGCGCGCCGCCGCCATCAGCAAGGATGGCTACGTCAACGTGGATCTCGCCTCTGGCGCCACCTTGAAAAGCCGCGCCGTGATCCTGGCGACCGGCGCCCGCTGGCGTGACCTGAACGTGCCGGGCGAGCTCGAGTACCGCACCAAGGGCGTGGCCTACTGCCCGCACTGTGACGGCCCCTTCTTCAAGGGCAAGCGGGTCGCGGTGATCGGGGGCGGCAACTCCGGCATCGAGGCGGCCATCGATCTGGCCGGTATTGTCGAACACGTCACCGTGGTGGAGTTTGCCGATACTCTGCGTGCCGACGAGGTACTGCAGAAGAAGGCCCGCTCCATGGGCAACATCGACATCATCATGAGCGCCCGCACCACTGAAGTGATCGGTGATGGCAGCAAGGTGGTGGGCATGGATTACGAAGATCGCACCACCGGCGAGATCAAGCATCTGGCGGTGGCGGGTATCTTCGTCCAGATCGGTCTGGTGCCGAACACCGAGTTCCTGAAAGGGAGCGACGTGGCCCTGACCCGCTTTGGCGAGATCGAGATCGACACCAAGGGCGCCACCTCCCTGCCCGGTGTCTACGCCGCAGGGGACGCCACCACGGTGCCGTTCAAGCAGATCATCATCTCCATGGGCGCCGGGGCGACCGCAGCACTGGGAGCATTTGATTACCTCATTCGCAATCCGGCGCCGGAAGCGACCAAAGCTGACGCCGTCACCGCCTGATAGCCACCAGATGGACAAAAAGCCGACTCACAGAGTCGGCTTTTTTTGTTGCTACGCACCCGCGACTCGGCCGGCCTTCGTCTGCTGACTCTCCTCCGATCCGGGGGTGGCATAGCTGGCGGGTACCGCCTCCCCAGCCAGATCCGTTCTCGGCTCCAGCTCCGCCGTCATCGGGGTATTGGGCGGCACCGGGATGAACACCTGATGATCGGCCAGTGGAATGGGCGCTCGTTGCCGCTTGCGCCAGCCGAGATACCCCGCCAGCAGCAGGCCACAGAGGGCGAAGTAGACGAACAGCCCCTCTGGCCCAAACTGCGCCATGACAAAAGGCGCCAGCAGCGGCCCGGTCATGGCGCCCAAGCTATAGGCGAGCAGCAACCCCTGATTGGCCCCCAGCACCTGATCCGGGCGCAGCTCGTCGCAGGCGTGGCTGAGGCTCAAGGGGTAGATAGAGAACGCCATGCCGCCCAGCAGGAACACCAGGCCACCCATCAGCGGCTCGCGCCAGCCGGCGGGCAGCAGCACCATCAACAGGGCCAGCAGCGCCAGCACGGCGCCGAGCAGCAGGATCACCAGCCGCCTGTCGTAGCGATCGGAGAGACGACCGATGGGGTACTGCAGGCACATGCCCCCCAGGATCACCAGCGCCATCATGTCCGCCACCTTGGAGAGCGACGAACCGCTGTCGGTAAAATAGAGCGGCAGCAGGCCGTAGATGGCCCCGAGGATGAGGCCAGAGGTAAAGCTACTGCCCATCCCCGCCGGGGTGAGGCGCACCAGCTCCAGCACGCCGACCGACTGGGGCGCTACCATGGCCGGGGTCGCTACCCGGGAAACCGCCAGCGGGATCACCGACAGGGTCGCCGCCATGGCGCACAGGGCGAACGGAGTCAGCACTATGGGATCCACCCACTTGAGCAGCAACTGCCCCATGGCCAGGGAGCCGTAGAGCAGGATCATGTAGAGGGACATCAGCCGGCCCCGGTTGGCCGGCGTGCTGGAGACCAGCATCCAGGACTCCAGCACCACGAACAGACCGCCGGTGGCAAAGCCCCCCACCAGCCGCAGCACTGCCCAGCTCAGCGGCTCCACCACCATGCCGTGCAGCAGAAACAGAAAGCAGAGCAGGGAGGCGTAGGCCGCATAGGCCCGGATGTGACCGACCCGGATGATGAGGCGGGCATTGACGAAGGCCCCCAGCACCAGACCGCCGAAGTAGGCGGCCGATACCAGGCCGATGGCCTGGGCCGATACCTGCTCGGCAGACAGGCGCACTGTCAGCAGGGTGTTGAACATGCCGTGGCCCAGAATGAAGATCACCAGACTGGTCAGGGGTGAGAGGAACCTTGCGAGTGTCATGGGGTCTCCCTGATTGGCTCAATCGTGAGCAAAACAACCATGGTACCGTCAGCTTCCCGCCCACTTCAACCCGAGCGCCCCGCCAGGGCGCGGACTGCGGGCTATGCTTGCTGGGTATCCCATGATGGAGCGTCCCATCATGGTCATCACAGTGGAGACAGCCGACATGAAACCAGCCCTGCTTTTGGCCAGCCTGCTCTTTACCGGCAGCGCCCTCGCCTTTCACTGCCCCGCCGACATGAAGAAGATCGATGATGCCCTCGCCGCCAAACCCGCCCTCAGCGCCGACAAGCTGGCCGAGGTGAAGAAGCTGCGCGCCGAGGGGGAAGTCCTGCACAAGGCAGGCAAGCATCAGGAGTCCGTCGATACCCTGGCCAAGGCGATGGCCATGCTGGGGTTGAACAAGAGTTAGCGCAGGCACCACAGCCCACCGCTGCGAACAGGATCAGCCATGCCCTTGCGGGCCCTCGCCACCGGTGGCAAGGGCCCGCTGTTTATCTGGGCCCCTGCTACACCCAGCCGCTACACCCGGCCGCTGTAGAGCAAGGTGTCGTAGTTGAAGGCAATCACGCCATCGACCGCATGGCGGGCAAATTCCCGGGCGATCAGCGCCGTCAGCTCGGCATGGGCTTGCGAGCCGGCCACCGGGGCATAGGAAGAGGAGTTGAGCCGCCCCAGCACCCCGTCGAGATCGAACAGCTGGCGGTTGGCGAAACGATCGAGCCGGTACTCCCCCTCGAAGAAGGCCTGAAAATCCACTTCACCCAGATTGCGGTGATTGACCTCCTCGTAGTCCCCCGAATAGGTGCGCAGCCCCGCCTCATAAGCCTTGAGAAATGGGGTGTCGGTCAGCCGGTCGTTCCAGATGAGGGCAACCCGGCCACCGGGTCTGAGCAGCCGCCGGCACTCCTGCTTGAAGGCGGCGCGATCAAACCAGTGAAACGCCTGCGCCACCGTCACCAGATCCACCGCCCTGTCCGCCAGACCGGTGGCTTCGGCACTGCCATCCCGCCATTCGATATTGGCCACTGCCTGCAGCTGGTGCCGGGCCGCCCCGCGCATATCCGCGTTTGGCTCGACCGCCCAGACCCGCGCCACCCGGGGGGCCAGCAGCGCAGTCAGGATGCCGGTGCCGGCCCCGATGTCGGCCACCCGGGCAGATGGCCCCATGGCCAACTCGCTGGTCAGAAAATCGAGCATGGCGGCAGGATAACTTGGCCGATATTTCACATAGGCCTCGACCCGGGTCGAGAATCGCTGGGTACTGTCCATTGCCACTCCTTGTGCTGGATCTGTGCGGGATCAGGGCCGAGTCAATCGCCCCGCCCCTCATCCTGCCCCGAACGCAACCGGCAAGGCAATCGCCCCGTCATGGCGATCCAACATCATCGCCACGCACCTGAGTGCCGGGTCAGCCGATGCGCCTGCCTTGTGCATCCACCACCTGCTCCCCATCTTCCTTGCTGAAGGCCCCTTGCTGGGGGCTCGGCAGAATATCCAGCACCACTTCTGACGGGCGGCACAGCTTGGTGCCAAGCGGAGTCACCACGATGGGCCGGTTGATCAGAATGGGGTGCGCCAGCATGGCATCGACCAGTTCATCGTCGCTGAACTTGTTCTCGGCCAGTCCCAGCGCCTCATAGGGGGGCACGTTCTGGCGCAGCAAGTCGCGTACCGGCATCCCCATGGCGGCAGTCAAGGCCAGCAGGGTGTCGCGACTGGGCGGTGTCTCCAGATAGTGGATGACGGTCGGCTCAACGCCTGAGTTGCGGATAAGCTCCAGCGTATTGCGGGAAGTGCCGCAGGCAGGGTTGTGGTAGATGGTGATTTGAGCGTCATTCATGATGGGTTCTCTGGGTTGGTATAAGAGCGCTTCATGCGCAGGGCGACATTGACCAGGGCGATCAGTACGGGCACCTCCACCAACGGGCCGATCACCCCGGCAAAGGCCTGATCCGAGCTCAGCCCGAACACCGCGATGGCGACGGCGATGGCCAGCTCGAAGTTGTTGCCAGTGGCGGTAAAGGCGATGGAGGCATTCTTGTCATAGGGGATGCCCAGTTTCTTGCCAACCAGGAAGCTGGTGAAGAACATCAGCACGAAGTAGACCACCAAGGGTACAGCGACCCGCAGCACATCCATGGGCAGTTCGACGATCATCTCCCCCTTGAGGCTGAACATCAGCACGATAGTGAGCAGCAGGGCGATCAGCGTGATGGGGGAAATTGCCGGAATAAAACGCTCGGTGTACCACTTCTCCCCTTTCGCCTTGACCAGATAGTGACGACTCAAGAACCCTGCCAGGAAGGGAATGCCCAGATAGATCAGCACGCTTTGCGCGATATCCAGCATGGTGATGTCCACCGCAAAGCCCTGCAGGCCAAACAGCGGCGGCAGCACGGTAATGAACAACCAGGCCATCAGGCTGTAGGTGAGGATCTGGAATGCACTGTTGAGCGCCACTAGGCCGGCGCCGTACTCCTTGCTGCCGCCGCCGAGATCGTTCCACACCAGCACCATGGCGATGCAGCGCGCCAGGCCTATCAAGATGAGCCCCACCATATAGCCCGGCTGATCGTGCAAAAACACCAGCGCGATGACGAACATCAAGATGGGGCCCACCAGCCAGTTCATCACCAATGAGAGGGTGATGGCGCGGCGATCCCGGGTCATGGTTCCCATGGTGGCGTAATTCACCTTGGCCAGCGGCGGGTACATCATCAGGATAAGGCCAATGGCCAAAGGGATATTGGTAGTCCCGACCGACATCGCCTCATTCCACTCGGAGACCTGGGGAAACAAATAGCCAATCCCAACCCCGATGGCCATGGCGACGAAGATCCAGAGGGTCAGATTACGGTCTAGAAAACGCATTTTTTTGCTGACGGGCAGATCGCAGCAGGCATTGGTACTCATGAAAAGACTCCCAGAAGGGTAACGAATGGCGGGCAGACAGAGCCCTTACTCTTTATCACAACAGGCAGGCGCACAGAGGGACTCGCCCCCTGCCACCCCGCAGGCCTCTGGATGACCGGCGCAGCACTCCTCGGTGAGGTAACCGATAAGATCCAGCATCAGGGGGATGTTGGCGCGATAGCGCAAGAAACGCCCCTCTTGCTCCACCGAGAGCAGGCCCGCGTGCAACATGGCCTTGAGGTGAAACGAGAGGGTATTCGGGGCGATGTCGAGCTCGCTGGCAAGCTGGCCGGCCACCATGCCTTCCAGACCTGCCTTGACCAGCAGGCGCCACACATCGAGACGAATGCCGGATGCGAGGGACTCAAACACCTTGGTAGCGATCGCTTTGTTCATGCAAACCTCCGTCTATCTTTGCATGAATTCAACTATACAAGAAACATTGAAATGATCAAACTCCCCCGCCATTTCAGCGCCATCGTCCCCGCCAATAAAAAGGGCCTTGCACATGCAAGGCCCTTGGTCTCTCTGTTCGGGTCGAAGCAACGCTGCCCTTACTTGGCGTAATCCTCGGTCGGGATGCAGGAGCAGAACAGGTTGCGATCGCCGTAGACGTCGTCGATGCGGTTGACCGACGGCCACAGCTTGGCGGCGCGCACGGCCTCCGACGGGAATACCGCCTCGGCGCGGCTGTAGCCACGGGACCACTCAGCGTCCATCACGTCATCCTGGGTGTGCGGCGCATGGACCAGCGGGTTGTCGGTCAGGCTCCACTGCCCGTCCTGCACCTTGGCAATCTCGGCGCGAATGGCGGTCATGGCCTCGACGAAGCGGTCCAGCTCGCGCTTGGATTCCGACTCGGTCGGCTCGACCATCAGGGTGCCCGCTACCGGGAAGCTCATGGTCGGTGCGTGGAAACCGTAGTCCATCAACCGCTTGGCCACGTCCATCTCGCTGATGCCGGACGCCTCTTTGAGCGGGCGGATATCCAGGATGCACTCGTGAGCTACCCGACCGTTGCGCCCGGAGTAGAGCACGGGGAAGGACTCACCCAGCTTCTTGGCCAGGTAGTTGGCGTTGAGGATGGCCACCTGGGTGGATTTCTTCAGCCCCTCGTCTCCCAGCATGGCGATGTACATCCAGCTGATGGGCAGGATGCTGGCCGAGCCGAACGGAGCCGCCGACACGGCGCCGTTGTTGCGGCTCTCCTTGTCGGTCTTGACCACGGCGTGACCGGCCACGAACGGCGCCAGATGCTTCTTCACGCCGATGGGGCCCATGCCCGGGCCGCCACCGCCGTGAGGAATGGCGAAGGTCTTGTGCAGGTTGAGGTGAGAGACGTCCGCCCCGATAAAGCCCGGCGCAGTCAACCCGACTTGCGCGTTCATATTGGCACCGTCCAGATAGACCTGGCCACCGTGCTGGTGAACGATGTCGCACACCTCCTTGATGGTCTCCTCGTACACCCCGTGGGTGGAGGGATAGGTCACCATCAGACAGGAGAGCTGATCCCCCGCCTCGGCGGCCTTGGCGCGCAGATCGTCCAGGTCCACGTTGCCCGACTTGTCACAGGCAGTGACGATGACCCGCAGGCCCGCCATCTGGGCGGAAGCCGGGTTGGTACCGTGCGCGGACGCCGGAATGAGGCAGATGTCGCGATGCCCCTCGCCACGGGACTCGTGGTACTTCTTGATGGCGAGCAAGCCGGCGTATTCGCCCTGGGCACCGGAGTTGGGCTGCATGCAGACCGCATCGTAACCGGTCACCTTCACCAGCCAGTTTTCAAGGTCGGCCAGCAGCAGCTGATAGCCTTTGGCCTGGGCCAGCGGGGCGAACGGGTGCAGCTTGCCAAACTCGGGCCAGGTCACCGGGATCATCTCGGCGGTGGCGTTAAGCTTCATGGTGCAGGAGCCCAAGGAGATCATGGCGTAGTTGAGGGCCAGATCTTTGGCTTCGAGACGGTGGATGTAGCGCAGCATCTCGGTCTCGGAGTGGTACTTGTTGAACACCTCGTGGGTCAGCACGGCGTCGGTACGCAGCAGATCCTGCGGGATGGCGTGATGGGCCTGGGCCGCCTGGTCGAGGGCCTCGATGTCCAGGCCGTGGCCTGTGCCCAGGAACAGTTCAAACAGCTCGGCCACATCGCCACGGGTGGTGGTTTCGGAGAGCGACACGCCCACCGCACCATCCAGATCCGCGCGCAGGTTGATGCCCAGCCCCTCGGCCTTGGCGATCACCGCAGCCTTGTCGGCAGTCTGCACGGTTAGGGTATCGAACCAGCTGGCATGCTTGAGGGCCACACCCTTGGCCTTGAGGCCGAGCGCCAGAATGGTGGTCAGACGGTGCACGCGGGAGGCGATGGTTTTCAGTCCCACCGGGCCGTGGTAGACGGCGTAGAAGCTCGCCATGTTGGCCAGCAGCACCTGAGCGGTACAGATGTTGGAGTTGGCCTTCTCGCGGCGGATGTGCTGCTCGCGGGTCTGCATCGCCATACGCAGGGCAGCCTTGCCACGGGCATCCTTGGAGACACCGATGATGCGGCCCGGCATGGAGCGCTTGTAGGCATCGCGAGTGGCGAAGAAGGCGGCGTGCGGGCCACCGTAGCCCATGGGCACGCCGAAGCGCTGGGCCGAGCCCAGCACCACGTCGGCTCCCAGCTCGCCCGGGGATTTGAGCAGCAGCAAGGAGAGCAGATCGGCGCTGACGCAGGCCAGCCCTTTCTGGGCCTGCACGGCGGCGATAAGCGCCCGCAGGTCTTTCACTTCACCCGTAGTGGTGGGGTACTGGAACAGGGCACCGAACACCTCTTCGGCGCAGGCCTGTGCGGCCGGACCGACGGCCACGTCAAAACCGAAGTGGACCGCCCGTTCCTTGACCACGTCGATCACCTGCGGGTGCACGTCGTCGGCCACGAAGAAGAGATTGGCTTTGGACTTGGCCATCCGCTTGGCCAGCGCCATCGCCTCGGCGGCGGCGGTCGCCTCATCCAGCAGGGAGGCACTGGCCAGATCCATGCCGGTCAAGTCCAGGGTCAGCTGCTGGAAGTTGAGCAGGGCTTCGAGACGACCCTGCGCCAGCTCGGGCTGGTACGGGGTGTAGGCGGTATACCAGCCCGGGTTTTCCAGCACGTTGCGCAAGATGACGTGGGGCACGTGGGTATCGTGATAGCCCATGCCGATGTAGCTCTTGGCGACCTTGTTCTGAGCCGCATAGCCCTTGAGCTTGGCCAGCGCTTCCACCTCGGTCATGGAGGCGCCAATGCCGAGCGGACCCGGCCGGCGAATGGCGGCGGGGACGGTCTGCTCAATCAGATCATCCAGGCTCTCGGCGCCCACCACGGCCAGCAGGGCGCGCAGATCTTCCTCACCCGGCCCGATGTGACGGCGGATGAAATCGGTTTTTTGCTCGAGTTCAAACAGTGACTGGGTCATTTCCCTATTCCTGATAAAAAGTCCTGATAACTAAGTGCCTGACAGCCGACCTCGGTCGGCTTCACTCATGTTCGGCTGGCAGGGTGGCCCCTGCCGGCACCGGATGTCGCTCATAGCGACAGGGGGCCGTCTTGCGGCTGACCGGGTTGCCGCGGGCAAACCGGTGCGGACGACTTCACCCTCGCCGGTCGGCCTCCAGGCCGACGGGCACCTATACAAGCGGGCCCTGCGCATTGGCAGGGCCCGGGGGCATTACTCTTCGTCCACCACGTTCTGGTAGCCTTCGGCATCCAGCAGGTTGGCGAGCTCGCCCGCGTCGTCCAGCTTGATGCGGAACAGCCAGCCGGCACCGTAGGGGTCGGAGTTGACCAGCTCGGGGCTGCCTTCCAGCTCTTCGTTGACGGCCAGGATCTCGCCGCTCACCGGGCTGTAGATGTCAGAGGCGGCCTTGACCGACTCGGCCACGGCGCAGTCATCACCGGCACCGACCTTTTTGCCCACTTCCGGCAGATCGACGAACACCATGTCACCCAGCAGCTCCTGGGCGTGCTCGGTGATGCCGACCACGGCCTCGCCGTTGGCTTCGACACGGATCCACTCGTGGGAGGTGGCATATTTCAGTTCGCTCGGGATATGGCTCATTTGTGCTTCCTTTATTCACTTGGATCACTTGTCCCGGCGCGTTCGACAGGCGTTGCCGGGGCAAGGGGGTCTGGCGAAGGGCAGCCCCTTCGCCGCAATAGGGTCGTTACACCAGCTTCTGGCCGTTGCGCACGAAAGCCGGCTTGGTCACTTTGACGGTGACCAGCTTCTTGCGGATCTCCACCGAGGCTTGCTCGCCGATATCACGGGGCACCCGCGCCAACGCAATACTGTACCCCAGGGTGGGCGAGAAAGAGCCGGAGGTGATCACACCTTCCCGCTCTTCTCCAGCGGCGGTGGTGAAGGTGACCGGCATGCCGCTGCGCAGTACGCCCTTCTCTTCCATCACCAGACCCACCAGCTTGGGCTGGCTGCCGGCGGCTTTCTGGGCTTCCAGCGCGGCGCGGCCGATGAACTGGCGATCGCTCGGTTCCCATGCGATGGTCCAGGCCATGTTGGCGGCAAGGGGAGAGACGGTTTCGTCCATGTCCTGGCCGTAGAGGTTCATGCCGGCCTCGAGGCGCAGGGTGTCACGGGCACCCAGGCCGCAGGGGGCCACGCCGTTGTCCAGCAGTGCCTGCCACAGATCGCACGCCTGCTCTTGCGGCACCACGATCTCGTAGCCGTCTTCACCGGTGTAGCCGGTGGTGGCGATGAAGAGCTCGCCGGCCTGCACGCCGAAGAAGGGCTTCATGCCTTCCACTGCGGCATTTTGCTCGGCGCTGAACACCTTGGCCGCCTTTGCCTTGGCGTTGGGGCCCTGCACCGCGATCATGGCGAGCTCGGGGCGCTCGGTCACGGTCACCCCGAAGTCCTGGGCGTGGTGGCGGATCCAGGCCAGATCCTTCTCGCGGGTGGCGGAGTTGACCACCAGGCGGTAGAAGGTCTCGCCAAGGTAATAGGTGATGAGGTCATCGATCACACCGCCTTCCGGAGTCAGCATGCCGCTGTAGAGGGCCTTGCCGAAGACGGTGAGCTTGGCCACGTCGTTGGCCAGCAGGTGTTGCAGGAAGGCTTTGACCCGCTCGCCGGTCAAATCGACGATGGTCATGTGGGAGACGTCGAACATGCCGGCATCGGTGCGCACCTGATGGTGCTCTTCCAGCTGTGAGCCGTAGTTGATGGGCATTTCCCAACCGTGGAAGTCCACCATCTTGGCGCCGGCTTCCAGGTGCTTGGGATGCAGTACTGTAGTCTGGATCATCGCTGTGTTTCCTTAAGCGTTCGCGACAACACTCACGCATCGCTCGCCCGGCAGCCACCATGGTTGTCTACCTGGGTGGCAGCAAGCGACGTGCCTGAGTCTGTGCTCGTTCCGGCCCCGCAGGGCAAGAGTGATTCCTTGAACGCAGCGGATTATAAGCCAAGCGGACGCGCATGCCGCTCAAAAAAAACTAATCCACCGCCAGTAAACAGACCCCAGACACTAAGGTAAAAACAGTGATAAAAACAGACCAAACCCGGTAATGACGATATTAAATTTCGATTTTTACCGTTTCGTCACAATTTGGAGAAAAACGTTTCGCCGAGCGCCCAGATTAAAGGCTGATGCCCAAAACGGGTCATCAGCCTCATCACATTAGTTTTGTTGTGAAAACAGCCGGGTATTATTAGATTTTTTCACCCTTGGCCAGGGCGGGCAGCTCGCCTTCCAACCCCATGGCGGCCCGGATCACCCTCTTACTTCGGCCGGGTCGGCAAATTGTTCCCCTTGGCCAAGGCCGGCAACTCACCCTCTAACCCCATGGCGGCCCGGATCACGCTTTGCTTGAGCGGCGTCAACAGATCGAAGGCGCACAGCCCGGCCCCACGCACCAGCTTCTTGAGCGGATTGGCACCGGCGAACAGCCGCTTGAGCCCCTCCATCGCCGCCAGCATGCTGGCCGCCTCGCTCTTGCGCCAGCGCTCATAGCCGCGCAGGTTGGTGAGCCGGCCGATGTCCTTGCCCGCCGCCTGATTGCGCAGGATCTGCTCGGCCAGGGCGGCGGCATCCAGCAGCCCCAGGTTGACCCCCTGCCCCGCCAGCGGGTGGATGGTGTGGGCGGCATCCCCCACCAGCACCAGCCGCTCGCGGGCAAAGTCGCGGGCATAGCGGGCGGTGAGCGGGATGGCGCTGCGCACACCTTCCACCTTGCACAGACCCAGCCGGCCGTCGAACGCGGTGGTGAGCTGGCGGTTGAACTGCTCTTCATCGCACTGACAGAGAGCCTCGGCCCGGGTCGCTGGCACCGACCAGACGATGGAGCAGAGATCCGGTTGCCACAGGGGCAGGAAGGCGAGCGGCCCCTCGGGGGTGAAGATCTGACGCGCCACCGCCTCGTGCGGCTCGGCACAACGCACCGTCGCCACCAGCGCATGGTGGCCGTAATCCCAGCTGGTGAGCGGGATGTCGGCCTGCCGGCGCACCCAGGAGTGAGCGCCATCAGCCGCCACCACCAGCTTGGCCGACAGCGCGCGGCCATCTTCCAGCAACAGCAGGGAGCCCGCCTCGCCGCTTTGCAGGCTGCTCGCCCGGGCCGGGCTCAGCAGCTGGATGTTGTCGCCATCGAGGATCGCCTCCAGCAGCGCCAGCTGGATGACCCGGTTCTCGACGATGTGGCCGAGCTCGGGCTGGCGCAGGCTGGCGGCATCAAACGCGATCCGGCCAAAGCTGTCCTGCTCCCACACCTCCATCTGCCCGTAGGGCTGCAGGCGGCGGGCCTCGATCCCGCGCCAGGCGCCCACCTGCTGCAGGATGCGCTGGCTGGCGAGACTCAAGGCGCTGACCCGGTTGTCCGGCGCCTCGTCAAGCGCGGGCTCCGGCAGCTGGCCCTCGATCACGGCGACCTTGAGCGCACTTCCCTTGAGCGCGGCGGCGAGCCCCAGGCCCACCATGCCGCCCCCCACAATCACCACATCCACGTTTTGCATCTGCATCGTTTATATCCTTTCAGGGCTGATCGCCGGGATCAGCGAGGGCACGCCCGAAGGCGCACCCGTTCAATACCCATGACGTCACCTCGCCTCAGGGGCGGCACACATCGGCGACAAAGCCCAGGGTGCGGGAGGCCAGCGGCGCCTTGAGGCAGCTCAGCCGTCCCATCAGGGAGAGCGCCAGGTTGCGGCCCGCCACCAGCGGGTCATGATCATTGGAGAAGAGCTGGGCCAGCGAGGAGGTGAGCCAGACCGTCTGGGCCTGATCCCCCTTGCGCTGCTGCCAGTAGCCGCTGAGCACCTCAAAGCTGCCGATATCCTCCCCCGCCGTCAGCGCCCGGCCCACCGCCTGGGTGAGCAGGTCCAGATCGCGCATGCCTAGGTTGAAGCCCTGACCGGCGATGGGGTGCAGCAGATGGGCGGCATTGCCCACCAGCACGGTGCGCTGGGCCAGCGGGTAGTCGGCCACCGTCAACACCAGCGGATAGACGTGGCGCTGACCGGTTTGCAGGAAGCGGCCGAGACGCCAGCCGAAGGCCTGCTGCAGGCGGGCCAGAAACGCAGAGTCATCGAGCGCCATCAAGGCTGGCGCCTCATCCCGCGCCACGCTCCAGACCAGGGAGGAGAGCCCGCCCTGCATCGGCAGCAGGGCCAGTGGCCCCCCTTGGGTGAAACGCTCGAAAGCCCGTCCGGCCGGGTCTTCGGCGGTCTTGACGGTGGCGATGATGGCGCTCTGGCCGTAGTCGTGACGACTTACCGCCAGCTTGCACTGCTGGCGCACGAAGGAGTTGCCGCCATCGGCCGCCACCAGCAGGCGGGTCTGATAACGCTCGCCACCGGCCAGGGTCAGGTTAACCCCCTCCGCCAATGGCTCCACGCGCTCGAGCTGGGCCGGACACAGCATGCGGATCTGCGGGCTGGCGGCAATCGCCTGCTGCAACGCAATGCCCGCCGCCGACAGCTCGATCACCTGGCCAAGGGCTGGCAGGCCATACTCCGCCGCCGTCAAGCCGGCCTGGCCGAAGTGGCCCCGATCCGACACATGAATCTGGCTGATGGGGCTGCAATGGGGAGCAAAACGGGACCAGAGCCCGTGCCGGGCCAGCGCTTCGCAGGTGCCGGCGGAGAGCGCGATGGCGCGGGCATCGAAGCCGGGATGCACATTGAGCTCGGGGGCGCTCGCCTCCAGCAGCAGGATCTGCAGGGGCTTGGGCCCTGGCAGGGCCGCGAGGGAGAGCGCCAGCACGGCGCCGCTCATTCCACCACCGACGATGGCCACATCGACGTGGTTCAGATCAGATTGAGACATGAGATGAGGGGAAAGACTGAAAACGTGGGGTCATGCTAACACAAAGCGTGGGGTCGGGATGCGAAGCTACGGGCAAAAAAGCGCAGTCCCTGTCGTCACTTGCCTCATCACGGCGGGTCGGCGTGGGCAACATCCAGATGTAAAAAGAGCGCCACCAGGCGCTCTTTTTAGGGTTCGGCCGACTCAGTGCAGGGTCGGCGGCGTGCTCGGGGCATCCGGCCGCTTGCCGAACTCCTCGAAGCTCATCATCACCCCGAGGCGCACGTGCTCGTAGAGCACCAGGAAGGAGGCTTCGTTCTCTTCATCTTCCTGATCGAACTCGGCGGAGACCTGGGTGATGCTGGCGATGTCCTGGATCATCTCCTGCAGCTCTTCGGAAGCCTTGGAGAGCTCCTGCTGCACCACGCCGAAACCGGCCAGGAAGGCCTGGGACCAATCCACCAGCGAGTCGATGCGCTCGTCGAGCGGCGCTTCGTCGCTCGGCAACAGCAGCTCGACCCCTTTCTGGGCCATCAAGCTCTCGATCACCTGGTGATAGAGATCGGTCATCACCTGGCGCACCGGGGCCGGCAGACCGAAACCGTCGTTGACCAGATCATTGAAATGGGGCAGCCAGCTCTTGTCGTCCAGTGCCACACCACCGCACACCAGACCGCAGATCACGCCATGGGCCTCTACAGCCGTCGCCATCAGCTCATGCTGCTCCATCAGGTCGGCCACGGCCGCGTATTTCAGGGGGTTCGTTTTGCTCATCGAAGATCCGCTCAAAGTTCAGGCAAATATGCAGAATTAATGGTCAGGATCCTAGCATTCTCCCCCTTCCAGAGCCAGCAAGGCCTTGAAACTTCTGCATCTGCGCTATATAGTCCCGCCCAGTTGTCCACGTGGATAAAGGCGGAAATCAGCTCCGCCGTATTGAGGAAGGCATGAGCACAGAGGCCGTAGAAATCGTCATTTTGGGACGTCCCTACAAGGTATCCTGTCCCCTGGGACAGCAGGATGCCCTGCGCCAGGCCGCCGACCAGCTGACTGATAAACTCATCGAGCTGCGTCAACGCTCCAAGGTCTCCAGCAACGAACAGCTGGCGGTGATGGCAGCGCTCAATTTTTGCCATGAGCTCTGCCTTGAAAAAGAGAAAAATCACCAATACTCTGAGACCATGGACAAGCGGATCAAGATGCTGCAACGCACTATCGAAGCGGCCTTGATCGAGCACGGACAATATGGCGAATCCAGCGACGAAGGCCTGCAGCCCTAATCGTCCACCGTTTTAAAATTCCCTGGGGTGTTTGTCAGCCGGTTCAAGTCCCCGAGCCGATATTCATACCAAACAGGGGATCTGCCTTCTGGCTATTGCGCATGCTCGGCACGACCGAGAAGCCTGCGGTCAGATCCGATCCCCGCCTTGAACCGACGGTTCAAGGGCCCAAACCGGCAACGGCATCTCCGGGGTACCAACAGCAAAAAGCCCGTCACCAACGTGACGGGCTTTTTCTTTATTTCCTGCGCCATCCCTCTCCCCTGCCGCTGCCCCCCTTCGACACTGCCCGCGGCACCAGTCACACCAGAAGCGGCCCATAAAAAACCCGCCGGCTTAGGCGGGTCTTTTCTATGCGCTCGGCTCAGACAGCCATCTGTTGATGGGGTGAGCCGTGGTGGCGCAGCCAGAGGAAACTCAGCGCCACGATCAGCACCATCAGTGTCATGATGGCCCCCAGAGTCACCTGCCCTTCCATCGGGAAGCAGGCTGCCAGCAGCGTCACGATACCGGCCCCCAGGTTCTGCATGCCGCCTAGGATGGCACCGGCGGTGCCCGCCTGACCCGGGAAGGGTTCGATGGCGCAGGAGGTAGCAGTCGGATAGAGAATGCCGCTGCCGATGAAGTAGACGGCGGCGCCACCGACCAGGGAGGCCGCACTCACGACCCCGAACAGACCCGGCAGCAGGATGATCAGCGACCCCAGCGCCAGGAAGACGATGCCAAGGCGCATCAACTTGCCCTGACTCAGGCGAAAACTGAGCTTGGCAGAGAGCCAGGCACCGAACAGATAACCGGGCAACGGCAGCACGAACAGCACGCTGACGGTGCGGGCACTCAATTTGAGCACATCGCCGAGCAGCACGCCGGCCGCCGCCTCGAACACCGCCAGACCGGCAAAGGTCGCCATCAGACAGAGCAGGTTGCCCTGAAAGCGCGGGTTGCCGAGCACGTGGCGATAGGCGGCACCGACTCGCAGCGGCTGTTGGCGCGCCGTCGCCGGCAGCGTTTCAGCAAACCAGGCCAGCAGCGCCAGAGTCGTCACCGCACCGAAGCCGAACAGGAACCAGTACCCGGCACGCCAGTTGAACAGCTCGGTCAACCAGCCGCCCAGCACCGGCGCCAGCAGCGGGGAGAAGATCACCCCCATGCTCACCAGGCTGTTGGCCCGGTTGAGCTCGGCGCCGCTGTAGCGATCGCGCATCACGGTCCGGCTCATGGCGCCGCCCGCCCCGGTGCCCAGCCCCTGGATGAAGCTGCCCACCAGCAGCGCCATGAAGCTTGGGATCAACTGAATGGTCAGGGTGCCCACCAGAAACACCATCATGCCGATCAGCAGGATGGGGCGACGGCCGATACGATCCGACAGCGGGCCGTAAACAAACTGGGAGAGCCCGTACGGGATCAGGTAACAGGCCATCACCGCCTGCAACTGGCCGGAGGCCACGTTGAAGTCCCCCGCCATCATGGGAATGGAGGGCACATACAGGGTCTGGGTCATCTGGCCCACAGCGACCATCAGAATGGTCAGAAAAAACAGCGAATAAAAACTGTGCCGATACATATCTCAGTCCCGAAAATCATCAAAAAGCTGCCGCACCCCTGGCAGAAACCTGCAGAGGGGATCCAAAAACACAGAGTCAATAAAAGGTGAAATTACAAGGCGGAGAACCCGCACCGGCCAGGAGCAGGACACTCCCTAGGCTTGCGGTGATCTTAGTGATTCAGATCACGAAAAACGAACGAATCTTTATAATCAGCTTTCCCTAGTTTTTCTAATGTGACGGGGTTTTTAGCCCCGTCAGCAATAAAAATCAACGTGTTACCATCTGCTGGGCCTGTTTGACCAGATCCTCCGGCTTCTCGTTGCGCGGCGGTATGGTGATCCCTTTCTGACAGGCGGGCTTCTCTGCCATCCGGTCCATCCAGGCTTGCAGATGAGGCAACCCCTCGATGGAGATGCCGCTCCAGTCATAAATGCGCACCCAGGGCCAGGTGGCGATGTCGGCGATGCTGTACTCGTCGGCCAGATATTCGTGATGGGCCAGGTGGCTGTCGAGCACCTCGAACAGACGGCGCCCCTCCTTCTGGTAGCGCTCGATGGCGGCCGGGATCTTCTCCGGGAAGTAGCGATAGAAGACGTTGGCCTGCCCCATCATGGGACCGACCCCGCCCATCTGGAACATCAGCCACTGGATGGCCTGGGAGCGGCGCTTGGGATCTGCCGGCAGCAACTTGCCCGCCTTCTCCGCCAGATAAAGCAGGATGGCGCCGGACTCGAACACGGCGAAGTCACCATTATCCCGATCGACGATGGCCGGGATACGGCCGTTGGGGTTGATGGCCAGAAACTCGGGCTTCTTCTGATCCAGCGCCGACAGATCGAGCGGGATCACCCGATAGGGCAAGCCCAGCTCTTCCAGGGCAATCGCCACCTTGAAGCCGTTGGGCGTAGCGGCGGTATAAAAGTCGATCATCATGAACTCCTTGTGATTCACACATTGTGCAAAGACGGCCACAGCCTCGCTCATACGAGACGACAACGGACATAGAGTGGATGCCGCACCGGCATTTGCTCCGGCGCCTGCATGGCAAAGCGGCACAATACTGGTCAGTTATGACAAATATTGTGCCGCTTGAACAGCCCGGACGCAGGGAAGGACGCGACTAGTTGCACAGCCCCATGGGTTGGCGCTGGCGCAGCAGGATCAGTCGGGACAAGAGCGGGAAGTAGGACTCCAGTTTGCTCAGCAGCACCCGGCTGCAGGCGGGATCGGCAAGCTCTGACTCTTCCAGTACGATGCCGTTCGAGACGAAGTAGAAGCGCGGGTCCCGCACGTCCGGCCCCTGAATAGTGAGAGTGGCATCGCCTTTGCGCATCAGCAGCGGCAACACCGGCAAGCCGAACGTATCGCTGTTGCGCTGCCAGGCAAATTCCGGCCAGGCCGCATCGCCATCGAGCAGCAAGATCGCCGCCTCTTCCTTGCCTGGCTGCCATTGGCAAGGCTGGGCAATACTCACCTCGTTGAAGTAGTCGCCATATCCGGTCGATGCGCGCAAAGCAACCAGCAGCCCCTGGGTAGTGATTGCCGACGGTTTTTGACTGACTAATGACAAATTCATGATCCACGTCCCTATGCTCAATGCAGCCTGTTATTCGGCTGCTGCCCATAAGACTAGACCAAAAGGAGCCTATATTGGAGCCGTCAGATCTGGCAGTCGCCAAGGCTGGGGGGATGGCGTATAACGGTTGCCATTCTCGCGAAGACTGGTATGATACCGCGTCCTTTTATTCCCCGTTCTTTAACATCCAGTGGTGAACCTATGCATCCGATGCTGAATATCGCCGTGCGCGCTGCGCGCAACGCCGGTCAAGTAGTAGTAAAAGCCTTCTCTCAACCCGAGAACATCGAGGTTATCCAGAAAGGCAGCAATGACTTCGTGACCAACGTTGACCGTGAAGCCGAAGCGGCCATCATTCACACCATCAAGAAATCTTACCCGGAACACAGCATCGTGGCTGAAGAGTCTGGTGAGATTACCGGTACCAATCCGGACTACCAATGGATCATTGACCCACTGGATGGCACGACCAACTTGGTCAAAGGCATTCCGCACTTTGCCGTCTCCATCGCCCTGCGCGTGAAGGGCAAGACTGAACAAGCCGTTGTTTACGATCCGATCCGTGACGAGCTGTTTACTGCTACCCGTGGTAGTGGTGCCCAGCTGAACGGTTATCGCATCCGTGTCGGCAAGGCCAAAGAGCTGGCCGGCACCATCCTGGCCACCGGTTTCCCGTTCAAGCAGAAGCACCACATCGAGCCGTACCTGAAGATATTCCAGAGCATGTTCATCGAGTGTGCCGACATCCGTCGTGCTGGCTCTGCGGCGCTGGATCTGGCCTACGTGGCTGCCGGTCGTGTCGACGGTTTCTGGGAAATCGGCTTGAAGCCCTGGGATACCGCAGCCGGTGAGCTGCTGGCCAAAGAGGCCGGCGCCATCGTCACCGACTTCGTCGGTGGTCACAACTACGAAAACTCCGGCAACATCGTGGTTGCCAACCCGCGCGTTCTGAAAGAGATGCTCGGCAAGATCCGTGAGAACCTGCCGGAGTCCCTGGCCAAATAAGCCAGCCTCGCGCAGCGCACGTACCACAAACCCGGCCCAGGCCGGGTTTTTTTATGGCCGTCAGCACAGAAAGCTTGCCAGTCTGCGTCCTATCCCCACACGTCATTGCCCTACCTATCCCATCGGGGTGACTGCATCCGTTGCCCAGCCAAGGCGGCCTTTGTAGATATCTCGTCAACGCGGCAAGAGGATGCTCCCCCTTCGAACCAGAACCAGCTCTGCGCCACCACCCGGCCTCCTCCCTCAGGCGGCTCTCGAACCACCCCGGCTGCTAGCTTCTGCCATCGCAGACTTGCAGCGCCGTTCACCGAACCCGTGTTGTTATCCCTTCATTGCAAACCATATGACTAGTCCAAGTAGCCGCCAGCCAATAACAAACAACCCGGCCAGAGCCGGGTTGTTTGGGTGCCTGCCAATACAGGCAGCGGTTGCTGCGCCCTCCCTGGCGCGCAGCAGCATTACGCCAGACGGAAACGACCGATGGTCTGACGCAAACCGGCGGCCAGCTGGCTCAGCTCCAGGCAGGCGCGGGCGGTATGATCGGCCCCAACGGCGACCTCGTTGGAGGATTCGTTGATCCGCTCCACGTTGCGACCCAGCTCATCGGAGACCGCATCCTGCTCGCCACAGGCGCTGGCGATCTGAATGGCCATGTCGGCGATCTGGGCCACCGCTTCTTCAATCTGCTGGATGCCATTGCTGGTCTGCTCGCTCTGCTCCACGCACTGGCGGATCATCTCGCAGCTCTGGCCGGTCACTTCTTTGGCCTGGTTGGCACGTGCCTGCAGGGTTTCGATGATGGCAACGATCTCACCGGTGGAAGCCTGGGTGCGGCCCGCCAGGGTGCGTACTTCATCTGCCACCACCGCGAAGCCGCGCCCCTGCTCGCCAGCGCGGGCAGCCTCGATGGCGGCATTGAGTGCCAGCAGGTTGGTCTGGTCGGCGATGCCGCGGATCACGTCAACTACCACGTTGATCTGGGCGGATTCACGCTCCAGCTCGGTGACCAGGGTGCCCGCCTGTTCAATCTCCTCGGCAACCCGGGTAATGGACATCAGCGAGCTCTGCACATCCTGATTGCCACGGCGTGCCAAGGCATTGGCGGAGCTGGCCGACTCGGACGCGGTCTCGGTGTTGCCTGCCACATCGGCCACGGTGGCCTTCATCTGGGCCATGGCGGTGGCGACCAGCGAGATCTCCTGCTGCTGGCTCTGGATCCCCTGTGCCGACTGCTCGGAGACGGCGCTCACCTCTTCAATGGCGGCACCCAGCTGAGTCACAGCCGCGACTACCTCTTCAATCAGGCCACGCAGGTTGTCCTGCATCTTGAGGGAAGCCTTGGCCAGCATGCCCAGCTCGTCGCGACCGATGTGCTGGCGGTCCAGCTGATGGGTCAGATCGCCGGCGGCGATGGCGTTGGCCTGCGCCACCACGGCCTGCAACGGCACGCAGATCTGGCGGGTCAGGAACCAGGTCATGGCCACCATGAACAGCAGCAGGCTGCCGATGCTCACCATGGCAAAACTGGTCACCATGTTGACGCTGCCAAGTAGGCTGCCACGGTTCTCTTTCACAAAGCCGAGGTTCACTTCCACCAGACCGTTGACCGCCTGCTCCAGCTCGCCATAAATGGGGTTGGACTGGAACAGCTGATTCTTGGCCTGGGCCAGCTGACCCTGCACCAGCAGTTGATCCACCAGATTGACCGAGTTCAGATAGCGTTGCCACTCCTGTTTGGCGCGGTTGAACACCTGGCGCTCATGGTCGGCACCGACCGTGGCCTCATAGGCACGAAAGGCCTGCTCGACTTTCTGGACGCTAGCCTGGATCCGGCCGCGGCGCGCCTGCAGATCGCTGGCGTCATCCACCATCAGCAGGGCAAACTGGGCACGGCGCACGTAGGATACGTCGTAGAGCAGGTTCTCGACCGAGAGTACGCTCGGCAGGGTGGAATCGGTAAAATTCAGCACGCGATCGCGCACGCCACGCAGCTCGCTGGAGAGAAAAATACCGAATATCACGTTGACGGCCGCAATGACCGCAAAGACCACGGCAATCTTTTTGCCGATAGACAGATTTTTGTAAAACATGGTGGCTGGTGATCCTCGACTGCTGACAAGCAGGTGCACAGTGGCGATCACATCCGTATGAACTGGTAACCCGGGCTTTCCTGGCGGGAGATGGGACGTTGCGAAAGACCAAGGGAAGGGTGGGTTTCGCGAGGGCGGCACTTTACCACAAACCTGCCTACTCCTTCACCAGCTTTCGCCGTAACAAAGCAAGTTGTTTTTCCGTACAACCCGATCTTCATCACAAACTATTCAAGGCGACCAAATCATTTCAAATAGTTAGCCGATGAATGCTATCGATGCGCCGGCATGGACAAGTCAGGCCCGGCTCGCTGTAATGCAAGAGTCCCCGGATGGCGCCCCGCCGTCCCCGCCATCAAGCAAGAGAGGTGATCTTCATGGATAACGCGTCGGCCCTGCCCCTTTCCTCCTGGTCTGCCCAGCTGCGCGAGCAACTGCGGGCACGCCCGGTGATCGCCATCGGCCTGCTCGTTGCACTGGCGGCCGTCGTGCTGTTGCTGCTGCAGAGCCTGGTGATGCTGGCCGCCGGCGACATCAGCCCCGGCGTTTGCTACGGCCTGCTCGGCGGCCTGGCCGGCTTTGCCGCCACCGCGCTCGGCGCCTTGCCAGCCCTCTTTCTGCGCTCGGTCCCCCAGCGGGTGGAGGACAGCATGCTGGGCTTTGCCGCCGGCATGATGCTGGCGGCCAGCGCCTTCTCCCTGCTGCTGCCGGGGCTCGAGGCGGCAGAGGGGCTCACCGGCAACGGCTTTCTCGCCGCTGCCGTGGTGGTGGCAGGCATGACCCTCGGGGTGCTGCTGATGCTGGGGCTCGACCAATTCACCCCCCATGAGCATGACAAGACCGGCCCCTGTGGTCCCGGCCACGAGAGTTGCTCCCGGGTCTGGCTGTTCGTGTTTGCCATCGCCCTGCACAACCTGCCGGAGGGGATGGCCATCGGGGTAAGCTTCTCGCAGGGCGACATGTCGGTGGGTCTGCCGCTCACCACCGCCATCGCGTTGCAGGACATACCGGAAGGGCTGGCGGTGGCGCTCGCCATGTGCGCCGCCGGTTTTCGCCCCGGCAAAGCCGTGCTGGTTGCCATCGGCAGCGGTCTGCTTGAGCCGCTCGGGGCCCTGCTCGGCGTCGGCCTCTCCAGCGGGCTGGCCATCGCCTATCCCATCGGCCTCGGACTGGCCGCCGGTGCCATGCTGTTCGTGGTCTCCCACGAGGTGATCCCCGAGACTCACCGCAATGGCCACCAAACCCACGCCACCCTGGGCCTGATGGCCGGGTTTGCCTTGATGATGACCCTCGATACGGCACTTGGTTGATAAGATCCTGATATATGGCGTAATGTTTGATCACTAGCGCCGTGACATCCGCGGGCAACGTCGCATTTCCCCACGCATTGAGGGCCAGCATGACATGATATTCCGGGTGATGGTGCTGGGTTGTCTGCTGGCAGTCGCTCACCGGGCCGTCTCTGCCACCGAAATCTATCGCACGGCGGCGCAGCCCGAATCCGCCCCCAAATACATCCAGATGGCGGATGGCCGCATCGGGGGATTCTGCGTCGAGCTGTTTCGACTGCTGGAGCGCCAGGAGCCCGCCCTGCGCATCCAGGGGGATCAGCGCTTTGTGCCCCTCAAGCGACTGGAGAAACAGGTGCGTTTCGGCCAGCTCGACTTCATCTGCGGCGTGGGCGACAACCCGGACCGTCGCAACCACTTCCTCTATCTGCAGCCCCCCATCTTCACCGTGCGCTACCACCTCGCGGTGCGCAGCGATGATCCGGTCGAGATCCGCCAGTGGAACGACGTCAGGGCTCTTGGCGAAGAGGGCATCATCCTCATCAATCACGGCAGCGGCGCCATCGAACGACTGCAGGCCCTGCAGGGACTCGTCATCGACAGCGGCGGGATCAGCAGTGCTGCCAATTATGACAAGCTGCTGATGAAACGAGGGCGCTTCGTCTATTACCGCTCACCCGGCTTCGAGGCCGACCTGCTGCGCCACCACCTGAGCGGCCAAATTCGCATCCTCCCCACCGCCATGGAGACCATTCCCTTCTACATCCTGTTTTACCAGCGCACCTCCCCTGCCCGGCTGGCCCTGTTCGCCAATGCCCTGCAACGGCTGGCAGACAGCGGCGAGCTGGCTAACCTCGCCAAGCGCTACCCTTAAGCGCCCCTTCACATCGCGCAGTATCGGAATGCTCGGCGCCATCGCCAACTTTTGTTATGATCCACAACAACTTATTCGGCCGCATGGCCATCAAGACGAGGTGAGTGATGAAAGTAGGTATTATCGGCGCCATGGAACAGGAAGTGGCCCTGCTGCGCAGCCAGATGAGCAACCCGACCACCCTGCAACTGGGCGGCTGCGAGTTCTATCAGGGCACCCTGGCAGGCAAAGAGGTGATCCTGACCCGCTCCGGCATCGGTAAAGTCGCCGCCAGCGTCGCCACCAGCCTGCTGTTGGAAAAATTCGCCCCCGACTACGTCATCAATACCGGTTCTGCCGGCGGCTTTGCCCAGGACCTGCACATAGGTGACGTGGTGATCGCCAGCGAGATGCGCTTCCACGATGTGGATGTCACCGCTTTTGGCTACGAGATGGGCCAGATGGCGCAGCAACCGGCCGCCTTCCCCTGCGACGAAACGCTCATCGCTGTCGCCCAAGATTGCATCGCCGAGCAAGGCAAGCATCAGACCAAGGTTGGCCTCATCTGCACCGGCGATCAGTTCATGTGCAAGCCCGACGCCATCGCCAAGGCTCGCGCCGATTTCCCGCAGATGCTGGCGGTCGAGATGGAAGGCGCCGCCATCGGTCAGGTGTGCCACATGTTCAAGGTGCCCTATCTGGTGGTGCGTGCCATGTCCGACATCGCCGGCAAGGAACAGGTCGAATCCTTCGATGCCTTCATCGAGGTGGCCGGCAAGCACTCCGCAGAGGTGATCATCAAGATGCTCGGCAAGCTGTGATCCCACTCACCACGCTGGAACAGATGGCCGCCACTCCGGCGGCCATTTTGCTCGGGGCCGCGCTGCTGGAGGCCATCGTGCCCTGGCCGGCCCACTATCGGCTCTCCGCCGTCGTGCCCCTGCTGACCCGGCTGGGTCACAAGGTGTGTCGCCCCGATGGCGCCCCCGGTCAGCAATTGCAGGCCGGTCTGCTGGCCATGCTGATTGTCTGGCTGCCGTGCGCCGCCGGACTCTGGGCGGTTCGCAATCTTTCGCTCTCGGAGCAGCTGTTCGATCTGCTGTTTCTGCTGCTGATGCTGGAATCGCGTCCGCTGCGGGAGCTGGCCCGTGCCACTCGCGCACTGACAGACCAGGATACCTTGGTGGTGGCCAGGTTGCAGGCCGCCCCCTGGCTCAGACGAGATACCGGTAAACTCTCCCTGATGGGGCTTGCCAAGGCGGTCAGTGAAAGCTGCGCCCTGCGCCTGGTCGGGCAGTGGGCCGGCCCGCTGCTGGGGTTCGCCCTGGCGGGGGTGCAGGGGGCCCTGTTGTGGCGCCTCGCCCAGCTGATGAACCAGGGCTGGAGCCCGAAACTGCCAGCCTTTGCCCACTTTGGCCGGGCCGCCGCCGTGCTCTACCAGGCCCTGTGTACCCCTGCCATCTTGTTGCTGGCGCTGCCCTTGTGCCTGACCCAGCTGCGCAAGCTGGCCAGCCGATTGCGTACAGCCATGCTCTGGCCCTACCCCGCCATGGGAATACTGCTGGCGCTGCTCTCCGGCTCGCTGGGCTGCAAGCTTGGTGGCCCCCGTTACTATCAGGGCAGCTTGATCCGTTTTCCCGTGTTTGACGCCGCCGCCGAGC
Organism: Aeromonas sp. QDB54; assembly: GCF_027707385.1. NCBI lineage: Bacteria > Pseudomonadati > Pseudomonadota > Gammaproteobacteria > Aeromonadales > Aeromonadaceae > Aeromonas > Aeromonas sp. QDB54. The sequence continues at coordinate 1,011 of NZ_JAPCIT010000017.1, read as the reverse complement.
CGGATGTCGGTACAGCCCTGCGTCTGCTAAACCGCCTGCAACAAGCCGGTTGGGGCTGGCTGGCGCTGGCATTGCTGCTCACTGTGCTGGAGCACCTGCATGGCTAGATGGCTCACCCTGCTCTGCCTGTTGTGCATGTCGCCCGCCCTGCTGGCCGGGACGCCTGCACGCATCGTCAGCCTCACTCCTCATCTGACCGAACTGCTGTTTGCCATCGGTGCCGGTGATCGCATCGTGGCCACCGACGATGCCTCCGATTATCCGCCCGAGGTCAAACGCCTGCCCCAGGTGGCCAATTACCGCAGCATCAATCTGGAAGCCCTGCTGGCCCAAAAGCCCGATTTGATCGTCGCCTGGCGCTCCGCCCAATCCCGTATGCTGGCCCCCGTCGAGCAGCTGGGGATCCCGGTGTTCTATTCAGAACCGACCGACTTTGCCTCCCTCGCCACCGAAATGCGGGCCTTGGGAAAAACATTGGGGGTGGAAAAAACCGCCAATGCCGAGGCCGACGCCTATCTCGACCGCCTAGCCAACCTTGGGCAGCGCTACGGCAAACCCAAGCATATCAAGGTGTTCTACCAGCTCTGGTATCCACCGCTGACCAGCGTCAGCGGCAACGCCTGGCCCGCCCAGGCCATCGAGTTGTGTGGCGGGGATAACCTGATGGCGGATGCCCCCACTCCCTATCCCCAGGTCAGCCTGGAGCAGGTGATCAAGGCCAATCCGGCGTTGATCCTGGCAGGGAGTCAAGACGCTGACGCCCTGCGCCACTGGCAACAGTGGCCCATGGTGGATGCCGTTCGCCATCAGCGTCTGCAACTCATCAACTCGGATGAGCTGCACCGTTTCACCCCAAGAGCACTCAATGCGGTGGAGCAGATATGTCAAGCAATCCAGACCTGCATGCAAACTCGCGATTCTTCCTGATAGCTAAGGAAGGTGCGAACAAGTCCCTGATATGAGATCATGTTTGTCATCTGGAGCCATGGAACAGGGTTCATCATGAGTCAT
>NZ_JAPCIT010000016.1:0-128981 GCF_027707385.1 Aeromonas sp. QDB54 | reverse complement strand
CATTGATATCAAAAATTGTTTTTGATGCTCGATGCTGTGAGTGCCCACACAGATTGCTTGATTCAAATTGTTAAAGAGCGACGCAGCTTTTGGCTGCTGCGGGAGTGGCATTCTACTCAACCGCCTTCTCGAGTCAAGCCTTATTTTCAAAGGCTTTTCGAGGTTATCGACCTGGCTGTTTGCGTTGCCGCTTGCCGTGTCGATGGAGGCGCATTATAGGGAACGGATTCTTTCTGGCAACCCCTCATCGGCAATAAAATTGCAAAAAACTGCACTTTTTTAGTTATTCATATCCAAGCACAGCTTTTATACAAACTTATCCACAGAAACCACCAAATCCAGAGCTAAATTAGCCCTCCTCTGCGAGCAGCTCATACCACCGGCTGGCTTTTTCTGTACCAGGTGAATGGAAGATCATCATTCGATAATAAGGAATACCTACCTATATAAGGAACTACACGATCAAGAGTAAGCAGTCGAGGCAGTTGAGGCAGTTGAGGCAGTTGAGGCAGTTGAGGCAGTTGAGGCAGTTGAGGCAGTTGAGGCAGTTGAGGCAGTTGAGGCAGTTGAGGCAGTTGAGGCAGTTGAGGCAGTTGAGGCAGTTGAGGCAGTTGAGGCAGTTGAGGCAGTTGAGGCAGTATCAGAATCCATTAAAAGAAAAGCCGGGACAAGCCCGGCTTTTTCTTTATCACTCAGCAGCTGCTTCAGCAGCGGCCGGGCGGTCTACCAGCTCAATGTAAGCCATAGGGGCGTTGTCGCCTGCACGGAAACCGCATTTCAGAATGCGAGTATAACCGCCGGCGCGCTCCAGGTAGCGCGGGCCCAGTTCATTGAACAGCTTAGCCACGATCGCGTTATCGCGAGTACGGGCAAATGCCAGGCGACGATTAGCAACGCTATCAGTCTTGGCAAGGGTGATCAGCGGTTCAACTACACGACGCAGCTCTTTTGCCTTAGGCAGAGTCGTCTTGATGATCTCATGACGAACCAGGGAGCTGGCCATGTTGCGGAACATAGCCTGACGATGGCTGCTGTTCCGGTTCAGTTGACGACCACTCAAACGATGGCGCATGACCTTATCCTTCTAACTAAATCTGTGAAACCCGTAATCTGGATTACTCGTCAGCGATGCTGGCGGGCGGCCAATTCTCGAGGCGCATGCCAAGAGACAGACCACGGGAGGCCAACACGTCCTTGATCTCAGTCAGGGACTTCTTACCGAGGTTAGGAGTCTTAAGCAACTCAACTTCGGTACGCTGTACCAGATCACCAATATAGTGGATAGCTTCTGCCTTCAGACAGTTCGCAGAACGAACTGTCAGCTCCAAATCATCGACAGGACGCAGCAGAATCGGATCAAACTCGGGTTTCTCTTCTTTCTTCTCGGGCACGCTGACATCGCGCAGATCCACGAAGGCTTCCAGTTGCTCGGCCAGAATAGTGGCAGAACGACGGATGGCTTCTTCAGGATCCAGAGTACCATTGGTCTCCATGTCGATGACCAGCTTGTCCAAGTCGGTACGCTGCTCCACACGTGCTGCCTCAACGTTGTAGGCAATACGAACGATGGGGCTGAACGCAGAGTCCAACAGCAGGCGACCGATAGGACGCTCTTCATCATCGTTGTGAACACGAGCAGAAGCAGGCACATAACCACGACCGCGCTGAACTTTCAGGCGCATGCTGATTTCAGCATTGGCGCCAGTCAGGTGGCAGATTACGTGCTCCGGGTTTACGATCTCGACTTCATCACCGTGAGTGATATCACCAGCGGTAACGGGGCCTGTTCCAGACTTGGTCAGGGACAGAGTTACCTCGTCCTTGCCTTCCAGCTTCACAGCGATACCTTTCAGGTTGAGCAGGATTTCAAGAATGTCTTCCTGTACACCTTCTTTGCTGCTGTACTCATGCAGTACCCCGTCAATTTCGACTTCAGTAACTGCACAACCGGGCATAGAAGACAGCAAAATACGACGCAGGGCATTACCCAGCGTGTGACCAAAGCCACGCTCAAGTGGCTCGAGAGTCACTTTCGCATGAGTCGGGCTAACTTGCTCGATGTCAACTAGCCGCGGTTTAAGAAAATCTGTTACAGAACCCAGCATTGTGTCCTCTCTTTAGAAGCTAGCTTTACTTGGAGTAAAGCTCGACGATCAGCTGTTCGTTAATGTCGGCAGACAGGTCGGAACGCTCTGGCAGACGCTTGAAAGCACCTTCCATTTTAGCGGCATCAACCTCTACCCAAGTCGGCTTCTCGCGCTGACCAGCAACCTCGAGGGATGCTTTGATACGCGCTTGCTTCTTAGCCTTCTCACGAACGCAGATCACGTCCTCAGGGGAAACCTGGAAAGAAGGAATGTTCACAACGCGACCGTTGACCATGATGGCCTTGTGGCTCACCAGCTGACGAGATTCAGCACGGGTAGCACCGAAGCCCATACGGTAAACAACGTTGTCCAAACGACCTTCCAGCAGCTGCAACAGGTTTTCACCGGTGTTACCCTTTTGACGGGCAGCGTCGCGGTAGTAGTTGCGGAACTGTTTTTCCAATACGCCGTAGATACGACGAACTTTTTGTTTCTCGCGCAGCTGAACACCGTAGTCAGACAGACGCGCTTTACGCGCACCGTGTTGACCAGGAACGGTGTCAATCTTGCACTTAGAATCAATCGCACGAACACCAGACTTCAGGAAGAGGTCGGTGCCCTCACGACGGCTAAGCTTAAGCTTAGGACCGATATATCTTGCCATCTTCTTTCTCCAACAATCCTAGACCAAGTAGCTACAGCGTTACACGCGGCGCTTCTTGGGAGGACGACAACCGTTGTGCGGGATCGGAGTCACATCAGTAATGTTAGTGATGCGGAAACCAGCCGCGTTCAGAGCGCGGATGGAAGACTCACGACCGGGACCCGGACCTTTGACCATGACTTCCAGGTTCTTCACGCCGTATTCTTTGGCGATCTCACCAGCACGCTCAGCAGCTACCTGGGCAGCAAACGGAGTGGACTTACGGGAACCACGGAAACCTGAACCACCAGAGGTGGCCCATGACAGAGCATTGCCCTGACGGTCAGTAATGGTCACGATTGTGTTGTTGAAAGATGCATGAACGTGCGCAATACCGTCGCTCACTTGCTTTTTAACGCGCTTGCGAGCACGAGTCGGAGTTTTAGCCATTTTCTACCTTCCCGTTACTTCTTGATAGCCTTGCGCGGACCCTTACGGGTACGAGCGTTGGTCTTGGTACGTTGACCACGAACAGGCAGGCTACGACGGTGACGCAAACCACGGTAGCAACCCAGATCCATCAATCGCTTGATGTTCATGGAAATCTGACGACGCAGGTCACCTTCAACGGTGAATTTACCTACTTGTTCACGCAGACTCTCGATCTGAGCTTCGTCCAGGTCTTTAATTTTCACATTCTCAGCGATACCGGCTGCGGCACAGATGGCCTTGGAGCGGGTACGACCGACGCCATAAATAGCAGTCAAAGCGATGACTGCATGCTTATGGTCAGGAATGTTAATGCCAGCGATACGGGCCACTATTCACTCCTACATATAGTAGATTACGACCACCACAAAGCCCGTGAGCGGATACGTGGCGGTCAACCAATACACAACAAAAGTTGGCTGGCTATATTAGCCAGCACAACTATTTGTTGCAAGTACTAACCGTAAAAAATTAGCCTTGGCGCTGTTTATGCTTTGGCTCGCTGCAAATCACACGCACCACACCGTGACGCTTGATGATTTTGCAGTTACGGCAGATTGCCTTAACGGAAGCACGAACTTTCATTGCTTAACTCCGTAACTACGCCGACCTTTAGCGGCCGTAGCCCTTCAGGTTGGCCTTCCTCAGGACATCACCATATTGATGAGACATCATATGGGTCTGAACCTGAGCCATGAAGTCCATGATAACTACCACGATAATCAGCAGCGAAGTGCCACCGAAGTAGAACTGTACGTTCCAGGCAGTCATCAAGAACTGGGGTACCAGACAGATAAAGGTTATATAGAGCGCACCTGCCAATGTCAGGCGAGTCATAACCTTATCGATATAACGTGCTGTCTGCTCGCCCGGGCGGATCCCCGGGATAAAGGCTCCACTCTTCTTCAGGTTGTCTGCTGTCTCGCGGGGGTTGAACACCAGCGCGGTATAGAAGAAGCAGAAGAAGATAATGGCTGCTGCATAGAGCATCTCATACAAGGGCTGACCCGGCTGCAGGACCATAGAGACCTGTTGCAGGATGTCAGCGATCTTGCCCTCGCCCTGACCAAACCAAGAAGTAATGGTCCCTGGGAAGAGGATGATGCTGGATGCGAAAATCGCAGGAATCACACCGGCCATGTTCACTTTCAACGGCAGGTGTGTGCTTTGCGCGGCAAATACCTGGCGGCCTTGTTGACGCTTGGCATAGTTAACGACGATACGACGCTGACCACGCTCCACGAACACCACAAAGTAAGTCACTGCGAAAACAATCAAGCCCAGCAACAACAACAGCAGGATGTGCAATTCCCCTTGACGTGCCTGTTCGGCCGTAGCGCCAATGGCATGAGGCAGACCAGCAACGATACCTGTGAAGATAATCAACGAGATACCATTACCAATCCCACGCTCGGTAATCTGCTCACCCAACCACATCAAGAACATGGTACCGGTGACCAGACTCACAACGGCCGTGAAATAGAAGCCCAAACCCGGATGAGTCACGAGTCCTTGCATCATATTCGGCAGACCGGTTGCAATACCAATGGCCTGGAACGTTCCCAAAACCAGCGTGCCCCAACGGGTATATTGGCTAATCTTGCGACGGCCGGATTCACCTTCCTTCTTGAGTTCAGCAAGAGCGGGGTGAACCACAGTCAGCAGCTGGATAATGATCGACGCCGAAATGTACGGCATGATCCCCAGCGCAAGAATAGAAGCACGCGAGAGTGCACCACCACTGAACATGTTGAACATCTCAATGATGGTGCCCTTCTGTTGTTGGAACAACTCGGCCAGTACGGCGGCGTCAATACCAGGAATCGGCACATAAGAGCCTGCACGGAAAACGATAATCGCCCCGAGAACGAAGAGCAGACGGCTCTTCAGTTCACTCAGACCACCCTGTGCTTTAACATCCAATCCTGGTTTCTTAGCCATTGTACTGATTATTCCTCGATTTTACCGCCAGCGGCCTCGATGGCTGCACGTGCACCTTTGGTGACGGACAGACCACGAACGGTCACAGCACGGTCAATGTTGCCAGACAGAACAACTTTAGCGAACACGATGTTTTTAGTAATAACACCGGCTTGCTTCAGAGTGCTCACGTCGACCACATCACCTTCTACCAGGGCGATTTCGTTCAGGCGCACTTCGGCAGAAACCAAAGATTTGCGGGAGAAGAAACCGAACTTCGGCAGACGGATTTTCAAAGGCATCTGGCCGCCTTCGAAACCGTTGCGGACTTTGCCGCCACCGGAACGAGAGGTTTGACCTTTAACACCACGACCACCGGTCTTGCCCAGACCAGAACCGATACCACGGCCCGGACGGTGCTTAACGCGCTTGGAGCCAGCGGCCGGAGACAGAGTATTCAGACGCATGCTTAGCCCTCCACCTTAACCATGTAATAAACCTGGTTGATCATACCGCGTACGCAGGGAGTATCTTCCAGCTCAACGGTGTGACCAATGCGACGCAGACCCAGACCACGCAGAGTCGCCTTGTGCTTTGGCAGACGGCCGATAGAGCTGCGAGTTTGAGTTACTTTTACAGTGTTAGCCATGTCGCATTACCCCAGAATTTCGTCAACGCGCAGACCACGCTTGGCAGCGATCTGGGCCGGGGATTGACCCTGTACCAGAGCGTCGACAGTTGCGCGAACAACGTTGATTGGGTTGGTGGAACCGTAGGTCTTGGCCAGCACGTTGTGGATACCAGCAACTTCCAGAACAGCACGCATGGCGCCGCCTGCAATGATACCAGTACCTTGAGAGGCCGGCTTCATGAACACGGTGGAACCGGAGTGAACACCGCGCACCGGGTGGTGCAGAGTGCCGTTGTTCAGCTCAACCTTGTTCAGGTTACGCTTAGCCTGTTCCATCGCTTTTTGAATAGCGGCCGGAACTTCACGGGCTTTACCGTAACCGTAACCTACACGGCCGTTACCATCACCCACCACGGTCAACGCGGTGAAGGACATGATACGACCACCTTTAACAGTTTTCGAAACACGGTTTACTGCAATCAGCTTTTCTTGCAGTTCGCCGGCTTGAGATTCGACTTTAGCCATCTTCGACTCCTAGCTTAGAACTGAAGACCAGCGTCACGTGCAGCAGCTGCCAGAGCAGCGATGCGACCGTGATACTTGAAACCGGAACGATCGAAAGATACGTTCTGAACGCCTTTGGCAATAGCACGCTCAGCGATTGCTTTACCTACCGCGGTCGCTGCATCAGCGTTACCGGTGTATTTAATAGCTTCACTGATGGCTTTCTCTACTGTGGAAGCAGAGGCCAGAACTTCGGAACCGTTGGCTGCAATAACCTGCGCATAGATATGACGCGGGGTACGGTGAACAACCAGACGGGTAGCTCCCAGTTCCTGCATCTTTTTCCGAGCACGAGTAGCACGACGGAGACGAGCTGCTTTCTTGTCCATAGTGTTACCTTACTTCTTCTTAGCTTCTTTAGTACGCACTTGCTCGTTGGCATAGCGTACACCCTTGCCCTTGTAGGGCTCCGGAGCGCGGTAAGCACGGATATCGGCGGCGACTTGGCCAACCAGCTGCTTGTCGACACCACGCAGAACGATTTCTGTGGCAGTCGGGCACTCAGCGGTCACACCAGCCGGCAGCGCATGCTCTACCGGGTGAGAGAAGCCCAGAGCCAGCGCAACAGCATTGCCCTTGATGGAGGCTTTATAACCTACACCAACCAGCTGCAGCTTGCGCTCGAAGCCTTGGGTAACACCGATTACCATGTTGTTGACCAATGCACGGGCAGTACCGGCCTGAGCGTCAGCACCAGCGATGCCGTCGCGCGGGGCGAACTTCAGTACATTGTCTTCTTTGGTCACTTCTACACCGGCGTGAATAGAGCGAACCAGGGAACCTTTACCACCTTTGATGGACAGTTCCTGGCCGTTCAGAGTCACCTCTACGCCAGCAGGAATAGTGACGGGTGCCTTAGCAACACGAGACATTTCCTACCTCCTATTAAGCGACGTAGCAGATGATCTCACCGCCCATGCTTGCTTTGCGGGCAGCACGGTCAGTCATCACACCTTTAGACGTGGACACGATAGCAACACCGAGACCGCCCATAACTTTCGGCAGATCAGTAGTGCGCTTGTAAATACGCAGGCCGGGACGGCTCACGCGTTGGATCAGTTCTACAACTGGCTTGCCCTGGAAATATTTCAGTTCAATTTCCAGTTCCGGCTTCACGTCACCAGCTACGGAGTAGCCAGTGATGTAACCTTCTTCTTTCAGCACTTTGGCGATAGCCACTTTCAGCTTGGAAGAAGGCATGGAAACCGCAACTTTGCTCGCCGCCTGACCGTTACGGATGCGGGTCAGCATATCCGCGATCGGATCTTGCATGCTCATAAGTCTAACTCCCGAGATTCGTTACCAAGAAGCCTTCTTCAGGCCCGGAATTTCGCCCTTCATGGCATGCTCACGCACCTTGATGCGAGACAGGCCAAACTTGCGCAGGAAACCGTGCGGACGACCAGTAATATTGCAACGGTTACGCTGGCGGGACGGACTGGAATCACGGGGCAGCTGTTGCAGTTGCAGGACAGCATCCCAACGCGCTTCTTCAGAAGCGTTCATATCAACAATGATAGCTTTCAGCTCGGTTCGCTTGGAGGCGAACTTGGCTACCAGCTTCGCACGCTTTGCTTCACGTGCTTTCATGGAAGTTTTAGCCATAACCCTAACCTTACTTGCGGAATGGGAAGTTAAAGGCAGCCAGCAGAGCACGGCCTTCTTCATCGGTATTCGCGGAAGTGGTGATGGTGATATCCAGACCACGGACGCGATCGACCTTGTCATAGTCGATTTCCGGGAAGATGATTTGCTCACGCACGCCCATGGAGTAGTTACCACGACCGTCGAACGCTTTAGCGTTCAGGCCACGGAAGTCACGGATACGCGGTACGGAGATGCAAATCAGCCGTTCCAGGAACTCCCACATACGCTCGCCACGCAGGGTTACTTTACAACCTATCGGGTAGCCTTCACGAATCTTGAAGCCCGCAACAGATTTGCGAGCTTTGGTGATCAGCGGCTTCTGACCGGAAATGGCAGCCATATCGGCAGCAGCATTTTCCAGCAATTTCTTGTCAGAGATCGCTTCACCAACACCCATGTTCAGGGTGATTTTCTCGATCCGAGGGACTTGCATGATAGTCTTGTAACCGAACTGTTTGGACAGTTCATTTACTACATCGGATTTGTAGTAATCATGCAGTTTCGCCATCGTTAAACTCCAATTACTTCACAAGTTCGCCGGTGGATTTGAAGAAACGGACTTTTTTGCCGTCTTCAATCCGGAAACCAACGCGGTCAGCCTTGCCAGTGGCAGAGTTGAACAGCGCTACGTTAGATACATCGATGGGGGCTTCTTTGGTGACGATACCGCCAGCCTGACCCAGTGCGGGTACCGGCTTCTGGTGTTTCTTCACCTGGTTGATGCCTTCCACGATTACCTTACCTTTTGCAATCAGGACTTGAGTGACTTTGCCACGCTTGCCCTTGTCTTTGCCGGTAAGAACAATCACTTCGTCTTCGCGACGGATTTTAGCTGCCATCGTTCGACTCCTTACAGTACTTCGGGTGCCAGGGACACAATCTTCATGAACTTCTCATTACGCAGTTCACGAGTCACCGGGCCAAAAATACGAGTACCGATTGGCTGTTGGTTGTTGTTAAGCAACACAGCCGCATTGTTGTCGAAACGGATGACAGAGCCGTCCGGACGACGAACGCCTTTACGGGTGCGTACGACCACCGCGTTATACACATCACCTTTCTTCACTTTACCGCGAGGAATGGCTTCCTTGATGGAAACCTTGATGATGTCGCCGATGCCGGCGTAACGGCGGTGCGAACCACCCAGAACCTTAATACACATTACACTGCGAGCGCCGGAGTTGTCGGCAACACCCAGCATACTTTGCATCTGGATCATCTTAGTGCTCCGCTTTGTTTACTTCTTATCCCTCTCGGGATCTGGCTGCCTTCAAAAGGCGCGAAACTATAACACAGGATTTTTAGAAAAGGTAGCCTAAAAAACAAACGGCCCCGCTAAGGGGCCGTTTGGACTACAAAGTACCGATTAGGCCTTTTCTACAACGGCAACCAGGGTCCAGGACTTGGTCTTGGACAGCGGGCGGCATTCGCGGATTTCCACGAGGTCGCCAGCTTTGCATTCGTTGTTTTCATCATGTACGTGCAGCTTGGTAGTGCGCTTGATGATCTTACCGTAGATCGGGTGCTTTACCTTGCGCTCGATAGCAACAGTGATGGACTTGTCCATCTTGTCGCTGATTACACGACCTTGCAGAGTACGGATCTTGTCAGTCATTACGCACCTGCCTTCTCAGTCAGTACAGTCTTGATACGTGCGACGTCACGACGCACTTGTTTCAGAGTGTGAGTCTGAGCCAGCTGGCCGGTGGAAGCTTGCATGCGCATGTTGAATTGCTCACGCAGCAGACCCAGCAGCTCCTGGTTCAGTTCTTCGACGCTCTTTTGACGCAGATCTTGGGCTTTCATCACATCACCGTCTTAATTACGAAAGTGGTCTGAACGGACAGCTTAGCTGCGGCCAGGGCAAACGCTTCACGCGCCAGAGCCTCAGGTACACCATCCATCTCGTACAGAACCTTGCCAGGCTGGATCGGGCAAACCCAGTATTCCACGTTACCCTTACCTTTACCCATACGAACTTCGAGGGGCTTTTCGGTGATGGGCTTGTCCGGGAACACACGGATCCAGATCTTGCCTTGACGCTTAACGTGACGGGTCATGGCACGACGGGCTGCTTCGATTTGACGAGCAGTCAGTTGACCACGGGATGTCGCCTTCAGGCCAAAGGTACCGAAGGATACTTCGTTACCAGAGTTGGCCAGACCGCGGTTACGACCCTTGTGGGTCTTGCGGAATTTAGTACGCTTTGGTTGCAACATTTACCGAATCTCCTTACTTAGCAGCGCGGCGCTTGTTGTCACGCTTGGGCTTTGCAGGAGCTTGCTCTTGAGCAGCAGCGGCATTAACAGCAGCCAGACCGCCCAGAACTTCGCCCTTGAAGATCCAAACTTTAACGCCGATCACACCGTAAGTGGTGTGGGCTTCAGAAGTTGCGTAGTCGATGTCGGCACGCAGGGTGTGCAACGGCACACGACCTTCACGGTACCATTCGGTACGCGCGATTTCAGCGCCGCCCAGACGACCGGAAACTTCCACTTTGATGCCCTTGGCACCCAGGCGCATTGCGTTCTGTACGGCGCGCTTCATAGCACGACGGAACATTACACGACGCTCCAGCTGGGAAGTGATGCTGTCGGCAACCAGTTTGCCATCCAGCTCCGGCTTGCGGACTTCGGAAATGTTGATCTGAGCAGGCACGCCAGCAATTGCGGCTACAGCTTTGCGCAGTTTCTCAACGTCTTCGCCTTTCTTACCGATCACAACACCCGGACGAGCGGTGTGAATGGTCACACGGATGCTCTTGGCCGGACGCTCGATGGTGATCTTGGACAAGGACGCGTTTTTCAGTTCCTTGGTCAGGAACTGGCGTACTTGAAAATCGCTGTACAGGTTGTCAGCGAAGTCTTTGGTGTTCGCGAACCAGGTAGAATTCCAAGGCTTGGTAATACCCAGGCGAATGCCATTAGGATGTACTTTCTGACCCATTGCTTATCTCCCAGCCTTAGCGTCGGATACCACTACGGTGATGTGAGCGGTACGCTTGAGGATACGATCCGCACGACCTTTGGCACGCGGACGGATGCGCTTCATGGAGGGACCTTCGTCGACCATGATAGTAGCAACACGCAGCGCGTCGATATCGGCGCCTTCGTTGTGCTCAGCGTTTGCAATGGCAGATTCCAGCACTTTCTTCACCAGAGCTGCAGCCTTTTTCGGGCTGAAGGTCAGGATGTTCAGAGCCTTGTCTACGGACAGACCACGTACTTGATCGGCTACCAGACGAGCTTTCTGGGCAGAAGTACGGGCATAACGGTGTTTAGCGATAGCTTCCATCATTTATCCCTTAGCGCTTCTTAGCCTTCTTATCAGCAGCATGGCCGCGATAAGTACGAGTCGGTGCGAATTCACCCAGTTTGTGACCGATCATTTCTTCGGTAACGAAAACCGGAACGTGCTGACGACCATTATGGACAGCGATGGTCAAACCGATCATGTTCGGGATGATCATTGAACGACGGGACCAGGTCTTAACCGGCTTTTTATCCCCGCTTTCCACCGCTTTCTCTACCTTCTTCAGCAAGTGCAGGTCAATAAATGGACCCTTCTTGAGAGAACGTGGCATGGTGATTCCTCTATGTTAACAATTACTTGTTACGACGACGTACGATGTACTTGTCGGTACGCTTGTTCTTACGGGTCTTGAAGCCTTTAGCCTTCTGGCCCCATGGGGACACAGGCTGCATGCCCTTGTTGCGACCCTCACCACCACCGTGCGGGTGGTCGACCGGGTTCATCGCCATACCGCGAACGGTCGGACGAATACCACGCCAGCGGTTTGCACCGGCTTTACCCAGTTGACGCAGCATGTGCTCGGAGTTACCAACTTCACCGATGGTGGCGCGGCACTCGGCCAGAACTTTACGTACTTCGCCGGAACGCAGACGCAGAGTTACATAGTTACCTTCACGAGCCAGGATCTGGATGAAAGTACCAGCGGAACGAGCCAGCTGGGCACCTTTACCAGGCTTCATCTCAACAGCGTGAACGGTAGAACCGACCGGGATGTTGCGCATCGGCAGGGTGTTACCTACCTTGATTGCGGCATCAGCACCAGAAGCGATTGCATCACCAGCTTTCAGGCCTTTCGGAGCCAGGATGTAACGACGCTCACCGTCTGCATACAGCACCAGGGCGATGTTTGCGGTACGGTTAGGATCGTATTCCAGGCGCTCTACTTTGGCCGGGATACCGTCTTTGTCGCGCTTGAAGTCGACGATACGGTAGTGTTGCTTGTGACCACCGCCGATGTGACGGGTGGTGATGCGGCCGTTGTTGTTACGACCACCGGACTTGTCTTTCTTGTCCAGCAGAGCTGCAAAGGGCTTGCCCTTGTACAGGTCTTGGTTGACGATCTTGACGACGTGGCGGCGGCCCGGAGAAGTAGGCTTGCACTTAACGATTGCCATTTTTCAGAACTCCTCTTACTCGGCTGCGCCCATGAAGTCGATGTCCTGACCAGCTTTCAGGGTCACATAAGCCTTTTTCCAATCGGAACGACGGCCTACGCGTGCACCTGCGCGCTTGGTCTTACCCTTCATGTTCAGGGTACGGACGGTCTCAACTTCGACCTCGAACAGTTTCGCAACTGCAGCTTTGACTTCCGCCTTGGTGGCATCAACAGCAACTTTGAACACGATAGTGTTCTGCTTTTCTGCGACCATGGTGCTCTTTTCAGAGATGTGCGGAGCCTTCAGAACTTTCAGCAGACGCTCTTCACGGATCATGCCAGCATCTCCTCGATTTGCTTAACTGCGTCAGCAGTCATCAGAACCTTGTCGAAAGCGATCAGGCTGACCGGGTCGATACCGGCAACGTCACGCACGTCAACTTTGTACAGGTTACGAGCAGCCAGGAACAGGTTCTCATCGACTTCAGCAGTCACGATCAGAACGTCAGTCAGTTCCATTTCTTTCAGCTTGGCGATCAGTTCTTTGGTCTTCGGAGCTTCGATGCCGAACTTCTCAACAACGATCAGGCGCTCTTGACGTACCAGCTCGGACAGGATGCTACGGATAGCGCCGCGGTACATCTTCTTGTTTACTTTCTGGCTGTGATCTTGCGGCTTAGCTGCAAAAGTCACACCACCGGAACGCCAAATGGGCGAACGGATGGAGCCAGCACGGGCACGACCAGTACCCTTCTGACGCCACGGCTTTTTGCCGCCACCAGACACTTCAGAGCGAGTCAGCTGCGCACGAGTACCCTGACGGGCACCAGCGGCATAAGCAACGACAACCTGGTGAACCAGAGCTTCGTTGAATTCGCGCCCGAAGGTAGTCTCGGAAACTTCAAGAGCGCTCTTGGCGTCTTTCATTACCAATTCCATTACTATCTCCTCAGACGTTACGCTTTGACGGCAGGTTTAACGATCACGTTGCCGTTGGTTGCACCCGGTACTGCGCCTTTGATGAGCAGCAGGTTGCGTTCAGCGTCAACACGAACCAGTTCCAGGTTCTGAGTCGTTACACGCTCAGCACCCATGTGACCAGCCATCTTTTTGCCCTTGAATACACGGCCCGGGGTCTGGTTTTGACCGATGGAGCCAGGTACACGGTGGGACAGAGAGTTACCGTGGGTCATATCCTGGGTGCGGAAGTTCCAGCGCTTAACAGTACCGGCAAAACCTTTACCCTTGGATGTGCCGGTAACGTCTACCAGCTTAACGTCAGCGAGAAGATCTACTTTCAGCTCGCTACCAACAGTGAAAGTTTCACCGTTGTTCAGGCGGAATTCCCACAGACCGCGACCGGCTTCTACACCAGCTTTGGCGAAGTGGCCAGCTTCCGGCTTGGTTACACGGCTGGCTTTCTTGGCGCCAGTGGTAACCTGAATAGCGTTGTAGCCGTCGGTTTCTACAGATTTGACCTGAGTTACACGGTTAGCTTCAACTTCGATAACAGTCACCGGGATAGAAACGCCATCTTCAGTGAAGATGCGAGTCATACCCACTTTGCGACCTACAAGACCGATTGTCATTGTTATCAACCTCTTTCCGTAATTAACCCAGGCTGATCTGGACGTCTACACCAGCTGCCAGATCCAGACGCATCAGGGCGTCAACGGTCTTGTCAGTCGGCTCAACGATGTCTACCAGACGCTTGTGAGTGCGGATCTCGTACTGATCACGCGCATCTTTGTTGACGTGCGGGGAGATCAGGACGGTGAAGCGCTCTTTGCGAGTCGGCAGCGGAATAGGACCGCGAACCTGCGCGCCGGTGCGCTTTGCAGTTTCAACGATTTCCGCAGTGGATTGATCGATCAGGCGATGATCAAAAGCCTTCAGGCGGATACGGATTCTTTGGTTCTGCATTGACAGAGCTCCAATAGATAAAAGAACATAAATCAACACCGCCCGACCGAGATTACTCCCGCCAGAGGTGTGATTTTTCACGTTTCCTCCCATATCGGGAGGACTGTATGGCTGGTCCCCGCAAGCGGGAAACTCAGCAAGCAGACATATCGTCTGGCTTACCTCATGGGTAAGCGGAGGGGATTATACGGATTTTTTCAATTTGCGCAAGAGAAGGCGAACAGATTGTGCGCAATTTTATGTGACAGATGGATCTCGCCAACGGCTGGGCAAGCCCTTGCCTGGCAGGGGTAACGACAATGTTGCAAACAGGCTGGTAGACTGTGCGCCGGCCTTCGTCATCGGAACGACACCCCATGCTCAAAGATCAGAAAAAAGCCTATCAATATGGGCTCTGCGCCGTCGCCCTCTGGTCGACGGTCGCCAGCGCCTTCAAGATCTCCCTCGCCTACTTTGAACCTGTACAGCTGCTGCTGGTCGCGGCCTGCACCTCGACCCTGACGCTGGGAGTGATCGTGGCCTGTCAGGGCAAACTGCCGCTGCTGCTCGGCTACATCAAGCGTCGCCCCTTTTACTATCTGGCACTGGGAGTACTCAACCCCTTCCTCTATTACCTGCTGCTGTTCAAGGCGTATGACCTGCTGCCCGCCCAGCAGGCGCAGACCCTCAACTACACCTGGGCCATCACCCTCAGTCTGCTGGCGGTGCCCTTCCTCGGTCAGAAGCTGCGTCGCCGCGACGGGGTGGCCATCGTGCTCGGCTACTTCGGCGCGCTGGTGATCGCCACCAAGGGGGATGTATTCGGTCTGCAGTTCGACAGCCCCCTCGGCGTCACGCTGGCGCTGGTGTCGACCCTGATCTGGGCTGGCTACTGGATCCTCAACACCCGCAACCAGGGCGACCCCATCGTCAGCCTGCTGCTGGGCTTTCTCATCAGCCTGCCCTTCATCGTCGCGGCGACCTGGCTGCTCTCGGACTTTGCCATGACTGCCTGGCAGGGGTGGGCCGGTGCCATCTACGTGGGGCTGTTCGAGATGGGCTTCGGCTTCGTGCTCTGGCTGATGGCACTGCGCCATGCCACCAACACGGCCCCCATCAGCAACCTCATCTTCATCTCGCCGTTTGCTTCGCTGGTGCTGCTCAACCTGCTGATCGGCGAAACCATCCACCCGGCCACCCCCATCGGACTGGCGCTCATCGTCGCCGCCCTGCTGATCCAGCAGCTGAAATATGGCAGGCGCTACCGCAAGACCAGCGAGCCGCAAGCCTGACATGCAAAGGGCGTATCCACGGATACGCCCTTCGTTCAATCAATCCACTCCAGCGGCTGATTCTTGGGTAGCCGGATCTCCACTAGCAAGCCCCCCAGCTCGGAGCGCCCCAGCCTGATGGTGCCGTGATGCTGGGATACGATCTTGGCGACGATGGCCAACCCCAGGCCGCTGCCGCTGCCGGTACGAGCCTCGTTACCCTGGGTGAAGGGCTTGAGCACCCGGTAGTAATCCTGCTCCGGAATGCCGGGGCCGTCATCCGACAAGCGCAGCCGCACCCAGTGACCATCATCCTTGAGCTCGGCCTGCAGCCGGCTCGCACCGTAGCGCAAGGAGTTGCCCGACAGGTTGTTGAGGATGCGGCGGATGCTGATGGGGTTGCAGGCCACCCGTACCGCCTCGGCCGGCAACTCGAGCTCCACCTCCAGTCCCTGATCGGTCTGCACCAGCAAGCTGTCGTGGATCAGCTGGGTCAGGTCGATCTGCTGGGTATCCAGCCCCTCGTCCGGCCGAATGTAGTCGATGAACTGATCGATGATGCCATTGGACTCGTCAATGTCAGCGTTGATGCTCTCCTTGAGATACTCATCGCCGGAGGACATCATCTCGGTCGCCAGCCGGATACGGGTCAGCGGGGTACGCAGATCGTGGGAGACGCCCGCCATCATCAGATTGCGCTCCTCGATCAGGCCCTTGATGGAGCTCGACATGTGATTGAAGGTGCGAGTCAGCCGACGCACCTCCCGCGAGCCCTGCTCCCCCAATGCATCGGGAAAATTGCCGCGCGCCACCGCCACGGCACCCGCCTCCAGATCCTCCAGCGGCCGCACCAGCTGGCGGGCAAAGCGCCAGGCCGCGAACAGGGTCACCACCAGCAGCACGCTCATGTAGAGGATCAGCGGCTCGATCTCGTCATCCTCGATCTCGGTCAGCGGGATGCGCACCCACACCTTGTTGGCCTGGGGCGGCTGGATCCAGATGATGTAGTGATCCTGGATCTCGACCCTGACCTTGGTCTTGCCCCCCAGTTCACGGCTGATGCTCTCCTCCAGATAGGTGTAGGGCTTGGACTCGTTGAGCCCGTGCTGCTCCGCCTCGGTCTGGGTATAGATGTCGCTGCCGGTCGCCACATAGACCAGCGCCTCGGCGTCTTCACTCAACGCCAGCTGGTTGCTCTCGACCGGGAAGATGAGCTTGACCTGGTTGGCCAGCAGGTGACTGATCTGCTTGACGGTCGGCGCCAGCAGATAGTTGTAGAAGGTGGCATAGGAGACAAACTGATAGACCACCAGCACGGCGGCCAAAAACCAGAGCATGCGGGAGAACATGCTGCTCACTTTCTTCATTCGCCATCACCGTCCGGCACGAACACATAGCCCAGACCCCAGACGGTCTGCAGATAACGGGGCTGGGCCGGATCCTGCTCCAGCAGGCGACGCAGGCGGGAGACCTGCACGTCGATGCTGCGCTCGGTGGCGGTATATTCGCGACCGCGGGCCAGGTTCATCAGCTTGTCGCGGGAGAGAGGCTCGCGCGGATGGCTCACCAGCACCTTGAGCACGGCAAATTCGCCGCTGGTCAGTGCAACTGGATCACCATCGCGGCTCAGCTCGCGGGTCGCCAAGTTGAGCTGATAGCTGCCAAAGCTCACCACCTTCTCAGCGGTAGAGGGGGCACCCGGCAACTCGACGGTGTGCCGGCGCAGCACGGCACGGATCCGGGCCAGCAGCTCACGGGGGTTGAACGGCTTGGGCAGGTAATCATCGGCACCCATCTCGAGCCCGACGATGCGATCCACCTCATCCCCCTTGGCGGTCAGCATCAGCACCGGGATCTGGTTGCCAGCCTCGCGCAGACGGCGGCAGATGGAGAGGCCGTCTTCCCCCGGCAGCATCAAATCCAGCACCATCAGGCTGAAGTTCTCACGGGTCAGCAGGCGGTCGGCCTGTTCACCATTGGCGACGCCCCGAACCACGAACCCCTGTTCGGTCAGGTAGCGCTCCAGCAGGGAACGTAATTTCAAATCATCGTCGACGACCAGAACCTTGTATTGCTGACTCATTGCTTGCCTCTCCTCTCGATATGCTGCCAATACTAGAGCTCGGGCTCGTAACGGCCAAGCCTAAATATGTTACCGGTTATTGCCCATTCAGCCGATTTTACGCCCCTGCATCCCGTACCTCATCACTCAGGCGCCTCCTCAGACACCCCAGTTTTTGCTCGACAGCAAGGCGACAACGGATAAGATCTGCCGAGCCATAAGAGGCTCATCAGCCCCACTGACACAGGTAACGACCGATGAAGACCAAGCTGATCACCCGTGAAGGCTACAACAAGCTCAAACAGGAGCTCGATTTCCTCTGGCGCGAGGAGCGCCCCGAGACCACCCGCAAAGTGGCCTGGGCGGCCAGCCTCGGTGATCGCAGCGAGAATGCCGACTACCAATACAACAAGAAACGGCTGCGGGAGATCGACCGGCGGGTCCGTTACCTGCGCAAGTGCCTCGAGGAGCTGGGGATCGTCGACTACTCCCCCGCCCAGGAGGGCAAGGTCTTTTTCGGTGCCTGGGTCGAGGTGGAAAACGAAGAGGGAGAGACCAAGCGCTTTCGCATCGTCGGCTATGACGAGATCTTCGAGCGCAAGGATTACATCTCCATCGACTCCCCCATGGCCCGCGCCCTGCTCAAGAAAGAGGTGGGGGACGAGGCCATAGTGCGTACGCCAGTCGGTGACGCCTGCTGGTACATCAATGAGATCAGCTATCCCAAATAAGCCAGCTCCGGCCCTGACTGCCAAATCGGCTGACGAGGCCAGGAGAGACCGAGCATGTCCGCCCACCGGGTATGACAAGCGTCGTTTTAGCCGGGGTGGCATCCCGCTGCCCGACCCCATATAGTGCTCACACCCGGCGCCTTGCGGCGCCAACCGGCCCGCGCGGCAGTGGTCCGGCTGGTACCTTGAGTACCGCCAGGACAGACCCCTGCCCGGCGACATCGCCTCGCGCCTGCCCGTTGACCAGGACCCGACCAAGAGACCCTCGATGCAAAGCCACGTAATAGAACATCAGATTGCCGGTGAGCTGAATGCCCGCCCAGAGCAGGTGCAGGCCGCCGTTCGCCTGCTGGACGAAGGCGCCACCGTCCCCTTCATCGCCCGTTACCGCAAAGAGGTGACCGGCGGTCTGGACGACAGCCAGCTGCGTACCCTGGAGAGCCGCCTCGGCTACCTGCGTGAACTGGCGGATCGCCGCCAGGTGATCCTGCGCTCCATCGAAGAGCAGGGCAAACTGACCCCGGAACTGGCCCGCGAGCTGAACGATGCCGACAGCACGACCCGGCTGGAAGACCTCTACCTCCCCTACAAGCCCAAGCGCCGCACCAAGGGACAGATGGCCATCGAGGCGGGGCTGGAGCCTCTGGCCGACCTGCTGCTGAGCGATCCGCTGAAGGATCCCGAACAGGAGGCGGTTCGCTTCCTCAATGCCGGGCAGGGGATCACCGACGGCAAGGCCGCCCTCGACGGTGCCCGCTACATCCTGATGGAGCGCTTCGCCGAGCAGGCTGACCTGCTGGAGAAGCTGCGCGACTACCTGTGGCACAACGCCACCCTGCGCGCCCGCGTGGTGGCCGGCAAGGAGCAGGAAGGGGCCAAGTTCAAGGATTACTTCGAGCACGACGAACCGCTGCACAAGGCCCCCTCCCACCGGGTGCTGGCCATGTTGCGCGGCCGCAACGAGGGGATCCTCAACCTGGCGCTGGTTGCCGGCGACGATGAGGGTGCCAGCCCCTGCGAAGGGATCATTGCCCATCACCTCAGGCTCAACCTGCAACACCGCCCGGCCGACAAGTGGCTGCAGGGGGTAGTGAGCTGGACCTGGAAGATCAAACTCTCCTTGCAGATGGAGACCGAGCTGATCGGCCGCATCCGCGAGTCAGCAGAAGACGAGGCGATCAAGGTATTCGCCATGAACCTCAAGGATCTGCTGATGGCAGCGCCGGCCGGCATGCGCTGCACCATGGGGCTGGATCCCGGCATCCGCACCGGGGTCAAGGTGGCGGTGGTCGATGCCACCGGCAAGCTGGTCGATCACGCGACCATCTATCCGTTCGAACCCAAGCGCCAGGTTGACCAGAGTCTCAAGATCCTGAGCGAGCTGTGCCAGAAGCACAAGGTCGAACTCATCAGCATCGGCAACGGCACCGCCTCGCGGGAAACCGACCGCCTGGTGAGCGATCTGTTCGAGCGCTACCCGGCCGCCAAGGCGCAGAAGATTGTGGTGAGCGAGGCGGGGGCCTCGGTCTACTCCGCCTCCGAGCTCGCCTCCCAGGAGTTCCCTGATCTCGACGTCTCCATTCGTGGCGCCGTCTCCATCGCCCGCCGGCTGCAGGATCCGCTGGCCGAGCTGGTCAAGATCGAGCCCAAGAGCATAGGTGTCGGCCAGTACCAGCACGACGTCGGCCAGAGCCAGCTGGCCCGCCGGCTCGATGCGGTGGTCGAGGATTGCGTGAACGCGGTCGGGGTGGATGTAAATACCGCCTCGGTCGCGCTGCTCAACCGGGTTTCCGGCCTCTCCCAGACCCTGGCCCAGAACATCGTCGCCTACCGCGACGAGAACGGCGCTTTCCAGCATCGTCAGCAATTGCTGAAAGTGAGCCGACTCGGGCCCAAGGCATTCGAACAGTGCGCCGGCTTCCTGCGCATTCGGGGCGGCAGCAACCCGCTGGACGGCTCGGCGGTGCACCCGGAATCCTACCCTGTGGTGGAGCGGATCCTCGCCAAGCTGGAGCAGACCGTGGACAGCCTGCTCGGCAACAGCAGCCTGCTGCGCACTCTCAAGCCCGCCGACTACACCGACGAGCAGTTCGGGGTGCCTACCGTCACCGACATCATCGGTGAGCTGGACAAGCCTGGCCGCGACCCCCGTCCCGAGTTCAAGACTGCCACCTTCAAGGAAGGGGTGGAGAAAATCAGCGATCTGGTACCCGAGATGGTGCTGGAGGGGGTGGTCACCAACGTCACCAACTTTGGCGCCTTCGTCGACATAGGTGTCCATCAGGACGGGCTGGTGCATATCTCCTCCCTCACCGATCGCTTCGTCAAGGATCCCCGCGAGGTAGTCAAGGCCGGCGACATCGTCCGGGTCAAGGTGCTGGAGGTCGACGTACCGCGCAAACGCATCAGTCTGACCATGCGTCTGGATGAAAAAGCCGGCCAGCCGGCACGCAAACCGGCCGAGCCGCGCCACACCGGCAACGCCAAGCCGAAGCAAGCGCCGCGTCAGAGCCCCCCGGCCGATGGCGCCATGGGCAATGCCTTCGCGGCTGCCCTGTCGAAACTGAAGAAATAAGCCCCCAGAATGCAAAAAGCCCCGCGAGGGGCTTTTTTGTCGCCGTTGTTCAGCCTCATTGGGCCAGCGCAGCCAGAATGGCGTCAGCCTCCCGATGGGCTGCCAGTACCTCCCGCAGCCGGTTGAATGCCTTGCAGGCCTCTTGCGGATACTTGCCATAGGAAACCACGCCGGTATGACTCCAGCCTGCCGCCAGCATCACCTTCTTCTTGAAATGGGTGCCTTCGGTGCCGCCCCCGCCAAGCTGCATCAAGAACTGCTCCATCTGGAGGTGCGGCGGTGGTACACGGGAGAAGGTGGCAAAATCTTCCGGTTTGACTTCATCAAAGTGCATGACGACTCCTGTGAGCGTGGATGGGATTACCCCTCAGATTAGTTGCAAATGCCTGCTCGCGAGGGAAAAAAACCGGGCGGAAATACGGTGGAAAACTCAGACACTCAGGCTCAGGTTCTGCTGGGCCGCAGGCTTGACTGCCTGCTGATAACGTTGGGCGATGACCTGGTTGCGCTGCTCCATGTAGCCGTTCAGCACGCCCGTCTTGGCGCTGCCATCGGCAGCCAGGGCGGTATCAGGGTCGGATGAAAGCAGCGCCTTGCGGGCCTGCGCTTCCTTGGCCGCAGCACTTCTGGCTACGCTCAGATCCTGAGAAGAGGGCTCGGCAGGCGCCAGTGCGGCGGCCCGCACCTGTTGCATCTTGGCGATGGTGGCTCTGGGATCGCCGGGGATGGTTCCGATGTCGATGGAGACGCCACCGCCGGTTGCGTAACGCTTGCCATCCGGCCCCATGGCAAACTCATAGGTAGGGCTGCCGGCATACTGACCGCCGGTACTCTGGTGCGCCTGCTCATGAGTGCGCACCTCCTGATCCCTGTCGGCCAGCTCCTTGACCTGCAGCTCCTGCTTCTGCTGTTGCTCCTGCTGCTTGGGATCCTGCTGCTTGTTGCGCTGACCGTCCTCACCGGTGGCCTCGACGAAGCGATTGTCGATCGCCGCCTGCGGGTTGCCGGTCTGGGAGCCTTCTCGCGCCTGCTGGGAAGTCTGATTGGGATTGGCCTGGCTGGCTCTGGACTTCTCTTTCTGGGAGCCGACCTCGGACTCGGCGTTGAAAGCCTCGCTCTGACGGCTCTGGGGGATGAGTGCCGCGCGGCGATTGTCAGTGCGTGCCGATTCCGTCTGCGGTTGCAGCTGGTTGGGAATGATGGTCGGCAGACTGACATTGATGTTCATGTCACACCCGAATGTCGATCAGGGTTCCCATCATGTCGCTGGCGGTCTGGATCACCTTGGCAGAGGCACCGGCCTGCACCTCGGCCACCTTGAGATTGACCAGCTCATCGGGCAGCTGAACCTTGTCACCGCTCGGGGTGTTGAGCCTGGCGATCTGGCTGGACGCCTTGTCAGCGATCTGCTCCGCACGCTGAAAGCCTTGCACACCGCTGTTCAATGCTGAATCTATACGCATGACAACTCTCCTCTGACACTGGATTAATTATCCGCCACGCCAGAGGATTAATGAAGCAAATTGGCTATTTTTCAACCTACAAAATGTTCAATAATTTCAATGAACTGTTGTGGATGGGAAATAAAGGGCGCGTGTGAGGCCTTTTCCAGCACCACACTGCGGCTGCTTGGGTAACGCTCGTCCAGCAGAGGGATGGATGCCTTGGGCACCAGCGAATCCAGCCGACCATAGATCCGCAGCCAAGGCAGGCTCAATGGTGTCAGCTCATCGCGCAGATCGACCTCGGCCAGCAAACCGAGCCCTGCCTCCAGCGCGGCTAGCTGGGGAGCGGGCCGCTCCGCCAACCAGTGGCGCAACTGGCGGATGTCGTCCCTGGCATGTTCGCTGCCCATGGCCTGGATCGCCAGGAAGCGTTCGATGGTCTGCTTGAAGTCCCCCGCCAGCATCTGGTTGAAACCGGTCAGCACCTTGGGGGCGATCCCCGGCCACTCGCCGCGGGCCATGAAACAGGGGGAACTGGCCACCGTGATGAGAGAGTGCAATCGCTCGGGATGACTCAAGGCCAACTGGCTTGCCACCAAGCCACCGAGGGACCACCCCAGCAAATGGCACTGCTCCGGCAGAATGGCTGCCACCTGTTCAGCCAGCCAGGGCAGACTGTACTCTATTCCGCCCGCCAGCGGACTGTTGCCAAAGCCGGGCAGATCCACCAGATGGACGCGATAGCGAGACGCCAGAGCCGGCACAATGCCATGCCAGACCGCGCCATTCATTCCCCATCCGTGCAACAGCACCAGATCGGGCCCCTGACCAAACCGCTCAACCGACACGCTCATCTAGACTCAGATCCTGTTCACTCTGTTGGGGTCAGCATGTTAAAGCGGCTGCTCGCCAAAGCAAGTCCGATCCTCGGCCGCCATGCCGACTGGCAGGGCAACTGTCTGCTCTGCCAGCAGCCTTGCGATGTTGACCCCTTGCTGTGCAGCTGGTGCCGGCAGGCCCTGCAGCAAGCTGAGCACACCTGCCGCTTGTGTGCCGCTCCCTTGCCGACATTGCATGAAGAACGCCTGCCGATCTGCGGCCGCTGCCTGCGCAGGCCGCCGCCATGGGAGCGGCTGCAGGTCATCGGTGACTACCGGCCACCCTACCCCATGTTGATCCCCCGGCTGAAGTATTCCGGCCAGATCCTGCTGGCCCCGCTGCTTGCCCGGTTGCTTGCCGATCATCTGGATCTCAGCGAGCTGCCAGAGGCCATCATTCCGGTGCCTCTGCACTGGTGGCGCAAATGGTGGCGCGGCTTCAATCAGGCGGAAGAGATAGCCCTCACTCTCAGCGAGCTGACCGGCATTCCTTATGACAAGCGCCTGCTGCGCCGGGTCAGGGCAACCCCGCAGCAGACCAGGCTCAGTGCCGGCCAGCGGCGGCGCAATCTGCGCGGCGCCTTCCAGATCAGACCACACGCCTATCAGCACGTGGCGCTGCTCGATGACGTGGTCACCACGGGCGCGACCGCTGGCCATCTCACCCGTTTGCTCCATGAGAGCGGGGTCACAAAGGTGGAAGTGTGGGCCGTCTGTCGCACCCTCAAGCATCTCAAGTAACCATCGGCATGCTACCCAAGCCTTGCCAAGAGAGTTATCATGAATACCCTAGTCGTACACTCAGGTTTATGAGGATAGTGATGATCAGCATTTCCGACACCGCCCAGGCCCATTTCCGTAAACTGCTGGAAAAACAGCCTGATGGCACCAATATCCGGGTGTTTGTGGTCAATCCGGGAACCCAGAATGCCGAGTGCGGCGTATCATATTGCCCACCCGACGCGGTCGATCCGGAAGATCAACACCTGCCCTTCAGCGGCTTCGACTGCCTGGTCGATCCCCTGAGCGCCCCCTTCCTGGTAGATGCCACCATCGATTTCGTCACCGATCAGATGGGCTCCCAGCTCACCCTGAAAGCCCCGAACGCCAAGATGCGCAAAGTGGCCGACGACGCTCCGCTGATCGACCGTATCGAGTACGTGTTGATGTCCGAGGTGAACCCCATGCTGGCCGGTCATGGCGGCAAGGTCACCCTGGTCGAGCTGACCGAGGACAAGCTGGCCATCCTGCAGTTCGGCGGCGGTTGCAACGGTTGCTCCATGGTCGACTACACCCTGAAAGAGGGGATCGAGAAGCAGCTGCTGGAGAAATTCCCGGGCGAGCTCAACGGCGTCAAGGATGCCACCGAGCACCAGCGCGGCGATCACTCCTACTACTGATTTGCTGCTCTTGCCGCAAAGAAAAGGCCCCGCCAGCTGGCGGGGCCTTTTGCATTCTGTGGCGGGCGGATCACTCGTCCTTCTTGTCTCGCGACAGCAGGGCGATGGCCGCCTCTTTCGGATTCTTGCCTTCGTACAGCACCTTGAAGATCTGCTCGCAGATGGGCATCTCGACGCCACAGCGGGCCGCCAGCAGATGCACCTCCTTGGTGTTGCGATAGCCTTCCACCACCTGGCCGATCTCGGTCATGGCGGTGTTCACATCCTTGCCGGCCCCGAGGGCCAGCCCGAAGCGACGGTTGCGCGACTGGTTGTCGGTACAGGTCAGCACCAGATCCCCGAGCCCGGCCATCCCCATGAAGGTCTTGGCGTCGGCGCCGAGCGCGGCGCCCAGGCGCTGCATCTCTACCAGACCCCGGGTGATGAGCGCAGTCCTGGCGTTGGCGCCAAAACCCAGCCCGTCGGAGAGACCGGCACCGATGGCGATGACGTTCTTGACCGCCCCGCCCAGTTGCAGGCCGATGAAGTCCGGATTGGTATAGACCCGGAACGAACGGCCGCAGTGCAGCAGCAGGGAGAGATCGTCGGCGAAGTCGTCGTGGGTCGATGCGACCGAGATGGCGGTCGGCAGACCCGCGGCCAGCTCCTTGGCGAAGGTGGGGCCGGAGATGACCGCCAGCGGCATCTCGTCACCCAGCACCTCGCGTGCCACGTCTTGCAGCAGACGGCCGCTGTCCGGCTCCAGCCCCTTGGTGGCCCAAGCGATACGGGTATCCGGGCGCAGGAAGGGTTTGACCTGGGCCAGTACCTGCCCGAACACATGGCTCGGCACCACCAGCAGCAGCACGGGAGCGGCTTGTACCGCCTGTTGCAGATCGGCGGTCAGCTGCAGATCGGCAGGAAAAGGGACATCCGGCAGAAAAGCCTTGTTGCAGCGGTCTTGTTCCAGCTCGGCGACATGGGCAGGGTCGTGACCCCACAGCAGGGTCGGATGACCGTTGCGCGCCAGAGAAATGGCAAGGGCGGAGCCATAAGACCCCGCCCCCAAGACCGAGATAGCGATCTGGTCGGCCATTATCAGGCTTCCGCAGTCGCCTGCTGGGCCTGTGCCTGCGCCATGTGCTGGGCAAACAGGGCATCGAAGTTGACCGGTGCCAGGTTCAGCTGCGGGAAGGAACCCTTGCTCACCAGGTTGGACACCGCTTCGCGGGCATACGGGAACAGGATGTTCGGGCAGAAGGCAGCCAGGCAGTGAGCCAGTTGCGGCTCCGGCAGGTTGCCGATGGTGAAGATACCGGCTTGCTGAACTTCACACAGGAAGGCAGTTTCGGTTTCCAGCTTGCAGGTTACGGTCAGGGTCAGGGTCAGTACCACTTCATAGACGCTGTCGGCCAGGATGTTGGTCTTGGTGTCCATGTCCAGCTTGACGTCCGG
Organism: Aeromonas sp. QDB54; assembly: GCF_027707385.1. Lineage (NCBI taxonomy): Bacteria > Pseudomonadati > Pseudomonadota > Gammaproteobacteria > Aeromonadales > Aeromonadaceae > Aeromonas > Aeromonas sp. QDB54. The sequence goes on along the minus strand of NZ_JAPCIT010000016.1, from coordinate 102,894 downwards.
CTGCCACTCTTTCTGGAAGATGTGCGGGGTATTCGGCGCTTCGAAGGAGACGTCCTTGGTGTAGACGCGCTGGATGTGGAATTCCGGTTGTACTTCCTGGTTGTTGATCTCTTCAGCCATTTTGTTTGATTCCTTTTTATGAAAATAGGTGGGCGCAGGCCCTTAAATCAGCGTTTTTTGGTCACCGGCAGATTCTCTGCACGCCACTGGGCCATGCCACCGCTGAGCACATACACCTGCTTGAAGCCGGCTTTGCTCAATTGGCGACCCGCGCCACCAGCGGTCATCCCCGACTCGCACACCACTATGATGGGGGCATCTTTATGCTTTTCAACCTGGCCCAGATTATTGCTCTGGATCTGGCTGAGCGGCAGGTGCTGGGCACCGGCCAGATGGCCCTTGGCAAACTCTTCCTGACTGCGAATGTCCACCACGGTGGCGTTTTCACGGTTGATCAGCAGGGTTGCGGTGTGGTTGTTCACCGACTTCACCGGAGAAAAACGAGCACGCACCGTGGTGTAAACCAGGGTGCCTGCCAGGCCGAACCAGGCTGCGGTCAGCAGCGGGTTGCGGGCCGCAAAATCCAAATACTCTTGCATCTTCTACTATCCAGGGACCAAGACAAGTGCCCGAGTATACATGGGGACCCAGCCAAGATCAGCCATCTTGGCGGCAAAGCGGGAGCGGGCTCCCACCAGACGGGGACGGGGGAAAGCGGCGGCATAAAAAGTGGCATTCGGCTCGCTAGGGGGAGGATTCGTCGAGTGGTGCGACAAGCCGGCGACAAAGAAGAAACAGCTCGGCAACAGCGTGCGGCCCCCGCCGGACGGGGCTTGGCTATCAGGTGACTATTTCGGCAGATGTAGTAATATTACGCTAGTTTCACTTCCCGCAATTCATTCCTATCCGAGAGGACATAGCCTTATGTCAACAGCTAAGAAACCTTTGGTTCTGGTCATCATGGACGGTTGGGGCTACAGCACCAAGCAAGAACACAACGCCGTCGCTGCCGCCAAGACTCCCAACCTCGACCGTCTCGCCCGTGACTACACCAGCACCCTGATCTCCGGCTCCGGCCTGGACGTGGGTCTGCCTGATGGTCAGATGGGGAACTCCGAAGTAGGCCACGTCAACATCGGCGCCGGTCGCATCGTCTATCAGGAACTGACCCGCATCTCCAAAGACATCCAGGACGGCGACTTCTTCCAGAACGTCGAGCTGGCCAAGGCTGTCGATGCTGCCGTGACCAAGGGCAAGGCCGTACACATCATGGGTCTGATGTCTCCGGGTGGCGTGCACAGCCACGAAGAGCACATCATGGGCATGATCGAAATGGCCGCCAAGCGTGGCGCCGAGCAGATCTACTTCCACGCCTTCCTGGATGGCCGTGACGTGCCGCCGCGCTCCGCCCAGTCCTCCATCGAGCAGTTCGATGCCCTGTTCGCCCGTCTGGGCAAGGGTCGCTTCGCCTCCATGATCGGCCGTTACTACGCCATGGACCGCGACAACCGCTGGGATCGCGTGCAGCAAGCCTATGACCTGATGACCCAGGGCAAGGGTGAGTTCACCGCCGACAGCGCCAGCGAAGCCCTGGCCGCCGCCTACGCTCGCGACGAGAACGACGAATTCGTCAAAGCCACCCGCATCGGTGCCGCCGCTCCCATGCAGGATGGCGATGCATTGATCTTCATGAACTTCCGTGCCGACCGTGCCCGCGAGATCACCCGCGCCTTCGTCGACAGCGACTTCACCGGCTTCGCCCGCACCGCCACCCCGGCGCTGAACTTCGTGATGCTGACCGAGTACGCGGCCGACATCAAAACCGCCTGTGCCTACCCGCCGACCGCGCTGGTCAACACCCTGGGTGAATGGCTGGCCAAGCAGGGCAAGACCCAGCTGCGCATCTCCGAAACCGAGAAGTACGCCCACGTCACCTTCTTCTTCAACGGCGGCGAAGAGGCCTGCTTCACTGGTGAAGATCGCGAGATCGTCGCCAGCCCGAAAGTGGCCACCTATGACCTGCAACCGGAGATGAGCTCCGAAGAGCTGACCGACAAGCTGGTCGGCGCCATCAAGAGCGGCAAGTACGACGTCATCATCTGCAACTACCCGAACGGCGACATGGTCGGCCACACCGGCGTGTTCGACGCCGCAGTCAAGGCCTGTGAAGCGGTCGACCACTGCATCGGTCGCGTCACCGAGGCGCTGGCCGAAGTGGGTGGCGAGTGCCTGATCACCGCCGACCACGGCAACGCCGAGAAGATGATGGACGAAGAGACCGGTCAGGCCCACACCGCCCACACCAATCTGCCGGTTCCGCTCATCTATTTCGGTCGCAAGGCCGAAGTGGCTGAAGGCGGCAAATTGTCCGATCTGGCCCCCACCATGCTGACCCTGATGGGTCTGCCGGTACCGCCGGAAATGACTGGCAAGCCCCTGATGATTCTGAAATAATCCTTCCCCATGCGGGGATGCGAAGTTATTTCAACCAAAACCAGTCGCGTCGGCCTGTTGGCCGGCGCGCTGTTTTTTTGCCTGTCGTTCGGGCCGGCCACGGCCCGGGCTGCCAACCAGCAGCTCGGTGCCATGCAGTCCCAGATCAAGGAACAGCAGCAGACCATCAAGCTCAGCAAGCAGGAGCTTGCCAAGCTCAACACCCAGCTCAAGGCTGATGAGCAGGCCATCTCGGCCGCCGCCGCCAAGCTCGAGCAGACCAAGCAGCAGCTCAGAGAGAACCAGCAGAAACTGGTGGGGCTGCAGCAGGACAAGCTGGATCTGGAACAGCAGGCCAGCCATCAGAAGCAGTTGCTGGCCAAGCAGGCCGAGAGCGCCTTCACCGCCGGCAACCACGATTACCTCAAACTGCTGCTCAATCAGCAGGATCCGGCCAAACTGAGCCGCTCCCTCGACTACTACGACTACCTCAACAAGGCTCGCATCGAAGCCATCGAGGCGCTGCGTGCCACCCGCACCAAGCTGGCCAAAAACCAGCAGGCCACCAAAGAGACCGAAAGCCGGCTGCAAAGCCTGCTGAGCGAACAGCAGCAACATCACCAGAGCCTGCTGGCCAGCCAGCAGAGCCGCGCCAAGGTGCGCAACCAGCTGCAGCAATCGGTACAGGATGACGAGCAGAAGCTGAGCAAACTGGTCAAGGCGGAAAAAACCTTGAAGGCCCGGCTGGAAGAGCTGCGCCGCCAGCGGGAAGAGCAGGAACGGCGCGAACGGGCCGAGCGGGAACGCCTCGCCAAGCTGAAGGCGGAGCAGGAGCGGCAGCGCAAGCTGGCAGAGCAGCGCCGTGCTGAACAACAGCGGCTCGCCGCCCAACAGAACAAGGCGGCCCAGCAACAGCAACCGACCGAGGAAGTGGCCAGCAGCAAACCCGAGCGAGGCTCTGGGATCAGCAGCGCCGGCTATTACAGCGGACTCAAGACCAATGGCAGCCTGCGCTGGCCGGTGCAGGGCCCCATCCTCATCGCCTACGGCTCGCCGCGCACCGCCGAACTGAAGTGGAAAGGCACCCTGATAGGCGCCAGTGAAGGTACCCAGGTCAAGGCGGTGGCACCGGGCCAGGTGGTCTACGCCGACTGGCTCGACGGCTTCGGCATGCTGCTGGTGATCGATCACGGCCGCGGCTACATGAGCCTCTACGGTCACAACCAGTCGCTGCTGCGCCAGGTGGGCCAGAACGTGGAACAGGGTGAACCGGTGGCGCTGGTCGGCGACAGTGGCGGCCAGGACAGACCCGGCCTCTACTTCGAGATCCGCTATCAGGGCGAGGCGATCAACCCCACCAAGTGGCTGGCCAAGCGCTGATCACTGCCACCCGACCACCAACCTGTCATCCAGAAAAGCCTGCATCATGCAGGCTTTTTTGAGCGCCGCCGGCAGCGGGCAAGACGGCGGATGACGAAAACTTACCTCTTTTCCTGCCGGCTTAGGGGAAGACGATCAGCCCGATCTGCTCCAGCAAGGCCTGCTGCTGATCTTCGTTGATCTGCACCCCGTCCAGATTGACCCGCCGCAGATCCAGCCCCGGCAGATCGCACTGGCGCAGGTCACAACCCTGCAGGTTGACGCTGGCCCAGTCTATCTGGCCAAACTCGGAACCGCTGAGATCGGAACCCACCAGCGAGGCGCCGAACAGGTTGGCCCCCTGCCAGCGATTGCCGCTCAATTCGCATTGCTCCAGCAGGCACCCTTCGAAATTGGCGTAACTGAAGTTGTTGCCGGTCAGGTGCGCCTCGCAGAAGTAGCTCTTGGCGGTGATCTGGTTGGCAAAGCTGGCACGGGAGAAGTTGATCCCCAGCGCCTGACAGTCGCGCAGCTCCAGCCCCAGACATTGGCTTTGGCTGCAGTCGGCCATGGTGAGATCGCAGCGCAGAAAGCTGGCCTCACGCAGGTCGCAACCCTGCAGCAAACAGCTCTGCTCGCTCTCCCTGTCATAGAAGCTGCAGTCGACGAAGCGGCATTCGGCCAGATCGAGCCAGGAGAAGTTGCAGCCGATGAAACGGCAACCCTGGAACTGCTCCCCCTCCAGGTCTTGTTGCTCGAAGCGCACGCCCTCGAAGCACTTGTCCTTGATCATCCCGCGACTCCCCCTGTTGATGGCGTCATATGCTGACTTTGTTAAATAAAAACGGTAATGTTACGTGTAACATTTTTGCCGGATCCCGAGATGAACGACACCCGCAAGCGCCGCCCCACCCTGCAGGACATAGCCGACCTGACCGGGGTCACCAAGATGACTGTCAGTCGCTACCTGCGCGACCCGCAGGCCGTGGCCGAGGGCACCCGCGAGCGGATCGCCGCCGCGGTGGAGGAGCTCGGCTACATTCCCAACCGGGCGCCGGACATTCTCTCCAACGCCACCAGCAAAGCGATCGGTATCCTGATCCCCTCCCTCTCCAACCAGGTCTTCTCCGCCGTGGTGCACGGCATCGAATCGGTGACCCGGCCAGCCGGCTACCAGACCCTGCTGGCCCACTACGGCTACAGCCCGGATCGGGAAGAGGAGCAGGTCGCTTCCCTGCTCTCCTATCACGTGGATGGGCTGATCCTCTCCGACAGCCAGCACACCGAGCGCACTCGCAAGATGATCGCCACCGCCGGCATCCCGGTGGTGGAGACCATGGATCTGCCGCAGAGCCCCATCGACATGGTGGTCGGCATGGATCACCGGGCAGCCGCCCGGGCCATGGTAACAGAGATGCTGCGCCGGGGCCGACGCAAGCTGGTCTACCTCGGCGCGCGGCTCGACGTGCGCACCCAGCTGCGGATGGAAGGCTACTACCAGGCGATGCAGGATTTCGGCCTGAGCGGCCAGCACCTGCTGACCGAGCAATCCTCCAGCTTCACCCTCGGCGGCCAGCTGCTGGAGCAGGCGCTGGTGCGTTATCCCGATCTGGACGGCCTGTTCTGCACCAACGATGACCTGGCGGTGGGCGCCCTGCTGCAGTGTCAGGCCAAGTGGATACCCGTGCCCCAGCAGATCGCCATCGCCGGCAGCAACGCCCTCGACATCGGCCACGCCATGACCCCCAAGCTGGCCAGTATCGTCACGCCGCGCAAGGAGATCGGCCGTGCGGCCGCCACCATGCTGTTGGCCCGCCTCAACGGCCAGCCACTGGCCGACACCCGGCTCGACATGGGCTTCTCCCTCTACGAGGGGGACAGCCTGGGCTGAGGGCCAGATCCCCGCCATTCAACCAGAACAGAGCAGGCCACCCGAGGGTGGCCTGCTTGCTTGGCAAACGGAAGGTCCGGCTCACGCCGGCGTCAAATCAGGATGCGACCAGGGCGACGGCTTCGCGGGAGAGGCGGGTCACCTCTTCCCAGTTACCGTTCTTGACGGCCTCGGCCGGCAGCATCCAGGAGCCGCCGACGGTGGCCACGCACTTGAGCGCCAAGTAGTCGGCCACGTTTTTCGGGCCGATACCGCCGGTGGGGCAGAACTTCACCTGGGGCAGCGGCGCGGCGATGGCGGAGAGCGCCTTGGTGCCGCCGTTCGCTTCAGCCGGGAAGAATTTGAGGTGGTCGTAACCGGCTTCCAGCGCCTGCATCACCTCGGACGGGGTGGCCACGCCCGGGATCAGCGGCGCCGTGCTGTTGGCCGCGTGGGCCAGCAGGGCCGGGGTCATCCCCGGGGAGATGACGAAGCGGGCACCGGCGGCCACGGCAGCGTCAAACTGCGCGCAGTTGAGCACGGTACCGGCACCGACCATGGCATCCGGCATCGCTTTGGCGATGAGAGCAATGGCCTCCAGCGCGACCGGGGTGCGCAGGGTGATCTCGAACACCGAGATGCCGCCGTCCAGCAGCGCCTTGGCCATCGGCAGGGCCTGCTCCAGCTCATTGATGACCATCACGGGTACCAGCGGGGAGGCGGCAAACACCTCGGCCGGGGTCACTTTCCAGTTCTGCATAGCTCTTCCTTAGTCAGCTCTTAATCAAAGATGGTGGCGCCGCACTCGGCGCTCGATACCGCGCGACGCATCACGCTGAACAGTTCACGGCCCCACCCCTCTTGTTCCAGAGTGAGGTCGATCTCAGCCTGGGTACGGCCACTCAAATCGGTCAGGCAGTCGAGGCTGCCGTTTACCGCGTCCACCCGCAGCAGGTCGCCATCGGCAAGCAGGCCGATGGCCCCGCCGTGCAACGCTTCCGGGGTGACGTGGATGGCGGCCGGGATCTTGCCGGAGGCGCCGGAGAGACGGCCATCGGTGACCAGCGCCACCTTGTAACCGGCTTTTTGCAGGTTGCCGAGCACCGGCATCAGCTTGTGCAGCTCCGGCATGCCGTTGGCGGCCGGGCCATTGTGACGCACCACGATGACGGCATCTTGATTGAGATCACCCGCCTTGTAGGCCGCTTCCACCGCATGCTGGGAGGAGAAGACCCGCGCCGGCGCTTCAATCACCCGATACTCGGGAGCCACGGCGGAGACCTTGACCACGGCGCGGCCCAGGTTACCTGCCAGCAGCTTGGTACCGCCGGTGGCCTGAAATACGCTGCCGGAAGGCGACAACACGCTCGCATCACCGCTCTCACCCACCGGCTGCCACACCAGCTGGCCATCGACCAGAGCCGGACGGCTGAGGTAATCCTGCATCTCGCCAAACACCGGAGTGGCATCCAGGTGGATCAGCCCCTCTTGCGCCAGCCGGCGCATCAGGCCGGGCACGCCGCCCGCCTGTTCGAAGGCGTTGACGTCGGCCGGGCCGTTCGGGTACATGCGCACCAAGAGCGGCACCACGTCGGAGAGATCACTGATGTCGTCCCAGGTCAGGTGCAGGCCGGCGGCACGGGCCAGCGCCACCATGTGGATGCTGTGGTTGGTGCTGCCGCCGGAGGCGAGCAGGGCCACCAGCCCGTTAACCAGCGAGCGCTCGTCGATCACCACACTCAGGGGGCGATAGGCCGGGGAACCCGGGATCATGGCGCTGATGCGGCGGGCCGCCTCCTCGGTGAGGGCGCGGCGCAGCTCACTGTGCGGGTGGACGAAGGCGGAGCCCGGCAGCATCAGACCCATGGCCTCGAACACCAGCTGGTTGGTGTTGGCGGTGCCGTAGAAGGTGCAGGTGCCCGCCGCGTGGTAGGCACCGCACTCCATCTGCAGCAGGGCGTCACGGCCCACTTCGCCGGCGGCGTACTGCTGGCGCACCTTCACCTTCTCGTCGTTGCTGATGCCGCTCGCCATCGGGCCGGCCGGCACGAAGGCGGTGGGCAGGTGAGCGTGGGAGAGCGCCCCCATGATCTGGCCCGGCGCTATCTTGTCGCAGATGCCGAGCAGCAGGGTGGCGTCGAAGGTGTTGTGGGACAGCGACAGCGCGGTCGCCTGGGCGATCAGATCGCGGGAGAACAGGGACATGTCCATCCCCGGCTGCCCCTGGGTCACGCCGTCGCACATGGCGGGCACACCGCCGGCCACCTGGGCGCTGTGGCCCAGCTCGGCCAGCGCGGCCTTGATGATGTCCGGATAGCCCTGATAGGGCTGATGGGCGCTCAGCATGTCGTTGTAGGCGGTGACGATGCCGACGTTGGCGCGGGTCATGTCGAGGATGCGCCCCTTCTCGTCACAGCTGGAAGCGGCCACGGCGTGGGCCAGGTTGCCGCAGGCCAGCGCGGCGCGGGTCTTGCCCTGATCGGCCTGACGCTGGATGCGGGCCAGGAAGGCCTGGCGACGGGCGGCACTGCGTTCGCGAATGCGGGCGGTGACGCTGGAAATGACCTGATGGATCATTGGGCTTGCTCCAATGCTGTGACGGCGCGATCAACCACCTGTTCGAAGGTGCCGTCGATATCGATGTGGAATACACCGGCTTCGCCGTCCGGGCGCTCCAGGGTATCGAACTGACTTTGTACCATGCTTTCGCGCATGAAGTGGCCCTTGCGGGCCCGCATCCGCTCGAGGATCAGCGGCTGGCTGCCGTCGAGGAAGAGGAAGCTGACCGACTCGTTGCCTTCACGGATCTGGTCGCGGTACTGCTTCTTGAGGGCCGAGCAGACGATGACGCCCACCTCGTTCTTCTGCTCCAGGCTGTAGGCCGCGTCGCGGATCCGCTCCAGCCAGGGGGCGCGGTCCTCGTCGTTGAGCGGGTTGCCGCCGGCCATCTTCTGGATATTGGCCCTGGGGTGCAGATCATCACCGTCGATGAACTTGGCGCCCAGCACGTCGGCCACCTTGAGGCCCACGCTGGACTTGCCGCTACCACATACACCCATCACGATAATGCTCTTACCCGCCATTGTTTGACCTCTATCTCATTTTTCAAAAAACGTGCTGTCGATGGGTTCTAACTTAGCACGTTACCGGTAACATGTTACCGGTAACAACAAGAATTGTGAAGTCTGCCACAGACTGAGCGCACTCATAGTCACCTGGGCAATCGAGTTTGAGCCCTGGCCATAAATCTAAATAAATCATAAAGATATGGTCTGCCGACGGATCGGCAGGGTGTCGACACTGAACTTGGAACAAGGAATGCACAACAATGTCTGACCTCTCCCTGATCATGACGGCCGCCGGCTCCATCGTGCTGCTGCTCTTTCTGGTGATGAAGGCCCGCCTGCACGCGGTCGTCTCCCTCATCCTGGTCTCCATGGTGGCGGGGCTCGCCGCCGGCATGAACCCGGCCGACATCGCCGCCACCATCCAGAAAGGGATGGGTGGCACCCTCGGTTTCGTCGCCGTGGTGGTGGCACTGGGCGCCATGTTCGGCAAGGTGATGGAAGTCACAGGCGCCCTCGACCGGGTGGCCCACACCCTGCTCGGCAAGTTCGGCGTCAAGCGCGCCAACTGGGCCATGGCGCTGACCGGCTTCGTCTGCGCACTGCCGCTGTTCTTCGACGTGGCCGTGGTACTGCTGATCGGTGTCGCCTTCGCCATCGTCCGCCGCGGTGGCGGCAGCGTGGTGAAGATCGGCATCGCCCTGCTGGCGGGCATCGCCACCTGCCAGGCCTTCCTGATCCCGGCGCCGGGCCCCATCCTAGTGGCGTCCCAGCTGGGCGCCGACTTCGGCTACATGATCCTGTTCGGCCTGATCGCCGCCGTTCCGGCCCTGATCCTGGCCGGCCCGCTGTTTGGCGAGCTGATCAGCAAGGTGGTCGACGTGCCGCTGCCGGCCGACGCCCAGAGCAGCGCCCACGACGACGGCCAGAACCTGCCCTCCTTCGGGCTGGCCATGGGCCTGATCGGCCTGCCGCTGCTGCTGATCGGTCTCAAGACCATCGTTGGCCGCTTCGTCGAGGCCGGCACACCCCTGCACGGCTGGCTGGAGTTCATCGGCCACCCCTTCACCGCCATCATGGTCGCCTGTCTGGCCGCCTTCTACCTGCTGGGGATCCGTCGCGGCATGTCCCGTGACGAGGTGATGAACGTCTGCAACAGCGCCATCCAGCCGGCCGGCGTCATCATCCTGGTGACCGGTGCCGGTGGCGTGTTCAAGCAGATCCTGGTGGATTCCGGTGTCGGTGCCGCCCTTGGCAACATGCTGGCGGACTCCGGCCTGCCCATCGTCGCGCTGGCCTTCATCCTGGCGGCCGCGGTGCGGGTCATTCAGGGTTCCGCCACCGTCGCCATGCTGACTGCCTGCGGTCTGGTGCTGCCGATGCTGGAACCGCTCGGCCTGAACGGCGCCCAGCTGGCGGCGGTCACCATCGCCATCGGCGGCGGGGCCATCGTGCTCTCCCACGTCAATGACTCCGGCTTCTGGCTGGCCAACCGCTACCTCGGCCTCACCGAGAAGCAGACCCTGCAGACCTGGACCGTGATGGAGACCATCATAGGCACCACCGGCGGCGTGATGGCGATGATCATCTACAGCTTCCTCTGATCGCAACCGTGCGGAAAAAGGCCTCCAATGTGAGGCCTTTTTCATCTTTATGACGATTCTTTCTTTGGCTAACAGGGCGAGATTGCTAGAATCGCCTATCCATCGCTCCGAGTGGAACGCTTAACGCAGTGATTTCAGGTTTCTCTATGCATTCATCGGCACATTATCGACAGCTGCTGGCGCGCCTGCCCCAGATCGCCGTCGCCGCAGACCAGTTTGAAGTGCTCAACAGCGCCAAGGACTTCAAGAGCCGGATCCTTTCGCTCATCGCCAGCGCGCGTCAGCGCATCTATCTGGTGGCGCTCTATCTGCAGGATGACGAGGCGGGACGGGAGATCCTCTCCGCCCTCTACGCCGCCAAGCAGCGCAACCCGGCCCTCGATGTCAAGGTCTTCGTCGACTTCCACCGTGCCCAGCGCGGCCTGATCGGCAAGGGCAAGCAAGGCGGCAACCACCTGATGTATCAGGAGATGGCTGCCCGCCACGAGCACCAGATCGCCATCTACGGCGTGCCGGTGAAGGGGCGTGAACTGCTCGGGGTGCTGCACCTCAAGGGCTTCATCTTCGATGACACCCTGCTCTACTCCGGTGCCAGTCTCAACGACATCTACCTGCACCAGCAGGATCGCTACCGTTTCGACCGCTATCACCAGATCACCAGCCCGGAGCTGACCCGCAGCATGGTCAACTACGTGGATGACCTGTTCCTGCGCAGCGAGGCGGTGCAGCGACTGGATCGCACCGACATCCCCAGCGCCAAGCAGCTGAAGGGGCCGATCCGCCGCTTCAAGCACAACCTGCGCCTCGGCCAGTATCGCTTCGACACCATGCCGGTCAACAGCCAGGAGGTGGCCATCACCCCGATGAGCGGCCTGGGCAAGCGCGGCAACCAGCTCAACAAGATGATCCGTACCCTGGTGCGGGCCACCGAGCGGGAGATCTTCATCTGCACCCCCTACTTCAACCCGCCCAAGGAGTTGAACAAGGATATCGAGGCCCTGCTCAAGCGCGGCTGCAAGGTGACGATCGTGGTGGGCGACAAGACCGCCAACGACTTCTTCATTCCGCCGGAGGAGAAATTCTCCACCATCGGCGGCCTGCCCTATCTGTACGAGACCAACCTGCGCAAGTTCGCCGAGCGCAACCAGCATCACATCGATGCCGGCCGTCTCAACCTGATGCTCTGGTGCTGCGAGCGCAACTCCTACCACCTCAAGGGGATCTTCGTGGATGACGAGTGGGCCCTGCTCACCGGCAACAACCTCAATCCCCGCGCCTGGGCGCTGGATCTGGAGAACGGCCTGCTGGTCTACGATCGCCGTCACCTGCTGCGGCCCCAGTTCAACGCCGAGCGCGAGAACATCCTGGCCAACACCAAGCGCATCAGCCACTTCGATCAGATCGAGCAGATCCAGGACTACCCGGATCAGGTGCGCAAGCTGCTGGCCCGGATCCACAGGGTCAAGGCCCATATCCTGCTCAAGCGCATTATCTGACCGGTGCGCATCGCGCCCTCGGGGATCCTCACAAGGGCCTGCCGCACATCGGCAGGCCCTTGTCATTGGGGGCTCCGCTGCCCACCAACCGAGCCCCAACCGCACGACGCGGCTTGCGTCGAGACAGCAATAAACCCTATCATCTGGACATATTTACAGTGTTTTCGGGCATCTAATTGATGAAATTGGATAAAATCTCCCTCGACAGCCTCAAGGGCGTCGGCAGCAAGATGCAGGAAAAGCTCGAACGGCTGGGGCTGGCCACGGTGCAGGATCTGCTGTTCCACCTCCCCCTGCGCTACGAGGACCGCACCCAGGTGTGGCCCATCGGCGATCTGCCGCCCGGCCTGCACGGCGCCGTCGAGGGGGAGATCCAGGACACTCAGCTGGTGATGGGGCGCCGCCGCATGCTGGTCTGCCGCATCAGCGACGGAACCGGCACCCTCACCCTGCGCTTCTTCAACTTCACCGCCGCCCAGAAGAACAGCCTGAGTCCGGGCCGGCTGATGCGCTGCTTCGGCGAAGTGCGCCCCGGCAAGTACGGGCTGGAGATGGCCCACCCCGAGTACAAGCTGCTCGGCGAGGAGCAGGCCGGCCAGACCGAAGAGGCGCTCACCCCCGTCTACCCGACCACCGAAGGGCTGCGCCAGCTCACCCTGCGCAGCCTCACCGATCAGGCGCTGGCCCAGCTCGAACTATACGGCGTGGAGGAGCTGCTGCCCGCCGGCCTCTATCCCCAGCAGATCGATCTGGCCGCGGCCCTGAAACTGCTGCACCGTCCGCCCCCCTCGGTGGCGCTGGCCCTGCTCGAGAGCGGCCAGCACCCGGCCCAGCAGCGGCTGGTGCTGGAAGAGCTGCTGGCCCACAACCTCTCGGTATTGAAGGTGCGGGCCCAAGCACAAACCCAGCTCGCCCGCGCCCTCAAGCCGGCCCCGGCGCTGGTGGAACAGCTGCTCGGCGCCCTACCGTTCACCCCCACCGGCGCCCAGAACCGGGTGGTGGCGGAGATCGGCCGGGATCTGCAACAGAGCCATCCCATGATGCGACTGGTACAGGGGGACGTGGGCTCAGGTAAAACGCTGGTCGCGGCGCTGGCCGCCCTGCAGGCCATCGGCAACGGCTGTCAGGTGGGGCTGATGGCGCCGACCGAACTGCTGGCCGAACAGCACGCCATCAACTTCGCCAAGTGGCTGGAACCGCTCGGCATCGGGGTCGGCTGGCTGGCGGGCAAGCAGAAGGGCAAGGCACGAGAAGAAGCGCTGGCCGCCATCGCCGATGGCAGCGTCAAGATGGTGGTGGGCACCCACGCCATCTTTCAGGAGCAGGTGGTGTTCCAGCGCCTCGCCCTGGTCATCATCGACGAACAACACAGATTCGGCGTGCATCAGCGCCTCGCCCTGCGGGAAAAAGGGGAGCGGGAAGGGGTGCATCCCCATCAGCTCATCATGACCGCTACCCCCATCCCCCGCACCCTGGCGATGACCGCCTATGCCGACCTCGATACCTCCATCATCGACGAGCTGCCACCGGGCCGCACTCCTATCACCACGGTGGCGCTGCCGGACAGCCGCCGCCAGGACGTGATCGAACGGGTCAGACTGGCCTGCGAGGAAGGCAAGCAGGCCTACTGGGTCTGCACCCTGATCGAGGAGTCGGAGGTGCTGGAGTGCCAGGCCGCCGAGGATACCGCCGCCGAGCTGCAGAACCTGCTGCCCGGCCTGCACATCGGGCTGGTGCACGGCCGGATGCGGCCGGTCGAGAAACAGCGGGTGATGGAAGAGTTCAAGGCGGGCATACTGCAACTGCTGGTCGCCACCACCGTCATCGAGGTGGGGGTGGACGTGCCCAACGCCAGCCTGATGATCATCGAAAACCCGGAGCGACTGGGGCTGGCGCAGCTGCACCAGCTGCGCGGCCGGGTCGGGCGCGGCTCGGTGGCCTCCCACTGCGTGCTGCTCTATCATGCCCCCTTGTCAAAGACGGCCCAGAGCCGGCTCGGAGTGCTGCGGGAAACCAACGACGGCTTTCTCATCGCCCAGCGGGATCTGGAGCTACGCGGCCCGGGGGAACTGCTCGGCACCCGCCAGACCGGTCTGGCCGATCTCAAGATCGCCGATCTGGTACGCGACCAATCGCTCATCCCGCAGGTGCAGAAGATGGCGCGCTTCTTGATGGACCGCCATCCAAGCCATGTCGAGCCCTTGATACGACGCTGGCTCGGCCTGCGGGACCACTACTCCAATGCCTGACCAAGCAACAGAAACAGGAGGAAAGCACTGATGAATTCCTGGCTACGCGGCCTGCTCTACACCTTTGCCTTCCTGTTGCTCTTTGTCTGGGTCGGGCTCGGCCTGTTCGACGCCGAGCGGGCCAAGGGGCCCATCGCCGGCTGGCTCAGCCAGCAGACCGGCGTGCCGGTCACCATAGGCCGGCTGGTGTTCAACCCGCTTCACCCCTACACCCTGCTGGCAGAGCAGGTGAGTTACGGCAACGCCGTGACCCTCGACAAGATCTATCTCGAAATAGAGAGCATCGACTGGCTGAGCCGCGATGTGCGCATCGCCCATCTCGACCTCATTCGCCCGGCCATCAAGCTGCCACTGCCCAACCAGCTGCCAAGCCTGCCGGTGCACTCCCTCACCATCGCCGACAGCACCATAGATCGGCTCAGCCTTGAGAGCGACGGGCTGACCCTGCGCGGCCTCAACGCCACCCTGAGCGACTGGCAGCTGCTCAATCCGGTGCGCCCGCCCCAGGCCAACCTGACCCTCAACATCACTGAGCTGGCAACCCCGGCCTGGGCCCTCTCCCGTCTCAACCTGGCCGGCCGGCTGGAGGGGCAGGTGCTGAGTACCGACAAGCTGACCGCCAACCTGTTCGACGGTCTGCTCGAAACCGGCATGGTGCTCGACTGGCCCGCCCGCAGTCTGCGGCTGAACAACCTCAAGAGCCAGGGCATGCGCATCGAGTGGGGCACCCTTGCCAAAGCCGAATCCCCCCTGCGCCAGGTCAGCCTGGATCTCGGCCAGATCCGGGATCTCAGCTTCAATGACATCGAGCAGGAGCTGGCCCTCAACAACCTCAGCGGCCAGCTGACCGCCTTCAACTGGCAGGCTGGCAGCACGCCTAGCGGCTACTTCTCGGGGACCCTCGGCGATCTCGGCCGTGGCCTGTTCCAGCTGGAATCCATCCAGGGCAAGGTCGCCTTCTCGCCCCAGCAGCTGGATGCCGAGTTGCAGGGCAAGGCCTATGAAGGAGAGTTCAACCTGGAACTCTCCCTCGATCCCCTGCAGCAGAAGCTGACCCTCAAGGACATGGCGCTGAGCGGCATGGACATCAGTCTGCCGGAAGGGTGGTGGCAGGATTGGCAGAGCTGGCGCCCGCAGCAGATCGACATCCGCAAGCTGGCCTTCGACAAGCTCAAGGTGCTCTCCTTCGACGATACCCTGCCCCTGTCGCTGACCGGCTGGCAGTTCTATCTGACCGATCTCAGCCTGCGCGGCAACCAGCCGGGCCCGCTGCTGGGCCGGGCCCGGCTCGAGAGCGCCTGGTTCGAACTGGTGTGGGACGGCCTCAGTGCCCGCAACGGCGAGCTGGATGGCGAGCTGACGGCCGGCTCCTGGCAGCTCAACAAGCTCACCAGCTCGCTGCCGGATGAGGGCAGCCTCAGCCTGAGCGGCCAGTGGGGACGCGAGCCGGGCCAGACCAGCCGGTTGCAGCTCAAGGGCGAGAAACTGGATCTGGTGCAGTGGGGCAAGATCCTCCACTCCCCCGTCTCCTTCGCTGGCAAGATGGACCTGAGCGCCGATCTGCAGGCGCTGCACGGCGGCACCCCGGGCGCCTGGCGCAGCTCCCTGCAGGGGAATTTTGCCCTCGATGCCACCGAGCCGTTCTGGGACAAGGTGAAGATAGATCCGCTGCTGGATCAGTGGTTCAAGCAGGCAGCGGCGCCAACCCTCACCCCGGCCGAGCTCTGGCAGGCGATGCAGGAGGGTGACACTCCCTTCTATCGCATCAAGCTGCAGGGCAAGGTGGCGCAGGGCCAGCTGAAGATCGAGCAGGCCGGCGCTTCCACCATCACCCACCTGCTGGGGGTGCAGGGCAGCGTCGATCTGGTCAATGAACAGTGGCAGCTGGATCTGGGCGTCCTCAACGGCCAGCACTGCGCCGAGCTGCTCGGCCAGTGGCGCGGGCCGCTCGCCGAGCCGACCCTCAGCTGGGGCTTCCAGCAAAAACCAAGCGGCTGTGGCTGGGAGACCGGCGTACGCTACCCACCCCAAGGCAACAGCAGCCCGCTCTGGCGACCGGCGCCGAAGGCCCCGGCCGCACAGGCGGCCAACGGCTAGCCGACAGAAAGCAACAAGGCCTCGTGATGAGGCCTTGTTGCTTGATGGGATCCCGTGCGGGGCTACTGGCCCGGCCGCTTCACCGGCTGCACCACGTAGTGACCGAGGAACTCGGCCGCCAGCTTGTCACCGCTGAACAGTTTGATCTTGAGGCTGAACTTGGCGGATTCGCCGGCCTTGAGCGGCTCGAGCACGGCAGGCATGCCTTCGCGCGCCACCCGCGCCTCCGGCTCCTCCTTGACCGGCCGGTAGTACTTGATGTTGCCCTCCGCCAGCACCGTATCCCCTACCAGCCCCGCCTCCTTGAGCTGCAGCCAGATCAGGCCCCAGCCCGCCAGCACGCACTGGCTGTAGATGCTGCCGGCGAACATGGTGTCGTGCACGTTGAGATTGGCCGCCAGATTGGCCTTGAGGTGGAAGGTCTGGCCGTCGTAGTGGGTGATGTGCACCCCCATCTTCTCGCTGATGGGAATGCCGCGCGACCAGCGGGTAGTGAGGTCCTGACACCACTCCGGCCGGTACTGGATGGTCTGCAGCGGGCTCAGGGACTTGATCATCTGGCGGTGCGGGATGCGGCCGAAGGAAACGGGGCCTTCCCCCACCTCGAGAAAGCCGCACTTGCGGTAGAACTCCACCGCCTCCTGGCGCGCATTCATCACCAGCCGCTTCACCTTCTCGCTGCGGGCCAGCTGTTCGAGATCTTCCACCATGCGGACACCCAGCCCCTGACCGCGAAATTCGGGGCGCAGCGCCATGAAGCGGATCTGGGCCTCGTCACCGCCGACAAACAGCCGCCCCACCGCGATGGGCGTGCCGTCCGGGGCCAGCATCAACCGGTGAATGGCGACGGTATCGTATTCATCCCGCTCGGAACCGACGGGCAGATTGAAGGGTTTACGCAGTAGTTCCCAGCGCAACTGGTAGTAAGCGTCCAGCTCGGCGGCCGTTTGAGGAGTGACTACCCGGTACATAAAGCGATCCTTGAGTTAGCGCCGACGGGCACATTGAAGGGCTTGCGCACCCATGCATCCCAGCTCAACTGATAATGGGCATCCGGTTCGGCTGCCATCTGGGGGGTGACCACCCGGTACATAGTTCCATCCTTGAGTTACACTGGTCGAAAACCATCTTGCCGTGCAAATTCATGGACTTCAATCTGCAAGCGTACCAAGCCGACCACTTATTGCACCTCAGCGCCAAGCCCCAGCGCCGGCTCACCGTGCAGGAAAATGCCCATCATCGCTGGCTGGAGATCGACGGCGTGGTGCAGTCGGCCATGTCCCTGGCCGAACCCGCCACCCTCTGCCTGCCACATCAGCAGGTGATCGCCTGTCTGCTGCCCGAGCAGGCCGGCAGCATCCTCGAGCTGGGGCTGGGAGGCGGCGATCTCACCCGCCATCTGCACCAGCGCTGGCCCGATGCCCGTCACGAGTGCGTCGATCTCGATGAAGAGGTGATCACCCTCTATCAGCTGTTCTTTCAGCCCGACCACCACCCGCAGCGCACGCCGACCCTGCACCAGGCCGATGCCCTCGCCTTTCTGGAACAGAGCGAGGCGCAGTACGACCTCATCCTGCTCGATCTGTTCAGCCAGGACGGCAATCCGCCGCTGCTGTTCCAGGAGCGCATCTATCAGGCGCTGGCTCCCCGCCTGAACGGTGAGCTCATCATCAACCTGCTGCCGCGCACCCGCCTCGAGCTGACCCGGGTACTGATGCTGCTGGAGCAGTGGGTCGGCCCCACCACCCCCTACCCGGTGCCGGGGCTGCGCAACGTCCTGCTGCACACGGCCCCCCGCTACGAGCTGGCGTCAGACCTGTAGCCAGAAGGTAACCGGCCCGTCGTTGACCAGCGCCACCTTCATGTCGGCGGCGAAGCGGCCGGTGGCGGTCGGGATGCCACTGGCGGCGGCCTGCGCCACGAAATAGTCATACAGCCGCTCGGCCTCGACCGGATGGGCGCCGCTGGAGAAGCTGGGCCTCATCCCCTTGTTGGTATCCGCCGCCAGGGTGAACTGAGAGACCACCAGCAGGCTGCCGCCAGCCTGGCTTACGTTGAGGTTCATCTTGCCATTCTCATCGGAGAAGATGCGGTAACCGCTCACCTTGTGCAGCAGCTTGTCGGCCTTGGCCTCGTCATCCCCCTGCTCCACCCCGAGCAGCACCAGCAGACCCTGGCCGATGGCCCCGGTCACCTCGCCCTCTACCGTTACGCTGGCCTCGCTGACCCGCTGAATCAGTGCAATCACATCCCTCTCCTCTCAAAACGAAACGACCGCCCCCATCTGCTGATGGGGGCGGTCGTCGATGCTAACAGCAAGGGACCGGGTCAGGCCAACTCATCGGCGCCCGGTCGCTCATATTCGCCGAGGCAGGCGGTGGTTTCCGCACCAAGCAAGACCACCAGCCAGCTCAGGCACATAGGCCCAGACAAACAGCATGGTCGCCAATGCCAACAACAAGGTTCAAGCCAGCTCTTCTGAGGCAGGCCGCTCATATTCACCAAGGCAGGCAGTGGTCTCGGCGCCAAGCAAGACCACCAGCCAGCTCAGGTAGACCCAGACAAACAGGATGGGGATGGTCGCCAGGGCGCCATAGATGGCCTGATAGGAGGGGAAGTTGGTGATGTAGATGGCAAAGCCGCGCTTGGCCAGCTCGAACAGGGTGGCCGCCACTAGGGCGCCGATGAAGGCGTGCATCAGCCGCACCTTGCAGTTGGGCACCACGGTATAGACCAGCAGGAAGGTGAGCACCGAGAACAGGAACGGCAGGCCACGCAGCAACAGATAGCCGATGCCGAACAGGCTCTCGGCCCCGAACAGCCGCAGCGAGAAAATGTAGGAGGAGATGGCGATGCTGGCCCCGATGAGCACCGGCCCCAGTGTCAGGATCATCCAGTACATGGCGAATGCTTGGGCCAGCGGCCGGCTCTGGGTGGAGCGCCAGATGTAGTTGAGGTTCTTGTCGATGGCCGAGATCAGCATCAGTGCCACCACGATCAGAGCGCCGATACCGACTGCCGTGGTGTTGGTGGCGTTGGCCACGAAGCCGTCGATGTACTCCTTGAGCATCTCGCCGGCGGTGGGCACGAAGTTGTGATAGACGAACTGCTCCATCGCCTGCTTCAGGCTCTGAAACACCGGAAAGGCCGACATCATGCCGAATACCACGGCGATCATCGGCACCAGGGAGAGCAGGGTCACATAGGCCAGATAACCGGCGGTGACCGTCAGCCTGTCTTGCTGGAAACGGCCCCAGACGAACTGGGCGAAGTGGCCACCATCGTGGCGTAAAAAAGAGAGGGCATGGCCAAGACGGCCGCCGAATTTCTGCTGCATTGTCGCTCCCAACGTCTTCATAGTGCAGACATTGTGTCAGATAGCATGGTCATTTGACCACCCATGGGCCAGCCGGGTGCGACTCGCACCGGCACCTGCAGCCGCCTGCCCGCGGCGAGCAGGCATAAAAAAAGAGGCCCGAAGGCCTCTCTCTGTCTGTCGATGAACAGATATCAAGCACGACCGGCGCGCTTGCGATCCATCTCGGTCAGCAGTTTCTTGCGGATACGGATGCTCTTCGGAGTGACTTCAACCAGTTCGTCGTTGTCGATGAACTCCAGAGCCTGTTCCAGCGACATGCGGATCGGCGGAGTCAGCACCTGGGCTTCGTCGGTACCGGAGGCACGCATGTTGGTCAGCTGCTTGCCCTTCAGGCAGTTTACGGTCAGGTCGTTGGAACGGGAGTGAATACCGATCACCTGGCCTTCGTACACTTCGGTCGCGTGACCGATGAACAGACGACCGCGGTCTTGCAGACCGAACAGGGCATAGGTCAGCGCCTTGCCGGTAGCGTTGGAGATCAGCACGCCGTTCTGACGCTCGCCGATGCTGCCACCCTTGTGCGGACCGTAGTGGTCGAAGGTGTGGTACAGCAGACCGGTACCGGAAGTCAGGGTCATGAACTCGGTCTGGAAGCCGATCAGGCCACGGCTCGGGATCATGAAGTCCAGGCGAACACGGCCTTTGCCATCCGGAGTCATGTTGGTCATCTCGCCCTTACGCAGGCCGAGTTGCTCCATCACTGAACCCTGGTGCGCTTCTTCCACGTCCACGGTTACGGTTTCGAACGGTTCTTGCAGGACGCCGTCTACGGTGCGCAGGATAACTTCCGGACGGGATACCGCCAGCTCGTAACCTTCACGACGCATGTTTTCGATCAGGATGGACAGGTGCAGTTCACCACGGCCGGAGACACGGAACTTGTCCGGATCATCGGTCTCTTCCACGCGCAGGGCCACGTTGTGGACCAGCTCCTGGTTCAGACGCTCCAGGATGTTGCGGGAGGTCACGAACTTGCCCTCTTTGCCGGCGAACGGTGAGGTGTTGACCTGGAAGGTCATGTTCACGGTCGGCTCGTCAACGGAGAGCGGCGGCAGCGCTTCAACGGCGCCGTTGTCACAGATGGTGTCGGAGATCTTCAGCTCGCCCAGACCGGTGATGGCGATGATGTCGCCAGCTTGCGCATCGGCCACTTCGGTACGGGACAGACCCAGATAACCCAGCACCTGACCGACCTTGCCGGTACGGGACTTGCCGTCGGCACCGACGATGGTGACCTGCTGGTTGGTCTTGACGCGACCACGGGTGATGCGGCCGATACCGATGACGCCAACATAGGAGTTGTAGTCCAGCTGGGAGATCTGCATCTGGAAACCACCGTCGGCATCAGCCTTGGGCGCTTCCACGTTGTCGACGATGGCCTGGAACAGGGGTTCCATGTTATCGGACTCAACGTCCTGATCCATGGTGGCCCAACCGTTCAGTGCAGAGGCGTAAACAACTTTGAAGTCCAGCTGTTCGTCGGTGGCACCCAGGTTGTCGAACAGATCGAATACCTGATCCATTACCCAGTCAGGACGAGCACCCGGACGGTCGATCTTGTTGATGACCACGATCGGCTTCAGACCCTGGGCGAATGCCTTCTGGGTCACGAAACGGGTTTGCGGCATCGGGCCGTCAACGGCGTCAACCAGCAGCAGCACGGAGTCAACCATGGACAGTACGCGCTCTACCTCACCACCGAAGTCGGCGTGACCCGGGGTATCAACGATGTTGATGCGGTAGTCGTTCCAGCGGATCGCAGTGTTCTTGGCGAGAATGGTGATGCCACGTTCCCGTTCCAGATCATTGGAGTCCATGATCCGTTCCTGGCCTTCCGTGGAGCGGTCCAGGGTGCCGGACTGCTGCAGCAGCTTATCAACCAGAGTCGTTTTGCCGTGGTCAACGTGCGCAATAATCGCAATATTGCGTAAATTCTCTAACATTCTCGCCTCAATCACCGGGTAAAATTGGGCGCTAATTGTACTCTCGCCTTTGTGATCTGCCTAGCAGAATTGCAGTACATTCGCGCACAACAGGGGATCAGGATCATAGACCTTCCGATCAAAGCCTGCTTAGATGGGGGCTGACCGTATAACGCGCACCATTTTAGTGCACCAAAACGATCCATGGATGCACTACTTTGAGGCGTAACGCGCTGAGATGGCGGGTCTCAGGGCTGGCTTATAGTCCCAAATGCCCTGAAATCAAGCTGTCACAAACTTGGCACGATACTGGCTTATGTGAATGTGATGACGCATTCACCCTAAGAGTTTTAACACCGGAGGTTACTTAGCATGTCAGCCCAGAACGTTTTGGCCCTGATCCAGGAACACGAAGTCAAGTTTGTCGACCTGCGCTTTACCGACACCAAGGGTAAAGAGCAGCACGTATCCATCCCTTCCCATCAGGTTGACGAAGATTTCTTCGAAGACGGCAAGATGTTCGATGGTTCCTCCATCGGCGGCTGGAAGGGCATCAACGAATCAGACATGGTGCTGATGCCGGATGCGGCCTCCGCCAAACTGGATCCGTTCACCGAAGAGACCACCCTGAACATCGTCTGTGACGTGCTGGAACCGGCCACCATGCAGGGCTACGACCGCGATCCGCGCTCCATCGCCAAGCGTGCCGAAGACTTCCTGAAGTCCAGCGGCATCGCCGACACCGTGCTGTTCGGGCCGGAGCCGGAATTCTTCATGTTCGACAACATCACCTTCTCGAACACCATGGGCCACAGCTTCGTGAAGATCGAATCCGAAGAAGCCGCCTGGAACTCCGGTACCGATTACGAGCACGGCAACAAGGGTCACCGTCCTTTCGTCAAGGGTGGCTACTTCCCGGTTGCACCGGTTGACTCCTCTCAGGACATCCGTGCCGCCATGTGTCTGGTGCTGGAAGAGATGGGCCAGGTCGTTGAAGCTCACCACCACGAAGTGGCGACTGCCGGTCAGAACGAGATCGCGACCCGTTTCAACACCCTCACCCTGAAAGCGGATGAAGTGCAGGTACTGAAGTACGTGATCCACAACGTGGCCCACGCCTACAACAAGACCGTCACCTTCATGCCGAAACCCATGTTCGGTGACAACGGCTCCGGCATGCACTGCCACCAGTCCCTGGCCAAGAACGGCGTCAACCTGTTCGCTGGCGACCTGTACGGCGGTCTGTCCGAGATGGCGCTGCACTACATCGGCGGCATCATCAAGCACGCCAAGGCCATCAACGCCTTCGCCAACCCGACCACCAACTCCTACAAGCGTCTGGTACCGGGTTATGAAGCACCAGTCATGCTGGCCTACTCTGCCCGCAACCGTTCTGCCTCCATCCGTATCCCGGTCGTGCCGAGCCCGAAAGCTCGCCGCATCGAAGTGCGCTTCCCGGATCCGGCTGCCAACCCGTACCTGGCCTTCGCAGCCCAGCTGATGGCCGGTCTGGACGGCATCATCAACAAGATCCATCCGGGCGATGCCATGGACAAGAACCTGTACGATCTGCCGCCGGAAGAAGCTGCCGAAGTGCCGACCGTGGCCGGCTCTCTGGACGAAGCCCTGGCCGCGCTGGATGCGGATCGCGAGTTCCTGACCCGCGGCGGCGTATTCAGCGACGACTTCATCAACTCCTACCTGGAGCTGAAGCAGCAGGACGTTGACCGTGTGCGCATGACCCCGCACCCGCTGGAGTTCGAACTGTACTACTCCGTTTAATCCGGAAGCCAGCTCAGAACTTGACCAAACCCGCCGACAGGCGGGTTTTTTCTCTGATAGGATTAAGCAAAATCCCGTCAAGGAGAGATGGATGAAAAACGCCAACCCAGTATGGATGCTGAGCCTGTTGCTGCTGGCCGCCACCGGCGCCCAGGCTGCCAAGGTATACTCCTGGACTGACAGCCAGGGGGTCGTTCACTACACGGATGCCCCTCCCCCCGGCCAGAAAGCCAAGGAGGTCGATCTGCGCGTTGCCCCCTTCATCGGCAGTTCACCCCGCTCGGTGCAAGTTGACAACTTCAACAGCCTGACCGGCGTCGATGCCAAGAAAGAGAAGGAAGCGGCCAAGCTGGTGATCGAACTGCTCTCCCCGGAACAGGGCAGCACCCTGCGCGACAACACCGGCAACGTGGTGTTTCAGGGTCAGATCAGCCCCCAACCGCCGACCCAGTACGATGTGCGCCTGACCCTGGACGGCAAGGCGGCCCCCATCGTTAAAAACTCCCTCGCCATCCGGGTCGAAAACCTCGATCGCGGTGCCCATGAGGCCCAGCTCGAGCTGCTCGCCAAAGACGGTACGATCCTTGCTAAATCCAAGCCAGTCACCTTCTACCTGCACCGGGCCAGCATCAATCCTGCACCCAAAGTGACCCCCCTCAACAACAAGGGGTGATCCTGTGCCTCGATACGGGTAGACTAAATGCACCACATTGGTGCATTGCTGGTGTATAGCACCGTTTTAGGGAGAAACCTGTGCCAACCCGCCCGGATCAAGCCAAGATACTGCTCGATAACTTGCTGACCGCCGTCATCCTGATGGATGAACGGCTCTGCATCCAGTTCGTCAACCCTGCCGCCGAGCAGCTGCTCTCCCTCAGTCAGCGCCGGCTGATCGGTATCGAACTGCCCCACCTGCTGGAGCATATCTCTCTCGATCTGCAGAGGCTAAAGCAGTGCCTCAGCTCGGGGCAGGGCTTCACCGATAGCGAAGTGACCCTGGTGGTGGAAGGAGAGCCCAGACTGGTGGAGATGAGCGTCAGCCCGCTGGCCGATCATGAGCAACGGCTGATGGTGGTGGAGCTGCGCAAGATCGACCAGCAGAAGAAGATCAGCCAGGAGCTGCAGCAGCATGCCCAACAGCAGGCGGCCAAGGAGCTGGTGCGCGGCCTGGCCCACGAGATCAAGAATCCCCTCGGCGGTCTGCGCGGCGCGGCCCAGCTGCTGCAAAAGGAGCTGCCCGACCCCGCCCTGCGCGAATACACCGGCATCATCATCGAACAGGCCGACCGGCTGCGGGTGCTGGTCGATCGGTTGCTCGGTCCCCAGCGCCCGGGTCGTCACCAGATGCACAACGTCCACTCGGTACTGGAGCAGGTGCGTCGGCTGGTAGAGCTGGAGCTGCCACCGACGGTGCGCATCGAGCGGGATTACGATCCCAGCATCCCGGAGTTCGAGATGGAGCCGGACCAGCTGCAGCAGGCCTTCCTCAATATGGTGCGCAACGCCGCCGAGGCCATCGGCGAGCAGACCGGCCTCATCCGCATCAAGACCCGCACCGCGTTCCAGATCACTATCCACGGCCAGCGCTACCGGCTGGCGGCCGAGATCAAGATCATCGACAACGGCCCCGGCATCCCGGACGCCATCCGCGACACCCTCTTCTATCCGATGATCACCGGCAAGGAGGGGGGCACCGGGCTCGGCCTCTCCATCGCCCAGAACCTGATCGACCAGCACAAGGGGCGGATCGATTGCATCAGCTGGCCCGGCCACACCGAATTCACCATCTTTCTACCGCTTCGCAAATAAGGGAACGTCATGACAGCAAAAGTGTGGATCGTCGATGACGACAGTTCTATCCGCTGGGTGCTGGAGCGCACCCTCGGCAGTGAAGGTTTCGAGTGCGAGAGCTTCGCCGATGGCGAGGCGCTGCTGAGCTCGCTGGAGATGCGCTCGCCGGACGTGATCCTCTCCGACATCCGCATGCCCGGCATCGACGGCCTCAGCCTGCTTGAGCAGATCCATCGCCGCCAGGCCGACCTGCCCATCATCATCATGACCGCCCACTCGGATCTCGACAGCGCGGTCAATGCCTACCAGCGCGGTGCCTTCGAATACCTGCCCAAGCCGTTCGACATCGACGAGGCGGTCACCCTGGTGCGCCGCGCCGAGAATCACCTCAAGGAGCAGCGTACCAAGCGCAAGGCACGCCAGCAGGATCCGGCCAGCAGCCCGGAGATCATCGGCGAGGCACCGGCCATGCAGGAGGTGTTCCGCGCCATCGGCCGGCTGTCGCGCTCCAGCATCTCGGTGCTGATCAACGGCCAGAGCGGCACCGGCAAGGAGCTGGTCGCCCACGCCCTGCACAAGCACAGCCCGCGCGCCCACAAGAACTTCATCGCCCTCAACATGGCCGCCATCCCGAAAGATCTCATCGAATCGGAACTGTTCGGCCATGAGAAGGGAGCCTTCACCGGCGCCAACAACATTCGCCACGGCCGCTTCGAACAGGCCGACGGCGGCACCCTGTTTCTCGACGAGATCGGCGACATGCCGCTGGATGTGCAGACCCGGCTGCTGCGGGTACTGGCCGACGGCCAGTTCTACCGGGTTGGCGGCCATCAGCCGGTGCAGGTGGATGTGCGGATCATCGCCGCCACCCACCAGAATCTGGAGAAGCGGGTGGCCGACGGTGAATTTCGGGAAGACCTGTTCCACCGCCTGAATGTCATCCGGATCCATATTCCCGCCCTCAAGGAGCGCCGCGAGGACATTCCCCAGCTGGCCCAGCACTTCCTGCTGCGGGCAGCCAAGGAGCTGAACGTGGAGGCCAAAAGCCTGCATCCGGATACCCAGGCCTACATCAGCCGCCTGCCCTGGCCGGGCAACGTGCGCCAGCTGGAGAACGTCTGCCGCTGGCTTACCGTGATGGCCTCGGGCCAGGAGGTGCTGGTGAGCGATCTGCCCACCGAACTGCTGACCCCCATCACCAGCACCGCCGAACCGGGTCAGCCGGCCCTGTCCGGCGGCTGGCAGCAGCAGTTGCAGGATTGGGTCGCCGCCAAGCTGGCGCTGGGGGAGACCGATATCCTGGCCGATGCCCTGCCCCAGTTCGAGCGGATCATGCTGGAAACCGCGCTGGACCATACCCATGGTCACAAGCAGGAGGCGGCCAGGCTGCTCGGTTGGGGGCGCAACACCCTCACCCGCAAGCTGAAGGAACTCGACCTCTCCTGAGTCCTTGGGAAAAACGATTCCCATCACGCCTTGGCAAATCACTGACCAATAAGGCCCCGTTTGATTTCAAACGGGGTATCTTTTTTGAGATCCCTGCCTAGAATGGCAGGCTTTCACACCCGACTCGAAGAAGGCGCCATCATGATTGACAGATCTCTTCCCCTGACCGACCTGCACCGCCATCTGGACGGCAACATCCGCCCGCAGACCATCCTCGAGCTGGGCCGTCAGCACAATATCCAACTGCCCGCCTTCGAGCTGGAGGCGCTGCGCCCCCATGTGCAGATCGTCGAGAATGAACCGAGCCTGGTCGCCTTCCTCAAGAAACTGGACTGGGGCGTGGCCGTGCTGGCCGACTACGACGCCTGCCGCCGGGTCGCCTACGAAAACGTGGAAGACTTGCTGCGCGCCGGCATCGACTATGCCGAGCTGCGTTTCAGCCCGGCCTACATGGCGATGGCCCACAAGCTGCACCCGCAGGGCGTGGTCGAAGCCATCATCGATGGCGTAGCGGCCGGCAGCCGCGACTTCGGCATCAAGACCAACCTGATCGGCATCATGAGCCGCACCTTCGGCACCGAGCAGTGCAAGCAAGAACTGGATGGATGCCTGGCCCATCGTGATCGGTTGGTTGCCATCGATCTGGCCGGCGACGAGCTGGGCTTCCCGGGCGAGCTGTTCACCGACCACTTCCGCCGGGTACGTGATGCGGGCATGCGCGTCACCGTGCACGCCGGTGAAGCCGCCGGTCCCGAAAGCATGTGGCAGGCCATTCGCGAGCTGGGGGCCGAGCGTATCGGTCACGGCGTCAAAGCCATTCAGGATCCGGCTCTGATGGCCTATCTGGCCGAGCACCGCATCGGCATCGAGTCCTGCCTCACCTCCAACGTTCAGACCACCACGGTGGCGAGCCTGACCGAACACCCGATCCGCCAGTTCCTGGCCGCCGGCGTGCTGGCTTGCCTCAACACCGACGACCCGGCGGTGGAAGGCATCGACCTGCCCCACGAATACGAGGTGGCGGCCCCGGCTGCCGGCATGACGGTGAGCGAGATCCGCACCGCCCAGCAGAACGGCCTGACCCTGGCCTTCCTGAGCGATACCGAGAAGGCCGAGTTGAGCGCCCGCGCCGCCCAGCGCTGAGCAGGGGCAAGCCCAATAAAAAAACCGCCGAGAGGCGGTTTTTTTATTTCCCAACGACATCGACCGGCTTAGATCACCCGGGAGAACTGCTGCTGGCGCGCCTTGTTGCGCAGGTAGACATCGAAGCACATGCAGATGTTGCGGATCAACAGCTGACCGGTGGAGACCACCTCCAGCCCCTCTTCGGTCATGCGCACCAGGCCATCATCGATGAAGGTCTGCAGCAGCTTGAGATCCTCCGCGAAGTACTCCCTGAACGCCAGGCCATGGGCCTGCTCGACGGCGGCAAAGTTCAGGCGAAAATCGCAGATGAGGCGCTTGATCACCTCGCGGCGGATCAGGTCGTCCTGATTGAGAGAGCACCCCTTCCACTGGGCATGCCCCAGCGTTTCCACCTGGCCATAGTAGGCCTTGAGCTCTTTCTGGTTCTGGGAATAGGCATCGCCGATCATGCTGATGGAGGAGACCCCCAGCCCCAGCAGATCACAATCCCCCTGGGTGGTATAGCCCTGGAAGTTGCGGTGCAGCTTGCCCTCACGCTGGGCAACCGCCAGCTCGTCGTCCGGCTTGGCGAAGTGATCCATGCCGATGAACTGATAACCACGGCCGGTCAGGAAGGCGATGGTGTCCTGCAGCATGGCCAGTTTTTCCTGCGGCGCCGGCATGTCCGCCTCTTTCAGCTTATGCTGAGCGGCAAAACGGCTGGGCAGGTGGGCATAGTTGAAGATGGAGAGACGGGCCGGGTCGGTCTTGAGCACCTCTTCCAGGGTGTGATGGAAGCTCTCCCGGTTCTGGTGCGGCAAGCCGTAGATGAGATCCAGGTTGGTGGAACGAAAGCCCAGTTCACGAGCCCGTTCCAGCATGGCGCGGATGAAGTCGTTGTCCTGCTCGCGGTTGACCGCGACCTGGACCTCCTTGTTGAAGTCCTGCACGCCGAGGCTGATACGGTTGAAGCCGATCTCCCGCAGCACGTCCAGCATGGAGAGCTCGATCTCGCGCGGATCCACTTCAATGCTGATTTCGCCCTCTTCGGCGAAGTGGAAATGCTCCCGCAACATGGCCATCAGTCGGCGAGTCTGGGGTTCATCCAGATAGGTGGGCGTGCCGCCGCCCCAGTGCAGCTGGGTCACCAACCGCTGCTTGAACAGCGGGGCCTGCGCCTTGATCTCCTGCTCGAGAAAATCGAGGTACTGATCGGCCTTGTGGCGGTGACGGGTGATCACCTTGTTGCAGCCGCAGTAGTAGCAGAGCTTGTGACAGAAGGGGATATGCACGTAGAGCGACAGGTTGCGCGCCGGATACTGGCTCGCGGCCTGGACGAAGTCCGGATAACCGAAACCCTCGTTGAACTCCAGCGCGGTGGGATAGGAGGTGTAACGCGGACCGCTGTAGTTATATTTCTCGATCAGGGCCTGATCCCACACAATCTGTTCTGCTTGCACGCTTGCTTCCTCTTTTTTGTTATCGGCTCACCGGCTTAACTGAAAATCCTTCAGTCTGGCCACATCCTCGAGGATCTGCGCCTCCAGCTCGGCCTCATAGCCACTGCGTTCGAGATCCATCTTCATGACTTCATTGCGTTTGAGGGCCCGTCTCGCCTCATGAGTCGGCATCTCCTTCACCTTCTCGTAGAGACCGTACAAACCCGGAAATTCGCCGGCAAAGGCGCGACCACCCTTGATCTGCAACGCATCCAGCAGATTGGTCAGCCGGATGGCGCCCTCGGAGTAGTCACACTGACCATCCCGTACCGCATGGGCAATCACCCTGACACTCTCGAGGATCCGCTCATTGCGGGCCGCGATAGCCTGCTGCTGGCTGTCGTGCTGGCGCTTGAGACGTGCCAGCAAGGTACCGGCATACCAAGCCAGCCCCAACAAAATCAGGCCGCCCAACAAGGCGGCCAGCATCCATCCACTCATCACTTTTTCTTCGGCTCAGGCTTGGGCTCTGGCTGATAGTCGACCTGGGTGAAACGATCCCACAGCTCCTCTTCGGAGGCTGGCTGGCCCGGCTCGTCAAAGTCGGCCTCATCAAAATCAGCCTCGTCTTCGTCATCATCGGTGTCGATGATGCCAAGCTCGTCCATCAGCTCCTGATAACGGTCAACCCGCTGATCGACCCAGGCTTGCTCGGTTGCTTCCAGGGTCTCACCGGCATCGAGCCGATCCAGCAGGTCATTCAGACGATCATCATTCTCGATGGAGGCCAGCTCCTGCTCCGGTGTCATCACCAGCTTCTTCTCTTTGATCTGCTTGGGCGCGACCGGCTTGCTGCTCTTCTCTTCCACGATCAGGGCAACCGGCTTGCGGGACCCGATGCGCGGATCCTTGGCCTGTTTGGTGCCACTCTTCTTGCCGGCCTGCTCGACCTGCTGGCGGGATCCTGCCTTCAAGCCCTTGCGCTTGGCGGCGCGTTTGCGCTCACGGCCTTCCTGGGCACTGGCATCTGATTCTTTGCGCTTACCGGCAGGTTTGCGATTGGGTTGTTTAGCCGACATGAATGAATGACTCCGACAAATAACTGGATTGAAACCCGTTTCCGGTTCGAAAAGGTCCGGAAGAGGATGCTGACACGGGGGACGATGGATTAGAAACAGAGCGGGATCCCGCACCAATCCGGCCATAAATGGCCTTCGAATACCGCAGGATCGGCATCCTCTGGGCATGTTGCTGGTATTTTGACACAGAATGACCAAGCGGGTTAATGACCCAAAAGAAAAAAGGCAGCCGAAGCTGCCTTGATATGTTTATGCGAGTCCCATCCCTGGCTGCAAATCACCCTGTCCGTGGCGATACCTCTGCGCATCATATCTTGTGTATGGTCATCCTGACCTTAATTGGTCGATCCTGAATGTGCGTGTGCTTGCCTGACCCATGCAGACGACGTCCGGTCATCTTCTGGGGTGGTTGCTTCCCGCAGCCCCGCTCTTCCTGAACGGTCACCATCCTGGTCTTTCAATCCATTGCCTGCCACTCGCGTGGCCCTTGGCATCCAGCCTCATCGACATCCTGTCTTCACGACATCCCGGTCGTGAACCACCGCGTGGGCCATTCCATGCATCCACTGTATCAATTTAATAAAGTGACTCAATCCATCAGGAACGTTTTCAAACGGAGATAAACAACTTATTGTCATTTAACATATTGAAATTAATGAATTACTAAGCATTTTTCTAAAAATGTTTAAGCCCTGGCCAGGCTGAGGAATGGGAGATCTCTTACAACAATGCGAGAAAAAATTGGCCAAATGGTGTTAAAGGCCAAAAAGAAACGAGGAGCCGGCGGCTCCTCGTCAATATCAATGAGATAATGTCATCGGCTTGATCAGTGCAGACCTGCCACATATTTGGACAGTACTTCGATATCCTGATCGGTCAGCTTCTTGGCAACGTCCCGCATCATGCTGTTCGGGTCGTTATCACGGGCTGCGGCCCTAAAAGCCGTGAGCTGGGCCTTGATGTAGGCAGGATGCTGGCCGGACAGGCTCGGATACTTGGCCTGCTCGACGCCCGAACCGCGCGGACCATGGCAGGCAGTGCAGGCAGCCAGACCACGGCTCATGTCCCCTCCCATGTACAGCGCCTTGCCTGCAGCGACGGCGTCATCGGGTACCGCGAGCGGCGTCACCTTCTGACTGGAGAAGTAGGCTGCCAGGTCTTCCATGTCCTGTTCAGACAGAGGAAGCGCCATCGGCCCCATGATGGGTGCAACCCGGCCAGTTTGACCAGAAGCTGCAGCCTTCAGTTCAACTAACTGCTTTTTGATATATGATGCGTGCTGACCAGCAATCTTGGGGTACATATCGACTAGGCTGTTGCCGTCCGGTCCATGACAAGCCGCGCAAACGACAGCCTTGGTTTGTCCCGCAGCGGCATCGCCCTTGGCTTGTGCCATCCCCGTTACGCCAACCATCAGAGCAAGAGTAATGACTAGGTTCTTCATGGCGTTCCAACTTCTCGTTATTAGGCTTCCAGATCCCATGCCGCTGAAGGCATGTTAAAATAAACGCGTTTAAGCGACGCCATTTTACACGATTTCACAAAAAAGTAACTCTATAACCCTCTATCTCTATGGGGAATTTACGTTGGATACACAAACTCTGAATTTCAATAAGGTGCATTTTGTGACCAGCGCACCCGACATCCGTCACCTGCCAAATGATGGGGGTGTCGAGATTGCGTTTGCCGGCCGTTCCAATGCCGGTAAGTCATCTGCATTGAATACCTTGACCAAGCACAAGAACCTGGCTCGCACCAGTAAGACGCCGGGACGCACCCAGCTGATCAACCTGTTTGAGCTGGAACCGGGCAAGCGTCTGGTCGACCTGCCGGGCTACGGTTATGCGCAGGTTCCGCTGGAAATGAAGCTCAAGTGGCAAAAGTCGCTGGCGGAATATCTGCAGCGTCGTGAGTCATTGAAAGGTCTGGTGATCCTGATGGACATCCGCCATCCGCTCAAAGATACCGATATGAATATGCTGGAGTGGAGCTCTCACCGCAAACTGCCGGTCATGCTGCTGCTGACCAAGGCCGACAAGCTGAGCCCAGGTCCGCGCAACAATCAGGTCATCAAGGTACGCCAGGCCGTAGCCGAGCTGGGTCCGCAGATCCAGGTGGAAGCCTTCTCTTCCCTGACCCAGATCGGGGTCGAAAAACTGGCACAGACGCTGACTGGCTGGTATCTCGCAGGCGCCGATGAAATGGCTGACGATGAGCAAGCACCGCTCGAGGAGTAAGCTACGTCCTGTATACACCACAACCAAACCCTGCAATTGGCGGAGCAGCTCCTCCGCTGATTGAAAGGCTTTCAGTCTGCTTGCCATAACCCCCTCTCGCCAGTGACATCGCCCACTCCCTACGATGAGCTCTTGAAACACTATTTTTATCAATGGGATAAACAGTTAATTCTATATAACAATTAACTTTTCATCCCATTGGCAACGTTTTCAAAAATAGACGCCGGCGGAGGCGTTCCATCACCAAATAAGTACCAAAGTGAAATTTTATTACAAAGCAGTCAATGGAAAGGATAAAAATGAGGCCGGTTCTGCAAGCGCAGTACCGGCCTTAAACAATCAGTTCAAAAATTGGGAAGAAGCTAAATCTTGAGAACAAAGACGACTGGTTTTCCTCAAGAAGCCCCTTCATTCTAACAAACATTCGCCAACATTAAAGCATTTACTCTAAACGCAACCCATAAAAAAACACCCCGATGATGACTCACCGGGGCCGCTATTCAGCCACATTCAATTACGTGAAATAAAAGGTCTGAAAGATAGAACATCTTACCTCTGTACCCTACGTTGCTAACTGTATAGCAAAGCAGCAGAAAGTGAAAGTAATTTATGTAATTAAGTTTCACGAAAAATGAATTACATAAATTATGTTATTTTTCATATAGATAAAAAAATCCCCAGTACGAATACCGGGGAGTTATAAAGGTGACTAGCTAGCACTTCCTCAACTATCTAGTTAGTCAGCACAACTTGGCGCAAGTTCCGCTGCTTTGAGAAAAAACTTGAAAAAATCAGAGATAGATGGCGCCATCCTCTGCAAACTCTTGTTCCTCAATGAGTTTTTCAGCAATCTCTTCGATGTCAAAACGCACGCTTTCGAAAGCTCGCAGGATGTCTTCCTCTCTGGCGAGGGAGAGCCCGGTCATTTTCTCTAAACGCCTGCGACTGATGTAGCAATCCACCAGCGCCCCCATCTGCTGGGCAGGGAAGTGGATCCGCTGTTCATGCGCTTGCCAGTCGGCCAGCTCGGGAAACAAGATGCCTTGATTCATAAGGTCCCCAGATTTCGTTTCAGTTCTCTCAATACCTGTTTAGTCCCTGGCCGGATTCCGCGCCACACGGTAAAGGCTTCTGCCGCCTGTTCCACCAGCATACCGAGGCCATCTACGGTCTGGCGAGCCCCTTGCCCTTTGGCCCAGGCGATAAAGGGGGTATCGGTCGCGCCATACATCATGTCGTAGATGGCGATATCGGCGTGGATCAGCACCGGAGGGAGCGGCGGCAACTCTCCCTGCAGGCTGGCGGAGGTGGAGTTGATGATCAGATCGAAATGGCCGCCCAGCTGCTCATAGGTCTGGGCACTTACCGCCCCCAGATCACGAAACTCGGCAGCCAGCTGTTCTGCCCTGGCGTGAGTACGGTTGGCGATAACCAATGCCTCGGGTTGCTCGGCCAGCAGCGGTGCCAGCGCACCGCGCGCCGCGCCACCCGCCCCCAGCAGCAGAATCCTGCTGCCAGCAAGTGCCACACCATGCGCCTTGAGATCGGCCACCAACCCGGCACCATCTGTGTTGTCACCCAGCAGTACGCCATCATCGGTCAGCTTGATGGTGTTGACGGCCCCCGCCCGCCGGGCACGAGGACTCAGTCGATCGACCAGGGCGAATGCCTGCTCCTTGAAGGGGACGGTGACATTGCATCCCTTGCCACCTTGGGCAAAGAAGTCTCTCAGACTGGTGGCGAACTCTTCGACGGCCGGCTCGGCCAGACCATATTCCAGCTCCTGCTGGGTTTGCCTGGCAAACAGGGTATGAATAAAGGGAGATTTGCTGTGGCGCACCGGGTGGCCAAAAACCAGATAACGATCCATCAAAGAGTTCCTTCAGAGGGCAATCTCCCGATTTAACGGGTTTTCGCACTCAGGAACAAGCCGAATATCGGCCAATAAGAAGGGGCCATCATGGCCCCTCTCCTCTGGTCACAACCACTCGCGCGGTTTTAGGTAGTCACTGTAGAGCAATGCTTCCGGGCTGCCCGCTGACGGCTGCCAGTCATATTCCCAGCGCGCCAGCGGCGGCATCGACATCAGGATCGACTCGGTGCGCCCGCCAGTCTGCAAACCGAACAGGGTGCCACGGTCATACACCAGATTGAACTCCACATAGCGGCCACGACGATAGAGCTGGAATTCCCGCTCCCGTTCGCCATAAGCCAGCGCCTTGCGGCGCTCGACAATCGGTAGATAGGCATCGAGATAGCCCTTGCCAACCGCCTGCATAAAGGCGAAACAGTCGGCAAACGGCCAGCGATTAAGATCATCGAAGAAGAGGCCGCCAACGCCACGTGTCTCGTCCCGGTGCTTGAGGAAGAAGTAGCGATCACACCAGGATTTGAACTCGGGATAAATATCGGTGCCGAACGGCTGACAAAGATCGCGGGAGACCTGATGCCAATGCCGCACGTCCTCTTCGAACGGATAAAACGGGGTGAGATCGAAGCCGCCACCAAACCACCAGATCGGCTCCTCCCCCTCTTTCTCGGCGATGAAGAAGCGCACATTGGCGTGGCTGGTCGGCACATACGGATTGTGTGGGTGGATCACCAGCGACACCCCCATGGCCTCAAACCGGCGGCCCGCCAGTTCCGGCCGATGGGCCGTTGCCGAGGCCGGCATGGCATCGCCATGAACGTGGGAGAAGTTGACCCCTCCCTGCTCGATCACCGCACCGTGACGCAGCACGCGAGTGCGGCCACCGCCACCTCCTTCACGACGCCAGGCATCTTCCACAAAGTGTCCGACGCCATCGGCCAGTTCCAGACCACGGCAGATCTCGTCCTGCAACTGCAGCAGGAAGGCCTTGACCTGGGCCACATCCGGTTTGCTCATCTTGTCTCCAGTCAGCCAGGATCGTCGCCTGACCCTATTATTGTGATGTCGCCGGATGGGCTAAGCCGATCCGCATTGCTGCTCTCCGAGCGGTTCAAGAGGGGCGGATGATGGCGCCGGTTCTGGCATCCTTGATCTCGGACGGATTGGCCTGCCCCCCCACTTCGCCGGGCAGGATATAGGCCAGCTGACTCGCCAGCAATTCGCCGATATCCGCCACCCTGCGGGCAGGCTCTTCACCGGTCAGGTTGGCGCTGGTAGAGACCAGTGGCTTGCCAAAGGCACGACACAGCCCTTGTACCTGCGGATGGGCCGTCACACGCACCGCCAGGGTAGTGAACTGACCGGTCAGCCAGGCCGGGGTATTGCTGCGCGCCGGCATGATCCAGGTGAAGGGACCAGGCCAGCTCGCTTCCACCCAGGCCAGCTGCTCGCTGGTGAGCTGGTCCAGATCGATGTAATCCTGCAACTGAGCCAGATCGGCGGCGATCAGGATCAGTCCCTTCTCCACCGGGCGTTGCTTGATCGCCAGCAGACGGTGTACCGCCGACTCGGAGTCAGGATCACAACCCAGGCCAAATACCGCCTCGGTCGCATAGGCAATCACCCCATCGCGCTGGAGGGCGGCAACTGCAAGTTCAAATTCATTGGGCATAAAAAATGCGACAGCCGGGCTGTCGCCTCATCATTGATTAACATTGAGCCTACGAAACGGCGACCCTGTCGCCCCTCCCTTCATCGACCAGCGAGAGGCCGGTGGCGAACGGGGGGGGGGGGGTTGCCGTCTCGGAGCTTACTTGAGCAGGGCCTGCAAGGCGGCGTCCTTGGCCAGTACCTCGTCGGCATTTTTCTGGCGTTCGGCCTGCACCTTGGCCGCCAGTTCATCATCCGCCACTGCCAGCATCTGCGCTGCCAGATAGCCTGCATTCTTGGCACCGGCCTTGCCGATCGCCACGGTCGCCACCGGCACCCCGCCCGGCATCTGCACGGTGGAAAGCAGCGCATCCAGCCCCTTGAGCGGGCCGCCATCGATGGGCACACCGATCACAGGACGAGTCGTGATACCCGCCACGGCACCTGCCAGGTGAGCGGCGAGACCGGCGGCACAGATAAAGACCTTGCAGCCACGGGTTTCGGCGTCGGTCACGTACTGATGAGTCGCAGCCGGGGTACGGTGTGCGGAGGTCACTTTCACTTCTACCGCGATATCGAATGACTTGAGCACCTCGAGGGTGGTCTGCATCACCGGAAAATCAGAATCAGAGCCCATCAATACGGCAACAAAGGGTTTATTCATGGTGGGAATTTCCTTACTCCAAGTGGGGGGTTGAAGTTAGCCGAAAACGTTTCAATTCGCTTGTGGCGGCCGGATTATACCTGCTCGCTCTGGTGGCCGCATTTCTTTTGCGGACAGATCCAGCGCAGTGCTCCCCTCACCTTTTTCTCGACCATGATACCCCAGCCACATTGCGGGCAAGGCATGGGGACCGGCTTGTCATTCACCACATATTTGCAATGGGGGTAACCGTCGCAAGAGTAGAACTGCTTGCCATAGCGAGAGGTTCGGCTGATGAGGTGTCCCTTGCCACACTCCGGGCAGAGGATCTGGGTATCGTCGCTCTCCTGCAGGGATTCGATGTGCTGGCAGGCCGGGTACTGGGTGCAGCCGACAAACAGGCCATAACGCCCCTTCTTGATCGCCAGCGGCTGGCCGCAGTCCGGGCAGGCCGAGCCCTCAAGCACCTTCTCGATGTCACGACCGGACGGGGTCAGGGAGCGGATGTAATCACAGGCAGGATAGGCAGAACAACCGAGGAAGGGACCATGCTTGCCCTGGCGGATCACCAGCTCGGCCCCACACTGCGGGCACGGTTCGCGCTCGAAGGCATGTTCGTGGGCTGAAAAGAGGTGATGATCGATTTTTGACATGGGCCGCGCCTTGAAATCCAGATGACCTGAATTCTACCAGCGCGGCACCGGGCTGTCAGTGGATGACACCGTCTGACTCGTCAAACACCAGCTCTTCCATCTGCTGGTAGGCATTTTCACTGCCCGGTACGTTGAACAGCACCATCATGACGACCCACTTCAGATCGTCCAGCTCGATATCCGGTTTATCAAGCTCGAGCAGGCGCTCGATGCAGATTTCGCGGGTTTCGGCATTGAGTACCTGGGCTTGTTCCAGAAACAGCAGGAAACCACGGCACTCGGTACTGAGGCGTGCCAGTTCTTGTGGAGCATAAATACGCATAGAGCCTTGCGCGCTGGCGGCCACGTAGACCTCCCGCTCGCTGTCATGCAGGTTGGCCAGTCGCTCCAGCCAGTTGAGCGCCTTCTCGATCTCGTCTTTGTCGAAACCTGCCCGGCTCAGTTCGTCGGTGAGTTCATTCTGCTCGACCATCACATCTGCATCGCTGTGGATGTAGGTCTCGAAAAGGTACATCAATACATCAAACATGATTCGCCCTCCTCGCTCTGACGTATCCACCGGCTACCGCCATCACTGCACCGGCCAGCTCCAGCTCTACCAACCTGCCCAATACCACTTCGACAGGAAGCTGGGACCGTTCGGCAACGGTATCCACGCTCGTGGTCTCATAATCTACGTTATCCAACAAATCGGCATAAGGCAATTCGCTATTATTCGAATGCTCAGACAAGTCAGACACTTGCTGCAGCAGACCGACAAATCCGGGCAGCTCTTCCACTATATCGGCCGCGCTCAATACAAGTTTGGCCCCCTGCTGGATTAATTTGTTGCAACCTAGTGCCTGCACATTTTGCGGGGCACCAGGGACGGCAAAGACCTCTCGCCCCTGTTCCAATGCATAACGGGCCGTGATGAGCGAACCGCTCTGCTCGGCCGCCTCTACCACCAGGGTACCCAGCGACAAGCCACTGATGATGCGATTGCGCCGTGGAAAGTGCTCGGCCAGCGGTCCCTTGTCGGGGGCCAGCTCGGAGATAAGCAAGCCGCCTTGCGCCAGGATTTCCATGGCCAACCCCTGATGGCGCTTCGGATAGAGGCAGTCGAGCCCTGAGCCCAGCACGGCCAGGGTAGTCCCCCCTGTCGCCAACGCCTGCTGATGACAGACTCCATCGATGCCAATAGCCAGTCCGGAGGTGATGGCCAGCCCACAGGCGACCAGCTCAGCGCAGAGGCGGACAGCATTGTCCTTGCCGGCATAGGTGGGATGGCGCGTGCCGACCATCGCCAGCTGAGGAGCAGACAGGGTAGCCAGGTTGCCACGACAGTAGAGCAACAGCGGGGCGGCGGGGATCTCTTTGAGCAAAGTGGGATAGGCGGGGTCATCCGGACACAGGAGGTGATTGCCGGGCTCGGCGGCCCAGCTCAGCGCCTGCTCGACAACCGGCTGGGGCCACCTCATCTGCTGGATTTGAGCGCTCTGCAGACCAAGAGCTCGCAGGGTGCCGTCATCGGCGTCGAACAGGGTGACGATGTCACCGCCAAAATGGGCCAGCAGGCGAGCAGCGGTGACCGGACCGATACCAGTGACGGCATCCAGCGTCAACCACAGCGCGAGTCGCCCGGATGGAAGAGGCACGTCAGAAATTGCTGACCTGATAACCGGTGCTGACCATGTCCTGACTCTGCAGGATCAGGCCATAACTCAGCTTGTCGTACACCTTGAACAACATGACTCGAGCCACGGCCTCCGACGGCAGGGGTGGCTTGCCGGCCGAATAGAAGGCCTTGTCATAGACGGAGGAGTACTCCCGATAGGCGACCTTGCCATTCTTGCTCACCAGCCGGGCGCCGGGCCGCAGTATCTCCAGCACATCACCGGGTGCCACCTGATCACGTATGCCCTTGTTGATGAGCACGACGTCGAACTTGCCACCGCCGCGGGCCTTGCTCGGCAAATCGACGATATAGCCGGGCGAGATGACGGGGGCAGCCTTGGGAGTGAACACGGCGGAGAGGCTCTCCTGCGGCGGGAACGGCATCAGCTTGTCGCCCTGATACACCTCGCGCTGGTTGTGGCTGAGGGTTACCCGGGTGCGGCCGTCCGGCAGCAGGGCTTCCGCTCTGGCCGTGCCGACGAAGACCGCCTCTTGCCCCAGCTGTTCGCCACTCTTCTTGTCTTTGTAGATGGTCCCCGGATGATAGATGCCATAGTCCTGACCCGGGATCAGCGAGCCCTGTACGTAAAGGGTATCCCCCTCCAGCATGCCGATGTGTGCCTCATCATTGCCCAGCACATAAGGCAGCTGCTTTGCCTGCTGGCTGTCAGCCAGAATATGGTCGGTTTGCAGGAAAGGGCCGATCTCGCTGAGCGGCAGGGTTGGAATGGGGTTGGCCTTGTTCTCGTAACGACTCTTGGGAGAGAGGTGAACAACCTGCTTGCCGCCCTGCATCGCCTTGCCAAGCCGCGGCTCGCCGTTGACCCAACTCAGGTGCAGCACATCGCCTGGGTAGATCCAGTGTGGATTGGCGATCTGCGGGTTAATATTCCAGAGCCTTGGCCATAGCCAAGGCTCCGCCAGATACTGGCCGGAAATATCCCAGAGGGTATCGCCTTTTTGCACCACATAGGTCTCGGGATAACCCGCTTTCAGTTTCAGCTGGTCGGCCAGCACGCCCTGGCTCAGGGTGGCCAACAGACAGGCGAGGATGGTTTGCTTCAGATACATAACACTCCCTGTTACTTCTGCGCGCAAAGTGTTGCTGTTTTTTGTCGGCGTAAATGACTAGAATTACGCCAATATTGACTGCATTTATACGAAACTAAAGAAAAAACTATGGCCATTCTAGATGTATTGCGTTTCCCCGATGAGCGTCTGCGTACCGTCGCAGCCCCTGTCGAGACCTTTACACCCGAGTTACAACACATTGTAGATGATATGTTCGAAACCATGTACGCGGAGGAAGGCATCGGCCTCGCCGCCACTCAGGTCGACATTCATCAGCGCATCATAGTGATCGATGTCTCTGAAAACCGTGAAGATCCTCTGGTATTGATCAACCCCGAGATCATCGAACAGGCCGGCAGCACCGGCATCGAGGAAGGGTGCCTCTCCGTGCCCGGCAGCCGTGCCCTGGTACCCCGCGCCGAGTGGGTCAAGGTGCGCGCCCTGGATCGCCACGGCAAGGCATTCGAGCTGGAAGCAGACGATCTGCTCGCCATCTGCATCCAGCATGAGATGGACCATCTGGTCGGCAAGCTGTTTGTGGATTACCTGTCCCCGCTCAAGCGCCAGCGCATTCGCCAGAAGCTGGAAAAGATGGCCCGTGAAGATCGTAAAGTCCTCTGAGGATCTGCCCCATTGAATAAGCTGAAACTGATTTTTGCCGGTACTCCCGACTTCGCCGCCCGTCACCTGGCGGCGTTGTTGTCTTCCGACCACGAGGTCGTCGCCGTTTATACCCAGCCCGACAAACCTGCCGGCCGCGGCCAGAAGCTCACCGCCAGCCCGGTCAAGGAGCTGGCGTTGGCCCACGATCTGCCGGTCTATCAACCCGCCTCCCTGCGCAAGGAAGAGGCCCAGGCCGAACTGGCCGCCCTTGGCGCCGACCTGATGGTAGTGGTCGCCTACGGCCTGATCCTGCCCAAGGCCGTGCTCGACACTCCGCGTCTGGGCTGTATCAACGTGCACGGCTCCCTGCTGCCGCGCTGGCGCGGTGCCGCGCCGATCCAGCGCTCCATCTGGGCGGGCGATGCCGAAACCGGTGTCACCATCATGCAGATGGATGTGGGGCTGGATACCGGTGCCATGATCCGCAAGGTGAGCTGCCCCATCGTCGCCGACGAAACCTCCGCCAGCCTGTACGACAAGCTGGCCGGACTGGGCCCGCAGGCGTTGGTCGACACCGTCAATGCCATGGCTGCCGGCAACACCGCCGCCGAAGCGCAGGACGATGCGCTCGCCAACTACGCCGAGAAGCTCTCCAAGGAGGAGGCCCGCATCGACTGGTCGATGGAAGCCATCGCCATCGAGCGCTGCATCCGCGCTTTCAACCCCTGGCCCATCAGCTGGTTTGAAGTCGCCGGCCAGACCGTCAAGGTATGGCAGGCCGAGGTCGTCGCACAGGATCACGGCCAGGCGGCCGGTACCCTGCTCAAGGCTGACAAACAGGGGATCGACATCGCCACCGGCAAGGGTGTGCTGCGCCTGCTGACCCTGCAGCCGCCCGGCAAGAAGGCCATGTCCGTGACGGACCTGCTCAACTCTCGCCGCGACTGGTTTGAACCCGGCACGCAATTGAATTGAACTGAATTGACACAAGGCGGGGCCCAGGCCCCGACTTGCGCATCTAAGGTAACACTATGAAAACACGCGCACAGGCTGCTCTCGTCATTCAACAGGTGCTGGATCAGGGCCAGTCCCTCTCCGCCGTTCTGCCTGCTGCCCAGGAGAAGGTTGCGCCCCGCGATCGCGCCCTCCTGCAAGAACTCTGCTACGGCACCCTGCGCTGGCTGCCCCGCCTCGATGCGGCGGTCGGCGAGATGATGGACAAGCCGCTCAAGAACAAGAGCCGCATCTTCCACTACCTGATCCTGGTCGGTCTCTATCAGCTCATCTACACCCGCATTCCGGCTCACGCCGCGGTGGCCGAGACCGTCAACGCCGTCAAGCTGCTCAAGGGCACCTCCTTGCGCGGCCTCATCAACGGTGTGCTGCGCAACTTCCAGCGCAGCGCCGAAGTCATTCTGCTGCGCATCGACCGTGTCCCCAGCATCCGTCTCGGCCACCCGGAGTGGCTCACCAAGCGGCTGCGCCAGGCCTATCCGGATGAGTGGGAATTCATCATGGAGGCCAACAACCAGCGCCCGCCCATGTGGATCCGCAACAACAGCCAGCGCCAGAGCCGCGAGCAGATGCTGGCCCGCATGGCCGAGGCCGGCATCAATGCGATGGCCGGTGAAGAGGGTGAAGATTGCATCCTGCTGGAACGTCCCTGCGACGTGACCAAGCTGCCCGGCTTCGAGGTCGGCGACTGCTCGGTACAGGATGGCGCAGCACAACAAGCCGCCGCGTTGCTCGACCCGCAACCGGGCGAGTGGGTGTTGGATGCCTGCGCCGCCCCCGGTGGCAAGACCGCCCACCTGCTGGAGCGCCAGCCCGCGCTGGCCGGCGTGGTGGCGGTCGATGCCGACGACAACCGCCTCAAGCGGGTGCAGGAGAACCTGGATCGCATCGGCCTCACCGCCAAGGTGATCCACGGCGATGCCAGCACCCCGGATCTGTGGTGGCCGGAGGGTCAGTTCGACCGCATCCTGCTGGATGCCCCCTGCTCCGCCACCGGCGTCATCCGCCGTCACCCCGACATCAAGTGGCTGCGTCGGGATCAGGACATCCGCGAGCTGGCCGAGCTGCAACACCGCATCCTCGGCGCCCTCTGGTCGAAACTGAAAAGCGGCGGTACTCTGCTGTATGCCACCTGCTCCGTGCTGCCGGAAGAGAACCGCGACCAGATCCGCGCCTTCCTCGCGGCCACCCCGGACGCCATCCTGGTACCGCTGCATGCGCAGGACACCCCGGAGTGCCCGGGTCGCCAGTTTCTGCCGGGCGAGGCCGAGATGGACGGCTTCTACTATGCCAAGCTGATCAAGCGGTAAGCAGGGCCATCATCACGGCGGGTGCCGCTTGCGGCACCCATTACTGCCCAACATCGAGCGCGCTTTCCCTATGAGATTCATCCTGTTGATGACCGTCCCCACGCACCCTGGCCGCCGTTGCAACGGCGACGCTCATGAGGCCGTCCTATGAAGATCATCATTCTGGGCGCCGGCCAGGTCGGCGGCACCCTGGCCGAGAACCTGGCCGGCGAGAACAACGACATCACCATCGTCGACACCGATAGCGACCGGCTGCGCGAGCTGCAGGACAAGTTCGACCTGCGGGTGGTGAACGGCCACGGCGCCCATCCCAAGGTGCTGCGTGAAGCGGGTGCCCAGGATGCCGACATGCTGGTCGCGGTCACCAACAGCGACGAGACCAACATGGTCGCCTGCCAGGTGGCCTACTCCCTGTTCAACACCCCCAACAAGGTGGCGCGGATCCGCTCGCCGGCCTATCTGGTGGAGCGTGATCGGCTGTTCCTGCCCGAATCCGTGCCGGTGGATCACCTGATCGCCCCCGAGCAGCTGGTGACCGACTACGTGCGCCGCCTGATCGAGTACCCGGGTGCCCTGCAGGTGGTGGACTTCGCCGGCGGCAAGGTGGGACTGGTGGCGGTCAAGGCCTACTACGGCGGCCCGCTGGTGGGCAACGCCCTCTCCACCCTGCGGGATCACATGCCCAACATCGAGACCCGGGTAGCGGCGATCTTCCGTCAGGGCCGCTCCATCCGCCCGCAGGGCACCACCATCATCGAGGCCGATGACGAGGTGTTCTTCGTGGCGGCGGCGGGCCATATCCGCGCCGTGATGTCGGAGCTGCAGCGGCTCGAGAGCCCCTACCGGCGCATCATGATCGTCGGCGGCGGCAACATCGGTGCCGGCCTCGCCCGCCAGCTGGAGAAGCGCTACAGCGTGAAGCTGATCGAGCGCAACCAGAAGCGGGCGGAGCAGCTCTCCGAGGTGCTGGAAAACACCATCGTCTTCTGCGGCGACGCGGCGGATCAGGAGCTGCTGGCGGAGGAGCACATCGACCAGATCGACGTCTTCATCGCGGTGACCAACGAGGACGAGGCCAACATCATGTCGGCCCTGCTCGCCAAGAAGATGGGCGCCAAGAAGACCATGGTGCTGATCCAGCGCAGCGCCTACGTGGATCTGGTGCAGGGCGGTTCCATCGACATCGCCATCTCGCCGCAGCAGGCCACCATCTCGGCCCTGCTGACCCACGTGCGCCGGGCCGACATCGCCAACGTCTACAGCCTGCGCCGCGGTGCGGCCGAGGCCATCGAGGCGATCGCCCACGGGGACGAGAACACCTCCAAGGTGGTCGGCAAGACGGTAGGCGAGCTCAAGCTGCCGCCCGGCACCACCATCGGCGCCATCGTGCGCGGTGACGAGGTGCTGATCGCCCACGACCGGACCCAGATCCAGCAGGATGACCACGTGGTGATGTTCCTGGTGGACAAGAAGTACATTCCGGAAGTGGAACGTCTGTTCCAGCCAAGTCCCTTCTTCCTGTAATCTGCCCATGCACCCAGGCAGCACAACCCAGACCCGGCACAGCCTCTACCAGGGATTGTCCGGGTCTTTTGTCAATCAACGACCAGGTTATCTTGCATGATCAAGCTGCGTCCCATCATCTTCACCCTCGGGCTGGTGCTCTCCAAGCTGGCCCTGTTCATGTGGCTGCCCACCCTGCTGGCCCTGCTGACCGGCTCCGAGGGGTTCGTCGAGTTTCTCAAGTCGGTGCTGATCACCCACGGCGCGGCTCTGCTCTGCCTGCATTACGGCCGCAAGGCGGTGTTCCATCTCGGCGTGCGGGAGATGTTCCTGCTCACCACCTCGGTCTGGGTGGTGGCCTGCATCTTCGGCGCCCTGCCCTTCTTCTTCATCAATCACATCGACTTCACCGACGCCTACTTCGAGACCATGTCGGGGGTCACCACCACCGGCTCCACCGTGCTGTCGGGGCTCGACGGCATGGCCCACAGCATACTGCTGTGGCGCTCCATCCTGCAGTGGCTGGGCGGGGTGGGCTTCATCGTGATGGCGGTGGCGGTGCTGCCCTACCTCAACGTAGGCGGCATGAAGCTGTTCCAGACCGAGAGCTCGGATTGGTCCGACAAGAGTGCGCCGCGCGCCAAG
Organism: Aeromonas sp. QDB54; assembly: GCF_027707385.1. NCBI lineage: Bacteria > Pseudomonadati > Pseudomonadota > Gammaproteobacteria > Aeromonadales > Aeromonadaceae > Aeromonas > Aeromonas sp. QDB54. The sequence continues at coordinate 57,903 of NZ_JAPCIT010000016.1, read as the reverse complement.
ACAGTGGCCAACAACATAGTGCTGGTCTACCTGGTGCTCTCCATGCTCTGCTTCCTCGCCTACTGGGTGAGCGGCATGACCCTGTTCGAGGCGGTCAACCACTCGATGACCACCCTCAGCACCGGCGGCTACTCCACCTCCGATCAATCCATGTCCCACTTCTCCAACTCGGCGCACTGGATCGGTACCGTCTTCATGTTCCTCGGCGGCCTGCCCTTCCTGCTCTATGTGCAGAGCCTGAGCCGGCGTGACAACAGCCTGCTCAAGGATGCCCAGGTACAGGGTTTCTTCTGGCTGGTGGTCTGGGTCACCGTGGTGGTCACCTTCTACCTGTGGCTAAGGGACATCTACGGCTTCATGGATGCCCTGCGCATCAGCTGCTTCAACATCGTCTCCGTGCTCACCACCACCGGCTTCGGGCTCGGTGACTTCGGCACCTGGGGCCCGCTCACCAACATCATCTTCATCATTTTGCTGGCCCTCGGCGCCTGCTCCGGCTCCACCGCTGGCGGCCTCAAGATCTTCCGGGTGCAGGTGGCGTTCGCCCTGTTCAAGAAGCAGATGCGCCAGCTGATGCACCCCTCCGGCGTCTTCCCGCAGAAGTACAACGGCCGCCCGGTCAACGACGCCATCATCCGCTCGATGATCTCGTTCGTGCTGGCCTACTTCGCTGTCATCCTGCTGATCGCCGCTCTGCTCGCCGCTATAGGGCTGGATCCCCTGACCGCCATCTCGGGCTCCATCACCGCCGTCGCCAACGTGGGTCCGGGCATGGGGCCGATCATCGGCCCCAGCACCAACTTCGCCACCCTGCCGGACTCGGCCAAGTGGATCCTGTCGTTCGGCATGCTGCTGGGACGGCTCGAGATCCTGACCGTGGCGGTGCTCTTCTTCCCCTCCTTCTGGAAGCAATGACGGGAAGATGGCATGACCGCGAACGTCTGATTACGCCGTTGCGCGGCTAATCAAACCTACGGCCTTGGCTGCAATCGACAAGCCTGTGGATCCGTAGGTTCGAATAGCGAAGCGTATTCGGACGCGGCAACGGGGTTGGTAACGATGTGTATTCGGACACGCAAATGCAGAAGGGCAGCCACTGGCTGCCCTTCTTGTTGCATGAAGCTCCGTCTCACTCGGCCGGGTCTTCCCGTTCCAGTGCCCGGTTGACCAGCGGCTCGGGCAGGGTCTTGGTCACCTCCACCCCCAGCTCGCGAAAGCGTTCCACCTGGGCGATCAGGTTGCCGCGCCCGTTCACCAGCCGCCCCATCGCCTTGTCGTAGCTCTCCTGTGCCCGGTGCAGGCTGCCACCCAGCTGCTGCATCTCCTCCACGAACAGCCGCAGCTTCTCGTAGAGGCGGCCGGCCCGCTCGGCGATCTGGCGGGCATTCTGGTTCTGCCGCTCGTAGCGCCACAGGTTCTCTATGGTGCGCAGCGCCACCATCAGGTTGGTAGGGCTCACCAGCAGAATGTTGTTGTCGAGCCCGAATCGCACCAGCGAGGGATCGGCCTCCACCGCGGTGAGGAAGGCGGGCTCCACCGCCACGAACATCAGCACGTAATCGAGGGTGCGCACCCCGGGCAGCTGCTGGTAATCCTTGCGGCCCAGCTCGCGGATGTGGTTGCGCACCGAGGTGACGTGCTCTTTCAGCGCCACCGCCTTCTCCAGCTCGTCATCGCTGTTGTACCAGCGCTCGTAGGCGGTCAGCGACACCTTGGCGTCGATGATGATGTCCTTGTCCTGCGGCAGGTGAACGATGACGTCAGGCTGATAGCGCTTGCCCTTGTCCACCTCGATGTTGACCTGGGTGTGGTACTCGTGGCCTTCGCGCAGGCCGCATTCGCTGAGGATCCGTGCCAGCACCACCTCGCCCCAGTTGCCCTGCTGCTTGCTGTCGCCCTTGAGGGCACGGGTCAGCGCCGCCGCCTCCTCGGTCATGCGGGCGTTGAGCTCGGCCAGGCGCTCCAGCTCGAACTTGAGGCTGTGACGCTGGGCCGTCTCCTGGGCGTGAGTTTCCCCCACCTGGCGGCGAAAGCCCTCAAGCTGCTCTTTCAGCGGCGTCAGCAGCAGATCCAGGCTGTTCTGGTTCAGTTCACGGAAGTTGCCCGAGTTTTGCTCGAAAATCCGGTTGGCGAGGTTCTCGAACTGCTGACTGAGGCGCTGCTCCGCCTCCTGTTGCAGTTGCAGCTTCTCGGCGGCGGCCAGCCGCTCGCTGCGCAGGGTGGCTTCGGCATCCTTGAGACGGGCGGTGAGCTTGATCAGCAGGGTCTGTTGCTGTTCCAGCTTCTGCTGGCCCTGCAACTTTTCATCCTGCAGCTCGTCACAGCGATCCTGCAGCGCCTGCTGGCGCTCCTGGCTCAGCAGCACCTGCTGGGCCAGCTGGGCCGCACCACGCCGGCCCGCCAGCCAGCCCAAGCCGACCGCCAGCACGGCGGCAGCCAGCAGCAGGCCCCAGAGCCCGGGCTCGATCATTTGCGGCTCCGCTGACGCAGAAAGAGTTCGAGATAGCGGTTGAGCAGCAGCCAGAGCAGCACGTAGAGCAGATAGGCGGCCAGCACCACCCACTTGTGACTGTTAACTCCGGTGTCGAGCTCGACGAATTCGATCCCCTTGATGCGGCAGTAGCCCCACATCAGCAAGGGGAAGACATAGAGCAGAGAAGCACGCCACAGAAATAACCACATGAGTTCATTCAATCCTGCAAAAAGACCCGCCTAGCTTACACAAGGGCAACCCGGCTTGCGATCCTGGCCGGCGCTATTCTCTGGCTTGCGAAGGGAAACTTGGATAAAATTAACCCCTAATAGGTATCAGGGGTGAGCATGACTCATTTTTTCTGTCGCTGGCTGACGCAAGCATTGGGGGGCTCTCGCAAACCGGAGGTGGTTTGTCACGAAGCGCGTCCCCCCTGGGCCATCGAAGAGTCCCAGTTCCTCTCCCTCTGCTCCCGCTGCGGTGAATGCTTCAAGGCCTGTCCCAACGGCCTGCTCAAACCGGCCAACCAGCCCGAATATGACGACTCCCCCATCGCCGGCACGCCCGTGCTGGATCTCGCCTGCGGCCAGTGCAGCTATTGCGGCAGCTGCGCCAGGGCCTGTCCGACCGGCGCCCTCGACCTGCAGCTGGGTCGTCAGGTGCAGACCCGGGTACGGATCGAGGCCAGCTGCCAGGCCCGGCAGGGCTTCTACTGCCTGCTGTGTGAAGATGCCTGCCCCCAGCAGGCGATCAAGGCCACCGCCGACGGCGTCAGCATCAACATGGCGGCCTGCGACGGCTGCGGCGCCTGTGGTCTCGCCTGCCTGCACGGCGCCATCACCCTGATCCCCCAGCTCTGAACCCAAATCCCGGACATGACAAAGGGGCCCGTGGGCCCCTTTGTCATGCTTGCCTGGCTTATGCCATGGCCAGAATCGAATCCTGTTCGATGCCGAGCAGATGGCAGAGCCGGGTCGGATCACGCACCGCATCGGCCAGGGTGTACTCCCCCAGCACCTCGAGGAAGGCGTTCATGGCACGGCGCAGAATACCCTGGATGCGGCAGCCACCGGAGAGGCGGCAATTCTCGCGCTTGCAGTCCACCGGGCAGAGCACGTGCTCCATGTCCATCACCACGTCACGCAGGTTGATGGAGACGGCGGAGCGGCCGAGCCGGATGCCACCATGCTTGCCACGCACCGTCTCTATGTACCCCTTGATGCCGAGCTGATGCACTATCTTGACCACGTGGTTGCGGGAGATGGCAAAGGTATCGGCCACCTCGGTGATGGTCGACAGGCGATCTCCCGGCTGGACCGCCAGAAAAGTCAGGGTACGCAGGGCATAGTCGGTAAATCGTGTCAGTTGCATGGTCGCACTTGCCTCTTACTACAAGTCAGAAATCAGGACGACAACCTAAAGCTAAGAGGCGGGGAAGCGCTTGCGCCCGCGCAAGGTCCGCATCTTAATCTGAGTCGTGGAATGACAAGGTTAAGAGCAGCTCAGGCGGGTGTCGATGAAGATGCACATAAATCGACACTTTCTTTGATTGATCGCAAACTTGCAGGGTTAGTCCAAGGTTTTGGGGGGTTATGGCGGTTAAATTCACCGGTTTTCCCCTCCACCTAGGCCCGCGCAAGGAGACCTCAACGGCAACAGTTCATGGCGGCTCAGTGCGGCTGCCTGAGCCAGTTTTTCAGGGCGCTGGAGGGGATGGAACTCTCGGAGGCGACCGCGAAGGCGCCCCAGTCCACCGCGCACTGCAGCGCATCCCGGATCGCCATGCCTCGTGCCAGCCCGTGGATCAGGCCGCCGGCGAAGGCATCCCCCGCCCCCGTGGTGTCCACCACCGACACCGGCCGCGCCGCCACCCGGATCTGCTCCTCGCCGTGAATGGCCACCGCCCCCGCCTTGCCTTCGGTCAACACCAGCCAGGCCAGCTGCTCGCCGGCGATCTGGCGGGCGTGCTGCCAGGGGTCATCCACCTCGCCGAGATCGGAGCGGGAGGCCACCAGCACGTGGCAGGGGCGACGCGCCTGGCCGCCCTTGGGATACTGGGCCACCACGAAGCTCTTGCCGAGCATCTGGCGCATATACCCGATGATGGCGGTGCCGGGGTAGTTCACGTAGAGGCAGTCCACCCCCTCGCTCGGCAGATCACCCGGCAGGTCCGGGCGCCGTGGCCGCCTGAGGATGGTGCGCTCGCCGGTGGAGTCCACCAGGATCAGCAGCTCACCGGTCTCGCCGCCAAAGCGCTCAACATGGCTGCAGTCCAGGCCGTAGCCCGCCGCCTGCTCCAGCAGCCAGTCACCGGTTTCATCCAGCCCGATGCGCGAGGCGATGGTCACCTCATGGCCGGCCCACACCAACCCGATGCCGGTGTTGGCGGCACCGCCGCCGAGCCGGCGGCCCTGATCCAGGTATTGCAGGCGGGCACCGGCCACCAGGGGTTCGGAGAGGGAGAGCACGTGATCACAGTTGAGATTGGCGAGCAGCAGAATGCGGGACATGAAGAGACCTCACTGACAGGGGAGCCCAGTATATGAGAAAGGGCCGTGACGGCCCTCTCTGAAATCGCGGGGTTTGTGAGCCCGCTCGACGTTTGCCGAGCGAGCGCGCGACGGCTGCGTCAGCCCAGTACCGACTCGGCGCTGACGTACTCGTAGCCGAGCGCCTGCGCCACCGCCGCCTGGGTGATCTTGCCCTTGAACACGTTCAGACCGGCTCGCAGGTGGCGATCGTCCTGCAGCGCCCGGGCATAACCCTTGTCGGCCAGCGCCAGCACGAACGGCAGGGTGGCGTTGGTCAGCGCGAAGGTGGAGGTGCGCGCTACCCCGCCCGGCATGTTGGCCACGCAGTAGTGGATGATGCCGTCCACTACGTAGGTGGGCTCCTCATGGGTGGTCGGATGGGAGGTCTCGAAACAGCCGCCCTGATCGATGGCCACGTCCACCAGCACCGAGCCCTTGCGCATCAGCTTGAGCATGTCGCGGGTCAGCAGCTTGGGCGCCGCCGCCCCCGGGATCAGTACGGCACCGATCACCAGATCAGCCTGGGCGATGCACGCCTCTATGTTGGTGCGGGTGGAGTAGAGGGTCTTGAGGGCCGGGCCGTACAGGCTGTCCAGCTCCCGCAGCCGCGGCAGGGAGCGATCCAGGATGGTGACGTCGGCCCCCAGTCCCAGCGCCATGCGCGCCGAGTTGACGCCGACCACCCCGCCACCCAGCACCACCACCTTGGCGGGTGCCACCGCAGGCACCCCACCCAGCAGGGTGCCGTTGCCCCCCTGCGCCTTCTCCAGACTGTGGGCGCCGGCCTGGATCGCCATCCGCCCCGCCACCTCGGACATGGGCGCCAGCAGCGGCAGGCCGCCGCGATCGTCGGTCACCGTCTCGTAGGCGATGGCCACCGCCCCCGAGTGCACCAGCAGCTGGGTCTGCACCGGGTCCGGCGCCAGGTGCAGGTAGGTGAACAGCAGCTGACCCGGCCTGAGCAGTTCGCACTCCTCCGGCTGGGGCTCCTTCACCTTCACTATCATCTCGGCCCGGGCGAAAATCTCCGCCGCGCTGGTCACCAGTTCGGCACCGGCTGCCTGGTACTCGGCGTCGGACAGCCCGATCGCCTCGCCTCCCTGCTGCTGCACCAGCACCTTGTGTCCCCGGGCCGTCAGCTCCTGCACTCCGGCGGGAGTCATGCCGACCCGGTATTCATGGTTTTTGATTTCCTTGGGTACGCCAATAATCATGCTCGCTCTCCTGCTGTGATCCCGCCGGCAGCCGTGTCGGCGCCGGGCAGGATGCCCAAAAATTGCAACAACCACTGCATCATGGTGGCCGAATCCACCTCCCCCTCCAGCGAGGAGAGGCTGCGCTGGTAACGATCGTCCGGCAGCAGATCCCGCCGCCGCTCGATCAGCGCCCGGTTGTACTCCACCGAGAATTCCGGATGTCCCTGGATGGCCACTATGTGGTCACCCTGCAAAAACATGAAATTGGGACAAAAATCATTGCCCGCCAACCGGGTGGCCCCCGGTGGCAGCTGCTCCACCTGATCCTGGTGGCTGGCCAGGATCCGGATGGTCTCGAGCCCCGGCTCCATCCAGGGTTGTCGCGCCAGCATGGGATGGACCGACACCCCCAGCCCCCAGCCCTTGGTGGACTTCATCACCTCGCCCCCCAGCGCCTGGGCGATCACCTGGTGGCCGAAGCAGACCCCGGCCAGCTTGACGTCGGCATCGTGGGCGCGCCGGATCCAGTCGCGCAGCGCCCGGATCCAGGGGATGTCGCTGTAGGCATCATGGCGCGAGCCGGTGATGAGCCAGGCATCGCACTCGTGCAGATCGGCCGGCAGCTCGCCATCGAGCGCCGACCAGACCCGAAACTCCAGCCCGGGGGCCAGCGCCCGGAAGCCCTTGATAAACATCTCGGAGTAAACGGGGCCGAAATCCCCCACCAAGTCGGGGTCCAGCCGGTCACAATCGAGAATTCCCAGTCGCATCTGTTACTCCTTCACAGTGATAGCGGCGAACGAAGGTGGATTCCTGCCACCGGGCCATGTCCGGGCTAGCTGCTGCATGGTTGATTACTTCATGGTCGGCATGGAGAACTCCGCGCCCGCCCGCAGGCTCTGGGGCCAGCGGGCAGTCACCGTCTTCATCCGGGTATAGAAGCGCACCCCATCCGGCCCGTGCATGTTGAGCGGCCCGAAGATGGACCGCTTCCAGCCACCAAAGCTGTGAAACGCCATGGGCACCGGGATGGGAACGTTCACCCCTACCATACCGACCTGCACGCGGGCGGTGAAGTCCCGCGCGGTGTCGCCGTCACAGGTGAAGATGGCGGTGCCGTTGCCGTACTCGTGTTCGTTGATGAGCCTGAGCGCCGTCTCGTAGTCCGGCGCCCGCACGATGGCCAGCACCGGGCCGAAGATCTCCTCCCGGTAGATGCGCATCTCGGGGCCGACCCGGTCGAACAGGCTGCCGCCGATGAAGTAACCCTCGCCATGGCTCAGGCCCCGGCCGTCCACCACCAGCTCGGCCCCCTCGGCCACCCCCTGATCCACATAACCGCGCACCTTGGCGAGGTGCTCGCGGCTGATGAGGGGCCCCATCTCGTTCTCCGGGCTCTGGCCCAACCCCGGGCCTACCCGCAGCGCAGCCACCAGCGGCGACAGCCTGGCCACCAGCGCATCGGCCGTCTCATCCCCCACCACCACGGCCACCGAAATGGCCATGCAGCGCTCGCCGGCCGCACCGTAGGCCGCTCCCATCAGGGCGGAGACCGCCAGCTCGAGATCCGCATCCGGCATCACCAGCATGTGGTTCTTGGCGCCGCCCAGCGCCTGTACCCGCTTGCCGTGGGCCGAGGCGGTGGCATAGATGTACTGGGCGATGGGAGTGGAGCCGACGAACGACACGGCACCGACCCGCGGGTCGGTCAGCAGCACGTCTACCACCTCCTTGTCACCGTTCACCACGTTGAGCACCCCGTCCGGCAGGCCGGCCTGCTTGAGCAGCTCGGCCATGCGCAGGGAGAGGGAGGGATCCTTCTCGGAGGGCTTGAGAATGAAGGTGTTGCCGCAGGCGATGGCCACCGGGAACATCCACAGCGGCACCATGGCCGGGAAGTTGAACGGGGTGATGCCGGCGCAGACACCCACCGGCTGCATCATGGAGTGGCTGTCGACCCCGCGCCCCACGTTGAGGGAGTGCTCCCCCTTGAGCAGGTGGGGAATGCCGCAGGCAAACTCCACCACCTCGAGGCCACGGGTCAGCTCGCCCTGGGCGTCGGAGAACACCTTGCCGTGCTCGCGACTGATCAGCCGCGCCAGATCGTCCCTGTGCTGCTCCATCAACTCCTTGAAGCGAAACAGCACCCGGGCCCGCACCAGCGGCGGAGTCTGCGCCCAGTCAGCCAGGGCGCGCTCGGCGCTGGCGATGGCATCCTGGCACTCGGCGGCGGTGCTGAGCACCACCTGACCCTGCTGCTGGCCGGTGGCCGGGTTGAAGATGGTTCCGAAGCGCTCGCTGCGGCTCTCGGTCGTCTCGCCGTCGATGAAGTTGCTGACCCTGTATGTCATAAATCCTCCGTGATGGGTTATGCGTGCCTGCCCGCGCCGCCCCGGGGAGCAGGCACGGGCAAGTGGCGCCGCGACGGGCGCCATCAACCGGTTAAAAGTCAGTCCTGGGCCTGCAGGGCGTCCTGCAGCAGGGTGAAGAGATCGTCGATCTGGCTGCGCTCGATGATGAGGGGCGGCGACAGGGCGATGATGTCGCCGGTGACCCGGATAAGCGCCCCCTTCTCGAAGCAGCGCACGAACACCTCATAGGCGCGCTTGCCCGGCGCATCCGGCATGGATTCGAGCTCGATGCCCGCCACCAGCCCGTAGTTGCGCACATCCTTCACGTGCTTGCAGCCCTTGAGCGAATGGGCCGCCTCCTCCCAGTAGCCCGCCAGATCGGCGGCGCGGCTCAGCAGGTTCTCGTTGCGATAGATTTCGAGGGTCGCCAGACCCGCGGCGGCGGCCACCGGATGGCCGGAGTAGGTGTAGCCGTGGAACAGCTCGATGGCCCCCTTGCCGGCCGCCATCATGTCGTCATAGATGGCGTTGCTCACCAGCACGGCCCCCATGGGGATGGCGCCGTTGGTCAGCCCCTTGGCACAGGTGATCATGTCGGGAATGACGTCGAACTCCTGGGCGGCGAAGGGAGCACCGAGGCGGCCGAAACCGGTGATCACCTCGTCGAAGATCAGCAGGATGCCGTGTTTGGTACAGATCTCCCGCAACCGCTTGAGGTAGCCTTTGGGGGGCATCAGCACGCCGGTACTGCCGGCGATGGGCTCGACAATCACCGCCGCTATGTTGCTGGCATCGTGCAGGAAGACGATCTTCTCCAGCTCGTCGGCCAGCGCCACATCCTCCTCGGGCAGCCCCTTGGTGAAAGCGTTTTTGGCGATGTTGAGGGTGTGGGGCAGATGATCCACCCCGGTCAGCAGGGAGCCGAACCACTTGCGGTTGCCGGGGATGCCGCCTACCGAGATGCCGCCGAAGCCGACCCCGTGGTAACCACGCTCACGGCCGATCAGCCGGGTACGGGTGCCCTGGCCGCGCGCCCGCTGCCAGGCCAGTGCGATCTTGAGCGCGGTATCCACCGATTCCGAACCGGAGTTGGTATAGAAGACGTGGCCAAGCCCCTTGGGGGCGATCTCCACCAGCCGGTTGGCCAGCTCGAACGGCAGGGGGTGCCCCATCTGGAATGTCGGGGCAAAATCGAGGTGGGAAATCTGCTGGGAAACCGCCTCGGCAATCTCGCGCCGACCATGACCCGCGTTGCAACACCAGAGCCCGGCAGTGCCATCCAGTATCTTGCGGCCATCCTCTGAGTGATAATACATCCCCTCTGCCGACTTCAGGATGCGCGGCGCCGCCTTGAACTGCTGGTTGGCGGTGAACGGCATCCAGAAAGCGGACATGTCGGAGGGGGTATTGATGTCGCTGATCGGTTTCATGGTCACCTCATCCTTAAGGTGTTTAGTAACTATCGGCCAATGCCTATTAAATTAAACACCTGAAATCTTAAAAAAGGGCTCAAACTTGCCCCATATGGTATCACCCGGCTAGCTGCTCTGAGCGGGGTGGTATAAGATATTTAACACAAATTTAATAATAGTAAACAGTCAAGGAGTGTCTATCGATGGATATCGGTCACCGCCTCAAGGCGGTTCGCACCAAGGCGGCCCTCTCCCAGCGCGAGCTGGCGAAACGCTCCGGTGTGACCAACGGCTTTATCTCCCAGATCGAGAAAAATCAGGTGAGCCCCTCGGTCGCTTCTCTGCGCAAGGTGCTGGAAGGCATTCCCATGTCGCTGGCCACCTTCTTCACCGATGAGACGGAGATGGACTCCGAGGTGATCTTCCGCGCCGCCGACATGCCGGATCTCGGTACCCACCCCATCAGCTACCGCCTGGTGGGCCACAGCCGCGCCAACCGTGCCATCGGCATGATGCAGGAGATACTGCCACCGGGCGCCGACACGGGTGACGACATGCTGAGCCACGAAGGCGAAGAGTGCGGCATCGTCATCCAGGGCCAGGTGGAGGTCACCGTCGGCGAGCAGGTCTACCTGCTGACGCCAGGGGATGGCTACTACTTCGACAGCCGCACCCCGCACCGTTTCCGCAATGTGGATGAGCACGAATGCGTGCTGATCTCGGCCAACACCCCCGCCAGCTTCTAAGCCATGCGAGGGGAGATCCCGCCCCTCGGCGGACCCGGCACAGCGACCAGCCCCTTCGCGCCGGCCTCCGCTTCGGCAGGCGCCGACGGCCCGCGCTTGCGGTGCGGTTTGCCCCGCCGAGCGCCCTCACCGGCATGGATTCCGGATGAGGCCAAACCGGCAAAGTGTTTAACGAATTGTTACAAGATGGATTTACAAGCGGCAGGATGTTTAGCATATTGATACGCGGAAACTGACTTTTTGCCGGTTCAAGGAGTGAACATGAGTGACCTGACCCTGGCCCAGTGGCAACACAAGGCCTCCCACCTGACCCTGCCCTCGCAAGCCTTCATCGACGGCAGCTACCGGGACGCCATCAACGGCGCCACCTTCGACTGCATCAACCCGGCCAACGGCAAGCTGCTGACCAAGGTCGCTGCCTGCGACGCCGCCGATGCCGAACTGGCGGTGCAGGCTGCCCGCGCCGCCTTCGACGACAAACGCTGGAGCGGTCTGCCGCCCAAGCAGCGCAAGCAGATCCTGCAGCGCTTCGCCGAACTGATGCGGCTCAACAAGGTGGAGCTGGCGCTGCTGGAGTCGCTCGACATGGGCAAACCCATCGGCGACGCCATGGGCTATGACGCCCCCGCCGCCGCCAACTGCATCGCCTGGAACGCCGAGGCTATCGACAAGATTTACGATCAGGTCGCGCCGGTCGAGGAGTCCGCCCTGGCGCTGGTGACCCGCGAGCCGCTCGGAGTGGTCGCCGCCATCGTGCCGTGGAACTTCCCGCTGGTGATGGCCTGCTGGAAGCTGGGGCCGGCGCTCGCCACCGGCAACTCGGTGATCCTGAAACCCTCCGAGAAATCCCCGCTGACCGCCCTGCGCATCGCCGGTCTGGCCAAGGAGGCAGGCATCCCCGACGGCGTGTTCAACGTGCTGCCCGGCTTTGGCCATACCGTGGGCGAGGCGCTGGCCATGCACATGGACGTGGACTGCATCACCTTCACCGGCTCCACCAAGATCGGCAAGCATCTGGTGCAGTGCTCCGGCAAGTCCAACCTCAAGCGCGCCTTTATGGAGTGCGGCGGCAAGAGCCCCAACATCATACTGGCGGATGCGCCGGACCTGGACGCCGCCGCCAAAAGCGCCGCCGGCGCCATCTTCTACAACCAGGGCGAGGTGTGCACCGCCGCCTCCCGCCTGCTGGTGCAAAACAGCATCAAGCCGCAGTTCATGGACCGGCTGCTGGCCCATGCCCGCGAATGGATCTCGGCCAACCCGCTCGACCCTGCCACCCGCATCGGCGCCATGGTGGACCACATCCAGATGGAGCAGGTGCTCAACTACATCGCCATCGGCCAGCAGGAGGGCGCCAAGCTGCTGCTAGGGGGCAAGCGCACCAATACCGAGAGCGGCGGCGTCTACATCGAGCCCACCATCTTCGACGAGGTGACCCCCGAGATGCGCATCTTCCGCGAGGAGATCTTCGGCCCGGTGCTGGCGGTGACCGGCTTCGACACGCTGGAAGAGGCCATTGCGCTCGGCAACGACACCGACTACGGTCTGGCCGCCGCGATCTGGACGGCGGATCTCAACAAGGCGGTGAAAGGCTCCCGCGCCCTGCGCGCCGGCACCGTGTTCGTCAACAACTGGGATGGCGGCGACATGACCATGCCGTTCGGCGGCTTCAAGCAGTCCGGCAACGGCCGCGACAAGTCATTGCATGCGCTGGAGAAGTACACCGAGCTGAAAAGCACCTGGATCCAGCTCGAATAGCATCAGAAATGACGCTTATCTGCGAATTGGGGGGAGAAATCCCCCTTTTTCATTTTTGCCCTTTCATCGCCAGCCTCAATCGATATAATCATCAAATAGACAAGCCCTTAAATATAAAGATAAAAATGTTATTTTTTCTGGGAAGTGTACTGTTTCTGGTGATAGGACTGCCGCTGCTGTTCTACATGCTGGGACACGGTGAAGCCTACGTGACCTGGGGTCCGTGGATCTCCGCCATCGCTCTCATGCTGTGGCTGCTGCTGGATGTAGACAAGATCCGCCGGGGCGGTGGCCGCTGAGCCGGGCAGTACGCCGTTAAAATCCGCTGATCATCATTTATTAACTTCTTTCCCCGCAAAAGGATCGCTACACTGATTTTTTGCGATGTTTTCCCGCATCCAACTCTCCAGTGAAGGTTATCCGCATGCAGCAACACGTTCAGCGCCAGGGCGTCATCTACGCCTTGTGCGCCTATACCCTTTGGGGGTTGGCCCCCATCTACTTCAAGACCATTGCCGCCGTGCCGGCCGCCGAGATCCTGACCCACCGGATGATCTGGTCGTGCGCCCTGCTGATGGTGCTGACCCTGCTCGGCCGCCAGTGGCACAAGGTACAGGCGGTGCTGCGCCAGCCGAAAGTGCTGCTCACCCTGGCCTTCACCTCCATCACGGTCGGCGGCAACTGGCTGCTGTTCATCTGGGCCATCAACAACGGCCACATGCTGGATGCCAGCCTCGGCTACTACATCAACCCGCTGTTCAACGTGCTGCTAGGCATGCTGTTCCTGAGCGAGAAGCTGCGCCGGCTGCAGTGGTGGGCGGTCGGGCTGGCGGCGATCGGCGTCGCGATCCAGATCATCGCCTTCGGCTCCCTGCCCTGGATCGCGCTGGTGCTGGCCTCGAGCTTCGCCATCTATGGCCTGATCCGCAAGAAGCTGGCCCTCGATGCGCTGACCGGCCTCTTGATCGAGACCCTGATCATGCTGCCGCCGGCCGCCATCTATCTGTGGGGCTTTGCCGACAGCCCCACCAGCCACCTCACCCAGAATGACTGGCACCTCAACCTGCTGCTGATCGCCGCCGGTGCCGTCACCACGGCTCCCCTGCTCTGCTTCACCGCCGCCGCCACCCGGCTCAAGCTCTCCACCCTGGGCTTCTTCCAGTACATAGGGCCGAGCCTGATGTTCATCCTGGCGGTCACCCTGTATGGCGAGGCGCTGGCACTGGACAAGATGATCACCTTCGCCTTCATCTGGAGCGCGCTGGTACTGTTCAGTCTGGACGGACTGCGCAGCGGCAAGCGCCGGCAGGCAGCGGAGCAGGCTTGACGGCAAGGGGGCGCAGCGCTGCAATAATCTACAAGCCCGCGTTCGGGTTTCAGGTTATCAATAGTCGATGAGCGCACCCCAATCCCGCATCCACTACTGGCAATCCCGGCTGCTGCCGGGGGTTGAACTCTCCCACTCCCACCACAGGGAGTTCAGCTATGGCCGCCATGTGCACCTGGACTACCACATAGGTCTGGTGCAGCAGGGCGGCCAGAAATTCATCCACAAGGGCAGCAGCCACCACCTGGTGCGTGGCGAGCTCTCCACCGTCAACCCGGACGAGATGCACGACGGCCTCAGCCTGCTGCCGGAAGGGTACGAGGTGCGAGTGTTCGCCATCGCCCCCGAGCAGCTGGCCCGCTGGCTGCCGGACAGCCCGGAACCCTTCTTCGACCAGGGGCTGCAGCGCCGCCCCGACCTCTATCAGGGCTTTGCCCGGCTGCACATGTACCTGGACAATCCCAGCCCAGACGGCCTGCTGGCGGAGAGCGAGCTGCTGGCCCTGCTCGGCGACCTGTTGCACATCGCACCCGAGCGCCACGCCCTGGCCGACCCCCAGCTCAGGTACCTGCGCGACCATCTGCTGGCCCGGCTGGATGAACGCCACAGTCTGGAGGATCTGGCCGCCCTGTTCGGGCTGGATCGCTTCGCCTTTCTGCGCCAGTTCAAGAAGAAGACCGGAATGACCCCCTATGCCTGGCTCAAGCGACTGCGGCTCGAACAGAGCAAGCGCCTGCTCGGCAGCGGCCTGCCGGTGAGCGAGGTGGCGCTGGCGGTCGGTTTCTTCGATCAGAGCCACTTTCACCACGGCTTTCGCCAGGCGTTCGGCCTCACCCCTGCCGATTTTCGCCAGCAGATGCTGGCCGCCAGCGGGCGCACCGACTAACCCCGCACTGCAATCTTTTACAATCCGGCGATTCCGCAATCCGCCATGCTGTGAACTCGATACTGTCCCAGAGGTTTCCATGTTCACCAGCCTGTTTCTGACCATAGGTCTCATCCATCTCATCGCCCTGGCGAGCCCGGGCCCGGACTTCGCGCTGATCCTGCGCACCAGCCTGCACAGGCCCACCGCCCTCGGGGCGGCGCTCGGCATCGCGCTCGCCATCCTGGTGCATGCCACCCTCAGCCTCACCGGCATCAGCCTGCTGATTGCCGAACACCCCTGGCTGTTCATCACGGTGAAGGTGGTCGGCGCCCTCTATCTGGGCTGGCTCGGCTGGGGAGCGCTCAAGGCGGCCTGGCACAGCTCGGCCGAGCTCGCCCTGCACGCCGGCGGCGAGGCGCAGGGCTGGCGCAAGGGGGTTCAGCGCGGCATTGCCACCAACCTGCTCAACCCCAAGGCACTGCTGTTCTTCATGGGGCTGCTGGCCGCCATGGTGACGCCGCAGGTGGACGGCCTGACTCGCGGCCTGCTGGTGCTGGAGCTGTTCCTGCTCTCCCTGGTCTGGTTCGGCGTGCTGGCCTGGAGCCTCTCCACCGTGCGGGCCCAGCGCCTGCTCGGCCGCGTGCAGCGTCCGCTCAATCTGGTCACCGGCCTGCTGTTTGGCGCCGTCAGCCTCTCTATCCTGACCGGCATGGCCGGCGAGGCCTATGCCCTGGTCCTGCACTGACACCCGTGTTCCAGCCATGAAAAAGAGGGATGGCCCGGGCCATCCCTCTTTGCGTTCACTATTCCTGGCCGGGTAACCGGCCCTCTCACTGGCCCTTCATCAGAACCACTGACCGTGGCGCTTGATGTAGATGCTCTTGACGGTCTGGGTCAGCCCCATGTAGGCCAGCATGGTGATCACCAGCCACATGAAGTACTTGGGCCCATCCAGGGTGATAAAGCCGAAGTGCTCGGCCAGCGGCGAGAACGGCAGGTAGCAGCCGATGGCGATGGCGATCGAGGTGGAGAGCAGCACCGGCAGGGTGGCGGTACTCTGCAGGAACGGGATCTTGCGGGTACGCAGCATGTGCACCACCAGGGTCTGCGACACCAGCCCCTCGATGAACCAGCCGGAGTTCATGATGGCCTGACCGTTGACCAGCGGATCCATGCTGCCGTTGGCGGTGGCATAGAGGGCGCCGGCGCCGAACACGAACCACATCAGGCAGTAGGTGCTGATATCGAACACCGACGAGGTCGGGCCGAGCCACAGCATGAAGCGCTTGATGTTGCTCGCCTCCCACTTGCGCGGCCGCTTGAGGAACTCGGGGTCCATCTTGTCCCACGGCAGCAGCATCTGGGAGACGTCGTACACCAGGTTCTGGATCAGCATCTGCATCGCCAGCATGGGCGCCCAGGGCAGCCAGGCGGAGGCCACCAGCACCGAGAAGACATTGCCGAAGTTGGAGCTGGCGGTCATGTTGAGGTACTTCAGGATGTTGCCAAAGGTCTCGCGCCCCTTGATCACCCCCTCCTCCAGCACCATCAGGCTCTTCTCCAGCAGTATGATGTCGGCGGTCTCCTTGGCGATGTCGGCACCGCTGTCCACCGAGATCCCCACGTCCGCATCCCGCAGCGCCGGCGCATCGTTGATGCCGTCACCGAGGAAGCCGACGGTGTTGCCGTTGGCCTGCAGCGCCTTCACCACCCGCGACTTCTGCAGCGGGGTCAGCTTGGCGAAGATGGTGGTGTGCTTGACCACGGTGCACAGCGCCACGTCGTCCATCACCTCGATATCCTTGCCGAGCAGCGGCACACCGGGATTCAGTCCCACATCGCGGCACACCTTGCTGGTGATGATGGGGTTGTCGCCGGTCAGCACCTTGACCGCCACGCCGTATTCGCGCAGCGCGCGGATGGCAGGCTCGGCAGAGTCCTTTGGCGGATCGAAGAAGGTGAGGAAACCGCGTACCACCAGCTGCATCTCGTCACGGGTCTGATAGCTCTGCTTGCACTCGCCTGCCGGGATCTCGCGGGTCGCCACGATCAGCACCCGATAGCCCTCGGCGTTGAACTCCTCGCTCTGGCGCAGCAGGGCACGGCGATCCGCGTCGGTCAGCTCCCTAACCTCCTGGCCATCGGCGATCTGGCTGGAGACGGCCAGCATCTCTTCCACCGCCCCCTTGGAGACCATCAGCTGCTGGCCCAGATCGTCCTGCACGATCACCGACAAACGCCGGCGCACGAAGTCGAACGGCAGCTCATCCACCTTGCGGTAGTTGGCTGGCTTGCAGCTCTCCCCCAGCGCATCGGCGTGCTCGACCACCGCGATGTCCATCAGGTTCTTCATGCCGCTCTGGTGAAAGCTGTTGAGCCAGGCCAGCTGCAGGATCCGGTCGTCCCGCTGGCCACGCACGTCGTAGTGGTGCTCGAGGATGATCTTGTCCTGGGTCAGGGTGCCGGTCTTGTCGGTGCAGAGCACGTCCATGGCGCCGAAGTTCTGCACCGAGTTGAGCCGCTTCACCACCACCTTGCGCTTGGCCATGGCCACCGCGCCGCGCGCCAGGTTGGCGGAGACGATCATCGGCAGCATCTCGGGGGTGAGCCCCACCGCCACCGCCAGCGCGAAGGTGAGCGCCGACATCCAGTCACCGCTGCTGACCCCGCTCAGCATGAAGACGATGGGCACCATCACCAGCATGAAGCGGATCAGCAGCTTGGTGACGCTGTTCACGCCGCGATCGAAACTGGTCTCGATGCGCTTGTGGCTCACCACGTTGCGGGCCAGCGAACCGAAATAGGTGTCGCTGCCGGTGGCCACCACCACGGCGCGGGCGGTACCGCTCACCACGTTGGTGCCCATGAAGCAGATGTTGGGCAGATCGAGCATGCCCGCCTCCCCGGCACTTGTGCCGTCAGCCGACTTGCCGGCCACGGCGCCCAGGGTGTCGTACTTCTCCACCGGCAGCGCTTCGCCGGTCAGCACCGCCTGGCTGATGAAGAGATCGCGGGATTCGATCAGCTTGATGTCGGCCGGGATCATGTCCCCCGCCTGCAGGTGCACTATGTCACCGGCCACCAGCTCGGTCATCGCCACCTCCTTGCGCTGGGGGGCGACCCCGGGCGAAGGGCGGCGCTGCACGGTGGCGGTGTTGCGTACCAGCGACTTGAGCGCTTCGGCCGCCTTGGCGGAGCGGTACTCCTGCCAGAAGCGCAGCAGACCGCTCAGGCCCACCATGACGCCGAGGATGATCACCTTGACCCAGTCCTCGTCGCCCGGCTCGGCCATCAGCACGTCCATCACGTAGCTGACCAGCCCGAGCACGATCAGCACCATCACGAAGGGGTTCTTGAACGCCTGCAGCAGCTGGATCAGCGCATGGGGCGGCTTGTCGTGGGTCACCTCGTTGGGACCAAACTGGATCAGGCGGTTGGCGGCCTCGGTCGCGGTGAGGCCATCGATGTTGCCGCGCACGGCGGTGAGGGTGTACTCGAGGGACTTGTCGGCCTCGTCGAGCACCCGGGAGGAGAGCTTCTCCCTGGCACTGGCCGGGGCAACGAACCCCTGCTGCTTGTGCCGGCTGGCGGTATGTTGTTGTTTCATGACTCGTTATCCTGATTTCTACGCGCAAGCGGGCCCTGTCGCGGGCCGGGCCTGGCGTCAGTACTGAAGTGAAATGCAATGGACCCTGCAGCGGGCAAATAGCCGCCGCACACTGGGGGCCCGCAGACAGCAGTCTGCGCGACCACACCGGCATGCTCGGGTCGGATCAGGGGTCAGGACACCGCATCCCGTTCCCCGCAGGGGGATCAGGAGTGGGTAGGCGTGGACCCCGAGGGTCTAGGTTTGGGCTCTTCGGTCATGACGGTTCCTCCGAGTTGAGCGGTAGCAAGCCGGCCCCGGCATATCGAGGGCACGGCAGGTCATCGCCGGCGGGCAGATCCGCGCGGCGGCGTTATCGGCAGGAGGCAAGGGCCGCAACGGGGCGACCGGACCGATAAAGGAGATCAGGATAACCACAGGCAACAATAACGGCATGATGGCCGAATAATAATGAGGAGGATTCATGGTCCGGTCACATGAGCAATCAACCGCACCCCATGAATATATTGAGAAATAGCCAGCGCATATTTCCAAATATATAAAGAAGAGACCTTCATTATTTAAATTCGCAACACAGCCTATCGAAAACCACGTTGTTTTCAATACAAGCTGTCCATCCTGTTATTTCACGCCGGCCTGTTTGTCCCTGCTCGCCAAAGATCCGGTGAACGGGCGCAACGGGCAGCCCCGGGCCCATGACAAAGGGCGTACGTGGCAAGGCGTGCAATTGCTGGGGCGCGAGGCGGCATGGCTCGCAGAGTGAGTGGAACAATCCGGGGAGCAACGCAGATCCCGGCGGGACTGGGTTGCAAGAGTCGGGATGACTCGCTAGATGCCACACTCTGAGCGATCAGAGTGAGGGAGAAGAAGGGATATCAACCTCAGTTCTGATTAGCCCACATCGCGCTGTGCAATCGGCTACAACTGTCGCTTTCCATAATATCCTTCCATCTGTTGATAACACGCCAAGATTCTACCCAGAAATATTTGGCGGCGCAAAATATAAATTCATCTTTTGCTATTTAATTCCAGCAAGGAGCTGCCGCTACATTATTTCCCGCACGAAAACGGATTCATCCTCATTTCGCTTCCCCTGCCATCATGAATTGATCTGGATGGGGTTTTGCCCGGATTTTCCGGCCATCCACCCGATCCGGGCTGGAATCGGACTCAATGTGGGAATAGGATGCACGGCTTCCATCCATGACGCACAGGAAACAACAGCATGAATCGAAAATGGTCGCTCCCCATCGTGGCAATCGCGGGGGGAGCGTTACTCTGGCTCGGCAACACCTTTGGTATGAAATGGGCTCTGATGGCCCTGATCGGATTCGGCTTCGGCTTCACCCTCTCCTTCAGCCGCTTCGGCATCGTGTTCGGTTGGCGCGAGATGCTGACCAAGCGCAACAGCTACTACGTGCGGGTTCACCTGCTCACCATCGCCATCGAAATTCTGCTGTTCACCTGCTTCCTCTCCTTTAGCCACGCCCTGTTTGGCGATGCCATGGTGGGCAACGTGATGGCCATCGGCATTCCCTTCATCGTCGGCGCCTTCCTGTTCGGCATCGGCATGCAGCTGGCGGGCGTCTGTGCCACCGGCACCCTTTACTGCTGCGGCGAGGGGCAACCCCGCTTCTGGCTGGTGCTGCTCTGCTACGGCATCGGCACCCTCATCAGCAACCAGTTCCGCCCCGAACTGGAGGCCACCTTCTCCAGCCATGTGGTACTGGCAAAAGACCTGACCGGCAATATCTGGAGCGGCATGCTGCTCAACCTGGCGCTGGTCGCCGCGCTGTTCCTGCTGTTTCGCAAGAGCGAACTCAAGCGTACCGGCGAGCTCAAGCCTCTCTTCAGCGGCGGCAACCTGTTCTGGCGCGATGGCCGCTTCACCGTGCTGACCGGCGGCATCATCATCGCTCTGCTCAACTCGTCCGTGGTCGCCCTGCACGGCTCGGCCTGGACCATCACCGGCGCCGTCTATGACATGGCGCTGCGCGGTGCCTCCCTGTTCGGCCTGTTCGAGGGGAACCCCAAGCTGGCCCAACCGTTGTTCATCAACCCCATGGTCGGCATGTTCTGGCTGGGGATCCTGGGGGCCATGCTGGCGCGCTGCATCAGCGGTGGCGGCACCTTCGCCCCGATGCGGCTCGGCAACAGCCTGGCCTCCATCCTCGGCGGCCTGCTGATGGGGATGGGCGCCATGTACAGCGCCTGCAACCTCGGCGGCTTCTTCGACGGCACCGCCTCCGGCAGCCTGCACGGCTGGGTCTGGATGCTGATGGCCCTCGCCGGCAGCCTGATCGGCATCCGCCTGCGCCCGCTGTTCAAGCTCTGATAAAACAACGGGATGGCGCGGTTAAACGCCATCCCGTCACGATTTCCCTTCCAAGCCGGTGGGCAGCTCCCACGCTGCCCACCGGCCCCTATTCTTCTCTACCTCAACCCCTTGAACAGCAGCAACAGGGCGAAGCCGGTGAACATCACCGCCGACAGCCGGTTGATCCCCCTGGCGAAGCATTCGCCATAGCCTTGCGCTCCTATCCAGTGGAACACCAGGCAGTAACCGCCATGCACCACCAGCACCACGGCGCTGAAGGTGATCGCCAGCAGCATGCACTGGCCCAGGGCCCCGTGACGAAAGTCGATGAACTGGGGAAACAGGCTGGTGAAGAAGATGATCGCCTTGGGGTTGAGCAGGCTGATGAGCGCCCCCTTGATGAAGCTGCGACGGCAATCCCGATCCGGCCCGGCCCCCGGCACCGGGCTCACCGCCCGTTGGCGCCAGGAGTTGAGCCCCAGATAGAGCAGGTAGAGGGCGCCGCCCAGGGTGAGAATCTGCTGGCCCGCGGCCAGCCAGCGGGTGAACCAGAGCACCGCCAGCGAGGCCAGGCTCGCCACCAGCAGGATGCCCACCGCCACCCCGCAAAAGCCGGCGATGGCGTGGCGGGTGCCCCGGGTCAGGGTGTTGCCTATGGTGTAGATCACGGCGGGCCCCGGGCTCAGCACGGTGCCGATGGCGAGCAGCAGATAGAGGGCGTAATAGTCGAGTGTCATCGGGAGAGATTCCAGCGTGGATTGGCTGCCGCCCAGTATATTGACACCCGCGACGCCAGCCAGACATAGTGGCGCTCGGCTTTATAAACCAGGAGTTTAGAGTGGATCGCTTGACGGCCATCGAGATCTTCGTCGAGGTTGCCCGCGCGGGCAGTTTTGCCGCCGTGGCGGAGCGTTTCGCAATGACGCCGGCCATGATCGGCAAGTACATCAAGTGGCTGGAGGCCAGGGTCGGCTCCCGCCTGCTCAATCGCAATACCCGTTGCCAGAGCCTGACCGAGGCGGGCCAGGAGTACCTCGCCGGCTGCCAGAACCTGTTGCAACACTACCGGGAGCTGGAGCAGAACACCCTGGCCAATACCGGCCAGGCGGCGGGCCGGATCCGCATCAATGCCCCCGTCACCTTCGGCAGCTACCGGCTGACGCCGCTGCTGTGCCGCTTCATGGAGCGCTACCCGCAGATCCGCATCGAGCTGGACCTGTCGGATCGGCTGGTGGACGTCATCGGTGACGGCTTTGATTTGATTTTCCGGGTCGGTCAGCCCAAGGACGCCGGCTACATCGCCCGGCCGCTGGCCAGCTCCGATTCGGTGTTCTGCGCATCCCCGCACTACCTGCAACGCCACGGTACTCCCCTCACGCTGGCGGATCTGGCCCGCCACCACTGCCTGGGATTCAGTCCCTGGCTCGGCCAGTCGAGCCTGGCCGAGGCCTTTCCACTCGAACAGCTGCACCTGTGGGACAGCCCCTTCATCAGCAACCACGGCAGCGCCCTCAAGGTGGCCGCCCTCAACCATGCCGGCATCCTGCTGCAGCCGCGCGCCCTGCTGAGCGAGGAGCTAGAACGCGGCACCCTGCAGGAGATCCTGGCGGATGCCCTGCCTGCCCCGCGCCCGGTCAACCTGCTCTACCCGGCCAGGGAGCCGCTGCCACTGCGCCTGCGGCTGCTCATCGACTACCTGAGCGAGCAGCGCCACCAGCTGTAGGGCGTAGCCCTACTCGCCGCGCTGTTTCACCCGGCGCAGATAGACATAGCCCTCCCCCGGGCTGCCCCAGCGCTGATAGGCCTCGGTGTCGTAGGCCCGGTCCAGCAATCTCACGCTGTGGGGACCGATCCAGAGGTACTGCACCAGGGTGCTGGCGCCGCCAAAATTGGTGGAGCAGCTGCCCACCTTGCTGTGGCCGGCGTACTCCCCCGACGGCTGGCGAGTCAGCCAGATCTCGCAGCCCTGACGCAAAGAGAGCTGCTGCGGTGTGAGGGAATCGAGCAGCTCGGGCTGGCGCCAGGCGCCGGCGAAGTCGATGGCCCGCGGCATGGTCAGCTCGGCCATCAGGATGCGACCGTCGGGCACCAGCGAGAAGCGGTAGATGCGCTGGCGGAACGGGCGTACCGCCCGCTCGGTCAGGAACTGCTCGGCATAGACCCAGCGAAAACCCTTGTAGCCGGGCCAGATCTCCACCAGCCGCAGCTCGGCGCTGGTGAAGCGGTTGTCGTAGCTGGCCTGCTCGCGGCTGGAGAACTCGCCGGTAAACCAGGAGAGCAGCGGCTCCATGCTGGCGGAGGGTGCCGTGGTGGTGCTGTCAGGGGGCGTGGTGACGAAGGGGGTGGGTGCCGCCCAGGCCAGGCAGGAGAGCAGCAGCCCGCACAGGGCCGCCATCAGGCTGGTCATCGAATCCTTCCGAATCAGTTTCATGGCGGCGATTATATGAGCGAACGGCGCCAATATCCGCAACCTTGATCAAATGATTGCCTATCCGAAGCAAAATCATTGTATTAGCGTCATGTCCCGGCCAACGGGTGGCTGCCGCCTGCGGGCTGGATCCCGCCTGAACGCCGCTGCACTCTTCGCTTGTGGGCGCTCTTTGAATCGGTTATTTCTCTTGCAATGCCCTGCGCACCGGATGCCAGGGTCGGGCAAGCGCCGCAATCAGGAGCAAAAGATGAAAAGAGCCGTAATCGCGGGCATGGTGGCCATTCTGCTGGGTGGCTGCGCGGTGAAGAACCAGGTATCCCACAGCCTGCAGGCGATTCCGCTGACCGCCTTCCAGCAGAGCGAAAGCAACCCCAACCAGCGCATCTACAAGGAGCCCGGCGTGGATCTGCGCCAGTACCATCAGGTGCTGCTCGATCCCTTGCAGTTCATCCGCCAGGAGAACGGCCAGTGGTACCTGCTGACCGCCAACGAACAGAACGAAATCGGCCGCTACTACCACGCCACCTTCCAGCGCGAGCTGATGAGCCACGGCGTCAAGATTGCCACCGCCCCCGGCCCCGGCGTGATGCGGGTGCAGGCTGCCATCACCAACTTCGACCTGACCCGGCCCGACCCCAAGCTGCGGGATCTGCTGCCCGCCAAGATCGCCATCAACGTCACCCGCGAGGTGATCGGCAAGGAGCCCTATCTGCTCAAGGTGGGCAGCATGGCCCAACTACTCGACTCCCAGAACGGCAAGCTGCTGGTGCGGGTGATGGATGCGCGCGAGAGCCCGGACACCACCCACAAGGACAGCCCCATCACCGCCAGCGAGATGGAGAAGATGATCGACCAGTGGGCCGCCGGCCGCGCCAAGCAGCTGGCCGACAACCTGGGCCGCTAGTCCGGCTCGCCGCCTCCCGGGCGCAAGACGCCCATCCCGGCCCCGTGCGCCCGCACGGGGCCGCTTGTTTCCCCTTTCATTCGACAAGGAGCCGTCATGAACCGTCACCCCAGCATCAAGCACTGGCGCGAACTGCAGGAGCCCGAGCCCGGCCGCTACTCCGGCAGCGAGGAGCCACTCTCCCTGGGCAGCGCCCTCGGCAGGCACTACGGCTTTGCCCGCCTCGGCATTCACCACGAGCTGCTGCCGCCGGGCCGGCGCACCAGCTGGCCCCACGCCGAGGAGACCGAGGACGAGTTCGTCCATGTGCTGGAGGGCACCCCGGACGTCTGGCTCGATGGCGTGCTGCATCGGCTACAGCCCGGTGACTCGGTCGGCTTCAAGGCCGGTGACGGGCTGGCCCACACCTTCATCAACAATACCGATCAGCCGGTGCGACTGCTCTGCGTGGGCGACACCGATCGGGCGGACAACCACATCCACTATGCCGTGCACCCCGAGCGCAACCGCTTCATCGGCGCGCGGCACTGGGATGCGGTGCCCGAGCGCGAGCTTGGGGATCACGACGGCCTGCCCGACCAGCTGCGCGAGCGCAACGGCCCCTTCTAGGGCCCGCAGCCGGCCAGCCGTCGGCAAACGGACGCAACCGACTATCCTTGATGGACCCAAGGCAACGAGGAACAGAGAGATGAGGACAGGAACAGTGCGGCTGCACCGGGTGCTCAAGGCACCGCCGATGCGGATCTACCGGGCCTTTATCGAGGCCGATGCGCTGGCCAAGTGGCTGCCGCCCTATGGCTTCACCTGCCGGGTGGAGCAGCTGGAGGCGCAGGTCGGCGGCCACTTCCGGATGGCGTTCACCCATTTTGGCAACGGCAACAGCCACGCCTTTGGCGGCGAATACCTGGAGCTCGAACCGGGCAAGCGCATCCGCTACACCGACCGGTTCGACGATCCCAACCTGCCGGGTGTGATGCACGTGACCGTGATCCTGACCGGGGTGGTGTGCGGCACCGAGCTCGCCATCGTGCAGGAGGGGATCCCCGAGGTGATCCCGGTGGAGATGTGCTATCTCGGCTGGCAGGAGTCGCTGGCCCAGCTGGCCGCCCTGGTGGAGCCCGAAATCCCGGCGCAGTAACCCACCTGCGGTGACCCCGAAAACGACAGAGCCTGCCACAGTGGCAGGCTCTTTTTATGCGGGGCCAAAGCCCGGATGACGCGGAGCGCTTATTGCAGGTTGATGGCGCCCAGGTAATCCCCCTTGCCAAGCTCGACCCCGGCCTTGCGCAGCAGGGCATAGGTCATGGTGAGGTGGAAGTAGAAGTTGGGGATGCCGTACTCGTGCACGCAGGTGTAGCCGTCCATCCCCTTGCCACCGGCCCAGTAGGGGTAGTAGTGGCCGCTCGCATACTGGCTGAAATCGGCATCCAGCTTGCTCTGCAGATAGGTGAGGGTCTTGGCCACGTGGGCGCGCAGATCCGCCATGGTCTTGGGGTCATCCCCCAGCACCGGCGGCTCGCTCAGGCTGGCGGTGGCCACCACGGCGCGGGCACTGTCGCAGCAGATCAGCACCTGCTTGCTGAATGGCAGCATGTCGACGATCAGCCGATCGCCGAAGAAGTTCTCCACATTGAATTTCTTGGCGGCGGCGTGGGCCTCGGCCTTGGCCAGGCACTGGTCGAGGTTGGTCAGCATCTTGATAAACTGGGCGACGATATCACGATTCATAATGCGCTCTCGGTTGGTTGAAGGCAGTTGTACGAGCGGCATCCACTATAGCGTATCCCCCCGTTTGTTCGAGCCCGCCCCCGCAAAAAGCAGAATCCACCTGCCTTCCCAGCGACAGGATTGGACGACCCCGCGCGGCAAGCCCGCTCGCCCTTGCCGACGCACCGAGTCCCTCTTTGGCTCATTTTTGATCTGTGACATTTATCACACTTTGGCAGGGGTGTAGGCTGATTCGCGCAGCCCGGGCATACCGCCGGGCCCCACAAAAGGAGAGTGCCATGAAAATCTATGACCGAAACCGCAATGCGCTCACAGCGGGTCAGCGCGTGATGATCGCCGCCACCGGCGCCGTCGACTTTCTGAAAGAGGCCCACACCGACAACCTGACCCCCTATCAGGCCGAGCATGAGAAGTGCGTGCTGCTGGCCAACTCCCGGGAGCAGTACGCCCCCATCGAGTTGATTAGACTAGGCTGATACCCCGCGTTCTCTGTCACCCTACTCTTTACAATTCACCCGGCCACCACGCCCCGTCAGTGGCCGGGTTTCTGATTTCTCCTCTCTGTTTTACCCACCCTCCCATTGCACTGACTCGATTAGCGAAGCGTCATAAAGCGTTAGCAGGCCCGAGCTTATGGGAAGCAAGGTGAGTGCCCGCATCTGAAGATCTGCCATTCGTTGGCACCTACTTGGGTGACTGTTGGTCAAATAGCTTCACCCGAGACTTAACCCTGCGTT
Source organism: Aeromonas sp. QDB54 (assembly GCF_027707385.1). NCBI lineage: Bacteria > Pseudomonadati > Pseudomonadota > Gammaproteobacteria > Aeromonadales > Aeromonadaceae > Aeromonas > Aeromonas sp. QDB54. The sequence goes on along the minus strand of NZ_JAPCIT010000016.1, from coordinate 31,517 downwards.
ATAAAGGCACAATTGAGACCACTTCAAACAACGTCGCCTTGGTCACCTCTCTGTCCTGACAAGCCAAGAGGCGAGGGCCAACAACAGGCGCCACCCATGATATGGGTCGCAAAACACTCATCAGAGCTTTACGAGGGCACAGGGCCTCAAGGTTGTCACCGGGCAGGAGTCTTCAAGCGCTTGCAGTGCCCTCTCCTTGACGAGACACACACGGGATAATGGGGAGAAAACATGAAGGATCAGGCTGCAACCGTTCTCTGCTTTGAGCATGTCACCATAGCGAGAGACTGCATGGACACGCTCCAGGCGCTGGGGTTTAACGTGATACGCATCGCCTATTCTGCCGAGGTGTTTACCAAGCTGCCGTTTCTCAATTTTGATTACCTCTTCAGCATCAACTTCAACCCCCTCCTCTCTCAAGCGGCCGAAGCGTTGCGCAAGCCCTACATTGCGTGGGTGGTCGATACGCCTTGCTATGGCATGCATCATGAGGCCATCTCCAACCCCTTTTCCTTCACGTTTGTCTACGACCTTGCCGTAGCAAGCAGGCTCAAGGAGCGGAGCAATGGCAACGTCTACTACCTGCCGGTCGCCGTCAACGAGCAGCGCCAACCGTCAGCCGAGCCGGGCTATGACCACGATATTTCCCTCATCGCCAACCTGACCCCGCCGGAATACCAGACCCACATCAAACCACGGCTGGCCCCCGGACCACTGCAAACGCTGGAAGCGTTGATTGGGCACCTCGATGCGCACCTTGAGGGGCAGCCCCTGACCGCACAACTCACGGAATCTCATATACGGCTTGTGAAAGAGGTGTATCCGCTGAGCGGGCTAGCCTACCTGAGTGAATATGAAAAACTGGCCTATCTGCTGGGCCGCGAACACTCCTATCGGGAAAGGGTGTCCTGCATCCAGGCTCTGGCGGCCCGGTTTGAGCGGGTCGCCGTGTATGGAAACCCGGAATGGGCGACACACACAGAGACCTATTGCGGATACGCAGAACATTACCAAGCGATGCCACGCCTGTTTCAACGCAGCAGGATCAACCTGAATCTGGTGCGCAGTTTCGTCGAGTCGGGGCTCCCCATGCGGGTGTTTGATATTCTTGGCGCCGGTGGATTCATGGTGACCAACGACAAGGAGGATCTGCATCATCTCTTCACCCCGGGCAAGGATCTGGTGATCTTCCGCGATAAGCAGGACCTGCTGGAGATCTGTCGCTATTACCTGAGCCACGAGGAAGAGCGCGCCGCCATCGCCGCCCATGGGCAACAGACGGTGCTGATCCACCACACCTATCGATCGCGCCTGATCAGCTTGTTCCAGACCGTCCAGAGTGCGCTGACAAGCCTGCAACACCCTGACGTAAAAGCGCACTCAAATAACTGACGGCCATGTTTGATATCAGACGGTAAGTGGCCATTCTCCCTGTCAGCCCGTGCAGGTTCGATCAGCGAGGTGTAATCGAACCTAAGTCTCTGGCCTACGTTGCGCCAGCATCCACTTAGACATCAATGACTCCCATTTGATGATGGAGCAGTATGCCTTGGCTGGCGGTGGGGTTAAAGCAAGGTGCAGCCGCAATTGAAGTCGGCCAACCTCTTGTTGGTGCCTGTCACGGGGGTCCGAGCCAGAGTTGCGTTTAGTCGTCAGCGGGGCTCTGGAAGACAATGGCCGATATGAGATGACGGGAATGACACAACATAAGGGGTTGTAGGTTCGATTAGCACAGTCATTATTGAACCTACGGCCCCGTCAGAAAGGTTGGCGCCTAGATTTCTTTTTTGCGACTCAGTTAACGATTGATACTTCTGATTTTGAGGAAAGTAAGCTGTCTGATGTAAAAAAATGTGTAAAATGAAGTAAAGCATGAACAGTAAGGTTGCCATTGATGAGCAAAAGAATTTTGAAACACGCCCCTCTAGTGCATGCAGTTTTACACCTGCGTTTTAGTGAGGCGCCAAGTCTAAATCCTATCAGTAATGAGCTGATGAAGGCTCTGCATGAAAGGATGATTAGCGAAGGATTCCAAGAAAAGATCGAAAGTGAAGCTAACATCGTTGATGTTGGTTTTGACCCGGTCAGACAGCAAATGGTGCAAAATCAAGTTCAAAGAAAGAGGGTTCTCTTCCGGGCTGCTGGTGAACAAGATATTGTTGAGATTCTTAACGACTCCATTGTGCTTAAAACAACAAACTATCAAGGTTTCAAAGACTTTTATGATAAATTCCATCGCGTCTTAAATGGATGTTTAGACATATTTAGTGGGTTAAATTCGACACTCCTGAAAAGTGTTGGCTTGAGATATGTTGATGTTATTGCACCTACCGGTGGATGCACTTTAAAAGAGTTTGTTAGTTCCGAAGTGTTACCACCTTCACTCGACATGGTTGGCCCTCTAACCCACCATGTGCAAGGTGCTACGTTAAAAGTTATCGAAACTAAACCCGGACAAGTTCTTGTTGTTAATTTCGAAGAGCTACGATGCAATGGGGGTAGAGTATACAAGATATTACCTGACAATCTTGTTGAACCTGATCCTAATTGTGGGTTAATAATTAATGGCCAATCAGAGTGGCTAGTTGTTTCTTCTGAGACATATGGTCTATTAGATGTCGATCACTCACATAATTTTGTCGGAAGCCCAAAATTTTCAATAACCCTGATAGAATCAGCTGCAAATGAGTTATATCAACATGCAAGCGATGTTTTCTGGAACGTTATTTCAGAAAAGGCAAGGGATACTTGGGGTGAGGAGATTGTCAATGTGGAATAGTGCTTCTGCTATCAAAAACTCCCCTGCTAGCGCGGTAATTATGGCTGGGGCAGTCATGTTTCAGACTCATGCCGGGGTTATTTCACACCCTACTACTTATGATGTTCTTCACGATCAAAACTCATCTAATTATGATAATGGTCGTTGGGCGTCTTATAATTTTCATGGAACAAAACCCAGCAAAGAAAAACAATTGCTGGGAATTTCAGATATTATTTCTTTTGTAAAAGTATCCTTGGGTTTACCAAATAAGGATATCGCCTCAATCTTTGGAGTGACAAGACAGACATTACATTCATATGCAACCGAGGCTGAAATATCTCAATCAATGAAGTCTAGCACCAGAGATAGGGTGATTGCTTTACATGAGATTATCAAGGCGATTTCACCGTTGCTTCCCCATAGCCCTGGAGCCATGTCCAAGAACTTTACTATTGAAGGTAGTTCATTGCTGGATTTGTTAACTTCTGAGACGTTGGATACTAGTAAAATACTCCATCATTCGCAGCTACTTGCTGATAAGATGAATAAAATCCCTGCATCTCATTCAAAGGATGAAACTACGTTGTTCAATCTAACAAGATCTGTGTAAAGGAATGACTACATGTATTCGAATGGTCAAAAGTTACTCTTTGAACACGGAATAAAACAGGCAACATGTTTTCATGCATCTCTTATAGGAAAAGAGGTGAGAATTGCTTGGACTGACTCATTCTCAAAATTTAAGCATCGTGGTATTGAGTCGAAAATTAGTGACTCAACTATCTTTCTCGTTCTGTCCCAGAATTGTGATATTGCTGCCTACAATGATGACTTGGAAAGTGCAATTGAACTGCTTGTTTGCAAACCGATCAAACCGAAACAAGTTTTTCACGCTAATATGTTTGCTATTAGCTCTAGAAAACTTCAGTTTCAACATGGAGAACAATGGTATGAAGCCAGCTCAGAATACATTGTAACTGTAGCTAAGGATGAGCTGTTATCTATCATTGAGTCACATGCAAGTTTTAGTGTCTTTGATTTATCAAAAGAATATAGCATGACTATTCCAGTATGGAGAGCAAATCGATACTATAGAACCGGGCTTCCTAATAAATTCAATGACTATCTGGCTCCTATTCTTGCAGAACATATTGAGAAGATTGAATCAGCGGCCAGCGTCGAGCATACTGATTACAAAAGCTACATTAGAGCCATGTATGTCAGACTTGACAACTTGGATGAGGCTGAAAAATATAGTTTTGAATTATTTTCTCTTTTGAGATGCGATGTGAATGATACCGTTATGTCCAATATTCAACAAACGGTTGAAAATATGGCTGAACAGTTATCTATAATCTCTGGATTCACTGATAACAGTACCATCTATGCTGATAGAGAAAATAATACGATGGTATCATTCTTAAATGACTTCTTACGTTTAAATATGGATCATCACTCCTTATCGCAGGGGGATGATGATATCGGTCCTGACACGCGATGAACATTCTTCCAGTGCTTGCGAAAATAAAAATCAGCTCGGCCTAAGCCGGGTTGATTGCATCAAAAGGCGGGAAAAATCAGAGCGCCTCCAATCTGGCGTAAGCGATAACCAAACATTGCCGAACTGGATCTGCATCCTGCTCTGTTGCACCTCATTCTGACTAAAGCGGCTGTACTGGATACCTTCAAGTCAAAGACAGGCACGGTATTGCTCCCCCTCCAATCCACCGAGGATCAGAAACAACGTCAGGGACGCCATCAGGGATGATGGCGTAGCCGCAGCGGACAGGGGCCAAATCGGGTCAGGGCGAGCACAGCTCGACCCTGATTTGGCGCGAGAACAGGGATGTTCGAAGCGGGCTTTGGCCGAAGCCATGGATGGCGCAGGCCAAAGTGCCGTCTGCGGCGACCCGTCCGACGTTGGCTCTGAGCGGAGGGGACTGGCGAAGCCAGCGGATTGGCGGGGGAGAAGACCTTTGGTGACTTTGGGTCTTTCCAAAGTCACTCGCCCCAGCCCGAAGGGCGGGCGAAATCCTGTCGAGGACCCAGCACTCGCATCCTGCACGGCGCCAGCCGTGCCAAGATCCAAAGCCATTTACGAACCCCTCATCCCCAACCCTTCTCCCGCAAGGGGAGAAGGGATCAAAGACGATCACGGGAACAAGCACCTCTCCCGCAATGGGAGAAAGAGGCAAAGACTATCGCGGGGATGATCCCCTCTCCCGTTGGGAGAGGGTCAGGGTGAGGGGATTAGAGCGCCTCCAATCTCGCGTAAGCAGTCACCAGCCACTTCGCACCGACGTCGTCGAACTGGATCTGTACCCGACTCTGCTGGCCGACCCCTTCGAAGTTGAGCACGATACCTTCCCCGAATTTCGGATGGAGCACCCGCTGGCCGAGCTTGATGCCGCTGGCGTCGAAGCTCTGCTGCACCTCGTTCTGGCTAAAGCGGCCGTACTGGGTGGGGCGGCTGACCTGAGTGCGCAGCCGGATCTCTTCCAGACACTCGGCGGGCATCTCGCGGATAAAGCGGCTCGGCTTGTGGAACATCTCGCGGCCGTAGATGCGGCGGCTCTCGGCATAACAGATGTAGAGCTTCTCCATGGCGCGGGTCATGCCGACGTAACAGAGACGCCGCTCCTCTTCGAGGCGGCCCGACTCTTCTGTCGATTGCTGGCTGGGGAACATACCCTCCTCCACGCCGACCAGCAGCACCAGCGGGAACTCCAGCCCCTTGGCGCTGTGCAATGTCATCAGCTGCACTGCATCGGCATATTCGTCGGCCTGATTCTCGCCGGATTCCAGCGCCGCGTGGGCGAGGAAGGCGGAGAGATCGCTCATATCCTCCAGCTCGTCCGGGCGCTGGTACTGGCGGCAGGCGGTGACCAGTTCGTCCAGGTTCTCTACCCGCGCCTGGGATTTCTCGCCTTTTTCCGCCAGATACATGGCCTTGAGGCCAGAGTTCTGGATGGCGATATCCGCCTGCTGGTGCAGCGGCAGCATGGAGACCTGCTCCTCCAGCGCGTCGATCAGCTCCACAAAGCCGCGCACCGCGTTGCCGGCACGGCCAGTCAGCACCTTGTCATTGAGCAGGGTCTTGGCCGACTGCCACAGGTTCTGGCCCTGATCCCGGGCGTTGTTGCGCAAGATCTCCAGGGTGCGATCGCCGATGCCGCGGGTCGGGGTGTTGACCACCCGCTCGAGGCTGGCGTCGTCGCCACGGTTGTTGATGAGACGCAGGTAGGCCATGGCGTCTTTGATCTCTTGCCGCTCGAAGAAGCGCAGGCCGCCGTAGATGCGATAAGGCATGGCGTCCTGCATCAGCGCCTCTTCCAGCACCCGCGACTGGGCGTTGGAGCGATAGAGGATGGCGCAGTCGGCGAGCAAGCCACCTTTCTCTTTCCAGTCCTTGAGGCGGCCAACCACGAAGCGGGCCTCGTCCACCTCATTGAAGGCGGCGTACAGCGAAATCGGCTCGCCCTCGGCCCCTTCGGTCCACAGCTCCTTGCCCAGGCGCTCGGCGTTGTTGGCGATGACGCAGTTGGCCGCTTTGAGGATATTGGCGGTGGAGCGGTAGTTCTGCTCGAGGCGAATGGTCTCGGCGCCCTGATAGTCGGTCAGGAAGCGCTGGATGTTCTCGATCTTGGCGCCGCGCCAGCCGTAGATGGACTGGTCATCGTCGCCGACGATCATCACCTTGCCGGTGTCGCCCGCCAGCATCCGCAGCCAGGCGTACTGGATGCCGTTGGTGTCCTGGAACTCGTCCACCAGGATGTTCTGGAAGCGATCGCGGTAGTGCTCGAGGATGTGGGGCTTGTTCAGCCACAGCTCGTGGGCGCGCAGCAAGAGTTCGGCAAAATCCACCAGCCCGGAGCGATCGCAGGTCTCCTGATAGGTCTTGTAGATCTGCTGATAGGTGCGGGTGACGGGGTCGCCGTAGAGGTCGATGTCGCCGGGGCGCAGCCCCTCGTCCTTCTTGCCGTTGATGTAGCCCATCACGGCGCGCGGGGCCCAGTGCTTCTCGTCGAGGTTGAGCGCTTTGAGCACCCGGCGAATGAGGCGGTACTGGTCGTCGGAATCGAGGATCTGGAAATCCTGCGGCAGCCCCGCATCCAGATGGTGGGCCCGCAGCAATCGGTGGGCGATGCCGTGGAAGGTGCCGATCCACATGCCGCGCACGCCGTCACCGATCACTTTTTCGACCCGGCCACGCATCTCGGCCGCCGCCTTGTTGGTAAAGGTCACCGCGATGATGGAGAAGGGTGAACAGCGTTCCACCTGCATCAGCCAGGCGATACGGTGCACCAGCACCCGGGTCTTGCCCGAACCGGCACCGGCCAGCACCAGCAGGTTGCAACGGGGGGCCGCAACGGCATCTCTTTGCTTGTCGTTGAGCCCGTCGAGCAGGGTTGAAACGTCCATCACCACTCCTGTTTATTTATACAGGCGGGGATTATACGACCTGAGTGGCCAGAGACCAACCAGCAGGATCAACGAAGGGGGCGGTGATAGTTCCGATATTGGCCCAACACATCACCAGAAAAGCTCAATAACATGGCGCGTGGTGCATCCAGCACCTGATGAACAGGATCAAAACGAAGGGAGGCGGCTCGCAAACGGCCTTCAGGCAGCGTCACTTCCGTGCTACCCATCATGAGCATGCCGTCCTGATAATACCCATGCTGGAAGTGCACTATGACGGCATCCACCATCAAGGTGCCTTGTTTCAACTCCAGTGACTCCCGTTGTATTTCGCGCAACGCAAAGAGACTGGACAATGACGGACGCCCGCTGGGCATCCGCTGCAAGTATTCACGGGTGTTCAATTGATATTGCAACTGGCCCTGACTATCGAAGACACGCTCCCGATAGTCGTTGTAGCGTGCCAACATGCCGGCAGCTTGCGCCGCCGGCATCAGCAAAAAGAGCGCTCCCAACAGGAGCGCTCTGCATTGTTTACAGCTGATCAGCACAGCTGACCTTGTTGCCATCCAGATCGGTACAAGATACGAAGACCTTGTCGAAGGTCGACCCGGCCACCGGTGTCATTTGGGTTGACCAATCATAGCCCACTCCCTTGGCATAGATACTAGTGTGGCTGTATTGATCTTCCTGTATCCAGCCGATGTACTTGAGTGCATCGTAATCGTTTTGGGCAAGAAGCGCCTTGAACTCGTCACTCGAGATCAGGCACATGGGTTCTCCCATTGCCTTGGAGAGTTCGGCATCCCGAATACCCACAGCACAGTTGCCAGATACCTTGATGGTCATATCGCTGCGATCCAGCATCTCGTCAAAGAACGGGATGACGTTGATGTTGAACTTGACGCCCACCTCTTTGGGCTCCCAATTCATGCCGGTATTGACGTACTTGATCTTGCGATTTGTCCACTCGACAGTAGGCTCCTTGCCCAAGAAATGGTTCGCCAGCTGGGTCAGGAATTTGGTGTTGGCGGCGATATCCTCTTCGGTCAAAGAGTCGTCCAGCTTGCTCTGATCGATGGTCAGCGCAATGTCTACCGCTTGCTTCAGCTGAGCTTTGGCCTTGCCCAAGTGCATCTTGGCCTCGTCAGTCAGGCGGAAGAAATCGGGGTGACTCATCAGGCTATCCGGCTCGATATCCACCGGGCTGAACTGGGTCTTGAAGGTGCTGGCATTCTCACCATAGATGGTGTTTTGCTGTTGCCCATCCCAAGAGTAAGTGATGAGCATGCGAGGCAAGGTCACCTCTTCTTCCTGGACAGAATAGGCTTTGTCCGGGCCATATTGGTATGATGCGGCAATATTGAGTGCCGATGCCATCGCGATGGCTGAGGCGCGCAGTGCCTTGGCGCCGTCGAAGTTGAGAGTGACAGACTTGTCATCACCATAGGTAGCGCTGTAACCCGGGTCCTGAATATCGGCCAGGGTGGCGGCGACCTTGTCCATGCTATCGGCATAGGTCCCCATTAGCTTGGCTACGTCGCGGGTATACCCCTTGTCACCCTTGAGGATAACGGAGGCGGAATAGGGGGTGTGGATGATGACATCGATCACTTTGGCCAGGTTGGTGCTGTAATTCACGCCCATTTCAGAGGAGGTAAAGCCCAGGCGTTCTGCAACAATGGGGTCGTTGGTTACTTCGAGCATGGCCAGCGTGGCCAGCACGATCTGGCGGTCAATCTTGCCATTATCTGTGGTTTCAGCCAGCAGAGTGTCTTTGTACTCCTTGAGTTTCTCTTCAACGTTAAGGGTTTTCAGATCGGTCAGCGCTTGTAAATCCGATAGCACCTTGTCGACCGCGACAGAGCGGCCATTGACACCCGCCAGAGTGGCAGAGAGATGGTCTTTCGCTGCGGCCAGGGAGACGACATCCTTGGTCAGGCCTGCCGTTTTCAGGGCCTCGACCAGTGAGGTGTTAAAGGCGTCATCGCTACCTAATTCGATGATCCCCAGTTGTGCGACCTGTGCCTTGTCGAGGGTAATGCCATTTTCCGGGTTGTTATCACTGTCGAGAGTTTGCAACAGGGCTGCGATGCGGATCGCCTTGTTCTTGTCATCACCCGCCAAGGTATAGGGAGTGACCAAAGAGCTACCAGCCTTGAGCGTCACCGAACCCAACAGTTGGTTGCCCAGAGTGAAGGAACAGCTGTCGCCATCATTGAACAGAAACTCACCATTGGCGTTGGTGATGCTGCTGTAATTGGCGCACCGGTAGTTGAGGCCAGCAACGGCGGCATCGAGGAAAATTGCTGTGTGCAGGGGCTTGCTGCCGGTGTCGGTGCCACCACCGCTGTTGCCACCGTTGCCACCTTCGTCGCCGCCACCTCCACAAGCGGTCAACATGACACCTGACAATACGCAAGCCACTGCTGCACTCAGCACATTTTTTTTCATTTTTTATCGCTCGAATAAGTGAAAAAACACGCCCCCATCCAGGAGGGCAGTCGAGTCGCATAATACACAAGAGTACTCATATGAAAAGCGGTAATGTGCAGCTATATGAGCTCGTTCACTCTCGCCGGCAAATCCACTATCTGGGGTACTCTCCAACTAGTGCTAATAACGAAAGATACTGATACCAAACCATCAAATGGCGCCAATGGAATCTCAAATATTGGTCATCATGTGAAAACGCTTGCTTATAACCTTATGAATACAAACAGAAATGTCATTTGGAGCTAATTATTCACAGAATTTAAATCTGAAAACAGGCATCAAAACAACCACTTATAAAGCGATTTGCTTATATTTCAAACCGTTAACGCAAACGTTTTTCCTTTATGATCTCCTTGACCCACACCGTGGCTCACTTACAGTTAGCCAGCGTGCTTTATGGCCTGCCCCGGCAGGTTGTGGACCCTCACATAACAATCAAGGATACGATCGTGACTAAAGTGCTCAAGCTGGCCACCGTTGCCGCCCTCACTCTCGCTGCCCTGTCTGCCCAGGCAGCCTCCCAGCCCGCCGTCATCTACGACACCGCAGGCAAATTCGACAAATCGTTCAACGAAGCCGTGTTCCGCAATGGCGTCGAAGTCTACAACAAAGACAAAGGCGTCAAGGTCAAGGAGTTCGAACCCCAGAACGAAGCCCAGCGTGAGCAGGGCCTGCGTCGTCTGGCCAGCCGTGGCAACGGCCCGATCGTTGCCGTCGGCTTCAACATGGGTTCCGCGGTAGAGAAAGTAGCGACCGAGTTCCCGAAAACCCAGTTCACCATCATCGACATGGTGGTCGACAAGCCGAACGTCCAGTCCGTCATCTTCAAGGAGCATGAAGGTTCCTTCCTGGTGGGCGCGCTGGCTGCCATCGCCTCCAAGACCGGCAAGGTCGGCTTCGTGGGCGGCATGGACATCCCGCTGATCCGCAAGTTCGAGTGCGGCTACGAGCAGGGTGCCAAGTACGTCAATCCGAAGATCGAAGTGTTCCAGAACATGACCGGCTCCACCCCGGCGGCGTTTGCTGACCCGGCCAAGGGTGCTGAACTGGCCAAGTCCCAGTTCGCCAAGGGCGCCGACGTAGTCTATGCCGCCGCCGGCGGTACCGGCATCGGTGTTTACCAGGCCGCCAAGGACGAAGGCAAGCTGGCCATCGGCGTAGATTCCAACCAGAACCACCTGCAACCGGGCACCATGCTGACCTCCATGGTCAAGTCGGTTGGCCTGGCCGCCTACCAGACCTGGGATGACGCCGCCAAGGGCACCTGGAAACCGGGTATCAAGAACCTGGGCCTGGCCGAGGGTGGTGTGGATTGGGCACTCGACAAAGACAACGAGAAGCTGATCACCCCCGAGATGAAAGCCAAGGTGGACGCCATCAAGGCCGAAATCATCTCCGGCAAGGTCAAGGTGCACGACTACATGAGCGACAGCACCTGCAAATACTGAGTAACCGCTACTACTCTCAACCCAACGACCGGCCCGCACGGGCCGGTTTTTAGTCTCTTTTCATGACCCGCAAGGACTGCATCATGGACCAGACAGATCGCTATGCCATCGAATTAAGGGGTATCGATAAGCGGTTTGGCGAAGTGTACGCCAACAAGCAGATCGACCTTAAGGTTCGTAAAGGCAGCATTCACGGTATCGTCGGCGAAAATGGCGCCGGCAAGTCGACCCTGATGAGCATCATCTACGGTTTCTACCACGCCGACAAAGGCGAGATGTTCATCGACGGCAACCCGTTCAAACCCCATGGCTCACAAGATGCGATTGCCGCAGGCGTGGGCATGGTGCACCAGCACTTTATGCTGGTTAACAATTTTACAGTGTTAGAAAACGTGATTCTCGGCGCGGAAAACGGCTGGCACCTGGGCAAGAGCCTGGCGGCGGCCGAAAAACTGCTGGGCGAGCTGGCACGGGACTATGGTCTCGAAGTGCCGCTGCACGAGAAGGTCGAGGATCTGCCGGTAGGCCTGCAACAGCGGGTCGAGATCCTCAAGGCGCTCTATCGCGGCGCCCGCATCCTGATCCTGGACGAGCCGACCGGGGTACTGACCCCGCAAGAGGCGGATCACCTGTTCGAGGTGCTCAAGAAGCTGCGCGATCAGGGCGCCACCATCATCCTCATCACCCACAAGCTGCGCGAGATCCTGGCCATCACCGATCAGGTCTCCATCATGCGCCGGGGTGAAATGGTGGCCCACGTCGCCACCAAGGATACCGACAAGGAGCAGCTGGCCGAACTGATGGTGGGCCGCAAGGTGCGCCTCAAGGTCGACAAGGGGCCGACCCAGCCGGGCGACGCCAAGCTCAAGGTCGATGGCCTCAGCTATGTGGACGACGCCAGGGTGGAGCGGGTCAAATCCGTCAGCTTCGAGGTGCGGGCCGGTGAAGTGGTCGGCATCGCCGGCGTCTCCGGCAACGGCCAGTCCGAGCTGCTCAGCCTGCTCGGCGGCATCCTCAAGCCGAGCAAGGGCAGCTTCACCATCACCGGTGGCGGTCAGGCCCACGAAGTGAGTGTGAGCCACCCGGCCGACCCGGAGCGGGTACGCAACTTCGGTCTCGGCCACGTGCCGGAAGACAGACACAAGATGGGTCTCATCAACCGCTTCGAGGCGAAAGAGGCCTTCATCCTCGGCTATCACCGCCGTCCCCAGTACAACAAGGGCTGGTTGCAGAACAAAGAGGCGATCCTGCAGGATTGCCAGGCCAAGATGGACAAGTGGGACGTGCGCCCGCCCCATCCCGAGCACAAGACCGCCAACTTCTCCGGCGGCAACCAGCAGAAGCTGGTGATCGCCCGGGAAGTGGAGCAGGACCCGGACGTGCTGCTGATCGGCCAGCCGACCCGCGGGGTCGACATCGGCGCCATCGAGTACATCCACCAGCAGATTATTGCCATGCGCGACAAGGGCAAAGCCGTGCTGCTGGTATCGGTGGAACTGGACGAGATCATGAGCCTCTCTGACCGCATTCTGGTCATCGCCGACGGTCGCATCGTCGGTGAGCTGGATGCCGCCAAGGCGGATGAGCGCACTATCGGTCTGATGATGGCAAACATAGTTCCTGACGAGGTGGCGGCAAGCCAATCACAAGGAGCCACATCATGAAGCTCACAGCCACTTGTAACGGATTCGGCCTGCTGATGGTCAATACCCCCGTCACCGGCCAGATTGCCAAGGAGGCTCGCCCATGAGCCAAGCACGTATCCCTGCCTGGATCTCCGTGGGCGTACTGCCCGCGGTCAACATCCTGCTGGCCTTCCTGGTGTCGGCCATCCTGTTCTACTACCTCGACATCAACCCGGTCGATGCCGCCGAGATCATGTGGTACGGCGCCTTCGGCACCGGTGAAGGGGTCGGTTTCACCCTCTACTACGCGACCGGCTTCATCTTTACCGGTCTGTCGGTGGCGGTGGCCTTCCACGCCGGTCTGTTCAACATCGGTGGCGAGGGGCAGGCCTATATCGGCGGCCTCGGCGTCGGTCTGGTCTGTCTGCTGCTGGGTGATTCCCTGCCGTTCGCCCTGCTGCTGCCGCTGGCCATCATCGCCGGCGGCCTGTTCGGCGCGGCCTGGGCCTTCATCCCTGCCTGGCTGCAAGCCAAGCGCGGCAGCCACATCGTCATCACCACCATCATGTTCAACTTCATCGCCGCCTCCCTGATGGCCTACCTGCTGGTCGAGGTGTTCAAGCCGGCGGGCTCCATGGCCACCGAGAGCAAGGTGTTTGCCGAGGCGAGCTGGCTGCCGAAGATGAGCGAACTGGCGGGGGCATTCGGCATGGAGATGTCGAACAGCCCGCTCAACATCAGCTTCTTCTGGGCACTGCTCTGCGCGGCCCTGGTGTGGGTCTTCATCTGGCATACCCGCTGGGGCTACGAGATCCGCTCGGTCGGCGCCAGCCAGAGTGCGTCCGCCTATGCCGGCATCTCCTATCCCAAGGTGGTGATCCTGGCCATGGTCATCTCCGGCATGCTGTCGGGCTTCTTCGCCCTCAACGTGCTGCAGGGTGAACTGCACCAGATCAAGCTCAACTTCGTGGAAGGCTTTGGCTTCACCGGCATCGCGGTGGCGCTGATGGGGCGCAACCACCCGGTCGGCGTCATCATCGCCAGCCTGCTGTTCGGCTTCCTCTATCAGGGCGGCGCCGAGCTGAGCTTCGAGTTCGGGGTGGACCGCAACATAGTGGTGGTGTTGCAGGGTCTGGTGATCCTGTTCTGTGGCGCCCTTGAGCACATGATGCGTCCGCGCATCGAGCAGCTCTATCTGGCGTTTGCCAACCGCTCTGCGCAAGTCAAGGGGGCCTGATCATGTTCGAAATTCTGATCCTGATGCTGGATGCCACCATCCGCACCGCGCCACCGCTGATCCTGGCGGCCATGGCCGGCATGTTCTGCGAGCGCTCCGGCGTGGTCAACATCGCCCTGGAGGGCAAGCTGCTGGCGGCGGCGTTCGCCAGCGCGGCGGCGGCAGCCGTCTCCGGCTCTGCCTGGATTGGGCTGGGTGCCGGGGTGGGTGTCTCCATCCTGTTCGCCCTGATGCACGGCTTTGCCACCATCACCCACCGCGGCGATCAGGTGGTGAGCGGCATGGCCATCAACATCCTGGCGGCCGGCCTGACCGTCACCCTGGGCCGTTACTGGTTCGATCAGGGCGGTCAGACCCCGGCGCTGTCCGGCGCGGCCCGCTTCGCCCCCATCGACCTGCCCTATGCCAAGGAGCTGTATGACGTGCCGGTCATCGGCCAGCTCTACAGCGAGCTGCTGAGCGGCCACTCCCTGCTGGAGTACGTGGCGTTCGCCGCCGTGCCGCTGGCCTGGTGGGTGCTGTTCCGTACCCGCTTCGGCCTGCGCCTGCGGGCGGTGGGCGAGGCACCGGCAGCGGTCGATACCGCCGGTATCTCGGTGGTGCGCATGCGCTACACCGCGCTCATCATCGGCGGCCTGCTGGCCGGCATCGGCGGCACCTACCTGGCGGTGGCCCAGACCGCCCAGTTCATCCCCAACATGAGCGCGGGCAAGGGCTTCATGGCGCTGGCGGCGCTGGTGTTCGGCAAGTGGCGCCCCTGGAACGCCATGGCGGCCTGCCTGCTGTTCGGCTTCCTCGATGCGGTCGCCATCCGGCTGCAAGGGGTCAGCATCGGCGGTTTCCCGATCCCGGTGCAGGCCATCGAGGCACTGCCCTACATCCTGACCGTGTTCCTGCTGGCCGGCTTCATCGGCAAGGCGGTGGCCCCCAAGGCGCTCGGCACCCCCTACGTCAAGGAGCGGGAATAGCCCCGCCCTTCATGCCATGCAAAAGGCCCGCACATGCGGGCCTTTTTTATTGAGCGAGGTCAGCCGACGGGGCGCACCAGCGCGGGCTGATGGGGATCGCTCAGCCGCTCCGCCAGATAGTCCACCAGCAGCCGCACCTTGGGGGAAAGGTGGCGGTTGTGGGGATAGAGGGCCCAGATCCCCTCCGCCGGCGCCCGCAGCTCCGGCAGCAGCTCGATAAGCTCGCCTTGGGCCAGGTGGTCGCTCACGTAGTAGTCCGGCAGCTGGATGATGCCGATCCCTTTGAGCGCCGCATCCAGCAGGGCATGGCCGCTGTTGCAGTGCAGCAGACCGTGCACCCGCACGCTGTGGGGGCGGCCATCCAGGGTGAAGTGCCACTCGTCGCTGTTGCCCACCAGGCAGGTGTGGCGGGTGAGCTCGGAGAGGCTGTTGGGCATGCCGTGGCGGGCGGTGTAGGCGGGCGAGGCGCACACATAGGGCACCCGCTGCGCCAGCTTGCGCGCCACCAGGCTGGAGTCCTTGAGGTGGCCGAGCCGCAGCGCCAGATCGTAGCCTTCGTGTACCAGATCCAGCAGCTGGTTGGTGAGGTTGAGAGTCACCTCCAGCTGGGGAAAGCGCACCATGAAGTCGTTCACCAGCGGGGCGATGCGGCTCTCGCCGTAGGAGACCGGGGCCGTGATGCGCAGGGTGCCCTGCGGCACCGCCTGATGGCGCCCCACCGCCAGCTCCGCCTCGTAGAGGTTGTCCAGCAGCTGGCGGCAGTGGCGATAGTAGATCTCGCCGAGCTCGGTGAGCCGCACCTGACGGGTGGTGCGCAGCAGCAGCTTGGCCTGCAGCCGATCCTCCAGCTGTGCCACCTGCCGGCTGACTTGCGCCACCGACACCCCCAGCTTGCGCGCCGCCGGGGTAAACCCCCCCTGCTCCGCCACGCTGACAAATTCACAGATCCCTTCCCAGCCGAACATTATTACCTGTCTGTAAAAGTGATTTCAGATTTCGCCTTATTATCACCAAATAGGCGGGAAACTACACTGGATGTCCGAACCCATTCTCCTCACCCTACTCAACAATAAGGACATCCGTCATGGCACAGGTTCAAAGCATCAAGTGTAAGGCCGCCATCGCCTGGGGCCCGGGCCAGCCCCTCTCCATCGAAGAAGTCGAGGTCATGCCGCCCCAGGCAGGCGAAGTGCGGGTGCGCATCGTCGCCACCGGCGTCTGTCACACCGATGCCTTCACCCTCTCCGGTGAAGATCCGGAAGGGGTCTTCCCCTGCATTCTCGGTCACGAGGGGGGCGGCATCGTCGAATCCGTCGGCGAGGGCGTCACCAGCGTCAAGGTGGGCGATCACGTGATCCCGCTCTACACCCCCGAGTGCGGCGAGTGCAAGTTCTGCAAATCCGGCAAGACCAACCTGTGCCAGAAGATCCGCGCCACCCAGGGCAAGGGGCTGATGCCGGACGGCACCACCCGCTTCTCCAAGGATGGCCAGCCCATCTATCACTACATGGGCACCTCCACCTTCAGCGAATACACGGTGCTGCCCGAGATCTCCATCGCCAAGGTGGACCCGGCCGCCCCGCTGGAAGAGGTCTGCCTGCTCGGCTGCGGCGTCACCACCGGCATCGGCGCCGTGATGAACACCGCCAAGGTGAAAGAGGGTGAGAGCGTCGCCATCTTCGGGCTGGGTGGCATCGGCCTCTCCGCGGTGATCGGGGCTCGCCTGGCCAAGGCCGGCCGCATCATCGCCATCGACATCAACGAGAGCAAGTTCGAGCTGGCACGCAAGCTGGGCGCCACCGACTGCATCAACCCGAACGACTACGACAAGCCCATCCAGGAGGTGATCGTCGAGCTCACCGACGGCGGCGTCGACTTCTCGTTCGAGTGCATCGGCAACGTCAAGGTGATGCGCGCGGCGCTGGAGTGCTGCCACAAGGGTTGGGGCGAGTCGGTCATCATCGGTGTGGCCGGTGCCGGCCAGGAGATCAGCACCCGTCCGTTCCAGCTGGTCACCGGCCGGGTCTGGCGCGGCAGCGCCTTCGGCGGCGTGCGCGGTCGCAGCGAGCTGCCGAGCTACGTGCAGCGCTACATGCAGGGCGAGTTCAAGCTGGACGACTTCATCACCCACACCATGGGGCTTGAGCAGATCAACGAGGCGTTCGATCTGATGCACGAAGGCAAGAGCATCCGCAGCGTCATCCACTACTGAGCATGATCACCCCGCCCGCCACCGTGGGCGGGGTGCAGGAGTTCCCCCGATGAATCTGGACATAATCAGCAGCAACAAGAGCTTCGGCGGCTGGCACAAGCGCTACAGCCACGCCTCCGAGGTGCTGGGTTGCGAGATGCGCTTCGCCATCTACCTTCCGCCCCAGGCCCTCACCGGCCAGAAGGTGCCCGTGCTCTACTGGCTCTCCGGCCTCACCTGCACCGATGAAAACTTCATGCAGAAGGCGGGCGCCCAGCGCATCGCCGCCGAGCTCGGCATCGCCCTGGTGGCGCCGGACACCAGCCCGCGCGGTGAAGACGTAGCGGACGACCCCGGTTACGATCTCGGCATGGGCGCCGGCTTCTACGTCAACGCCACCCAGCATCCCTGGCGCGATCACTACCAGATGTACGACTACGTCACCCGCGAGCTGCCCGAGCTCATCGAGACCCACTTCCCGGTCTCGACGAAGCGCGCCATCAGCGGCCACTCCATGGGCGGCCACGGGGCGCTCATCGCCGCCCTGCGCGAACCCGGTCGCTACCGCTCGGTGTCGGCCTTCAGCCCCATCAGCCACCCGAGCCGCTGTCCCTGGGGCCAGAAGGCACTCGGCGCCTACCTCGGCAACAACCCCTTGCTGTGGCAGGAGTGGGACGCCTGCCAGCTGCTGCGCCACCACCCGGTGACGCCGCTGCCGACCCTGGTGGACGTGGGGCTGGACGATCCCTTCCTGGCCGAACAGCTGCACATCGACGCCCTGGCCGATGCGGCTGCCGGCAAGGAGTGGCCGCTGGAGCTCAACCGCCACGCCGGGTACGACCACAGCTACTACTTCGTGGCGAGCTTCATCGAGGCGCACCTGCGCTTTCACGCCCGCCACCTCTGATCGAAACAGGCCCGTGACGGGCCTGTTTTTTTCTGCTCGGTGGACAAAACCATCAGCTGCCCTGCCGGCTCACCTCGCCGGAGCCGGCGATCTCGCTCTGCAGCACGGGATCTCCCCAGTAGCTGACCGAGCCCGAGCCGGCGATGCCGACCTTGAGCAGCTCGCTGGCGCGCACCTCCACGTCGCCGCTGCCCGCGATATTGACCTCGACCTTCTCCCCCTGCAGTCCGGCCCCCAGCACGCCGCCGGCACCGGCGATATTCAGCTCTATCTCCATGGCCGAGCCTTCCCCCAGATCCAGGTTGCCCGCGCCGGCGATGTTGCCCTCCAGGCGGTCCAGCTCCAGCTGGCTGGCTGGCGACGATATCCCCCAGACCTGCCACCGACAGCACCAGTTCATCCCCCTTGAAGCCGCCCAGATCGCCACGGGCCAGACCCGCCAGCGCCAGCTCATTTAGCCTTGGCAGGGTGATGGTGATATCGATGGGCTCGGAGAGATCGAGCCGGTAGCCGTCCTTCACCTCGATCTCCAGCTTGTCGCCCCGCTCGCTCAGCACCAGGTAGGGCACAGGTTCTCCTGCCCACGGATGCGCAGCCCGCGCGGCTCGCCGGCCACCAGATGGACGCTGGCAGGCACCCCGGCCAGCACCCGCGTCACCTGCCGGCCCACCCCGTGCTGCTGCTCGATCACGGCCCCCGCCCCGCTCACCCGGGTATCATCCAGCCAGCTGCACCCGCTGAGCCCGACCGCCAGCACCACGCCCATCATCCATTTCATTGCCACTCTCCTCATTGTGTATTGGCCAGTCGTGGCCCCTTGGTCAGCATCCATCGCAAAGCCTGTGCCAGTTAATCAACCGCATGATTTACAAGAAAATATCCATTTTTACGCCACATGAGCACAACAAGTGGAGAGTCATTCAGACCATAATCTGGCGAATCTGACCATCCCCGAACGGGCAGGTGGACGACCGATTGGCGAGCCGTTCGCGGGG
The DNA here is from genome assembly GCF_027707385.1 of Aeromonas sp. QDB54. NCBI lineage: Bacteria > Pseudomonadati > Pseudomonadota > Gammaproteobacteria > Aeromonadales > Aeromonadaceae > Aeromonas > Aeromonas sp. QDB54. The sequence continues at coordinate 12,467 of NZ_JAPCIT010000016.1, read as the reverse complement.
TCGCTATGCTGACAAGCCGTGGAAGTTTTTGGTTGCCGAGCCGGTCTGTTGAGCCAATAGTGGTACCTTGTGCGTACAAAGCTCTCCATTGCGGTAATGCCATTACCACTGTCTTGTCAGTCTTCACTGCCAACAAGGAGTCAGAGCGTGACCCAAGCCACTCTTCTCTATTCCACCGCCACCGGCCTGCCGGAACCGACCCGTACCCCGCTGCTGACCGGCAGCGATCCCGAACACAAGCGCCGCGAGCTGCTCGCCTACTTCTGCCAGACCTTCGATCTCTACGACTCACTGTTCGACTGCCTGGCCGACGAACGCGCCTGGTTTGACAAGGCGATCCCCCTGCGCCACCCGCTCATCTTCTACTACGGCCACACCGCCGCCTTCTTCATCAACAAGCTGCTGGCGGCCCGTCTCATCGAGGGCCGCCTCGACGCCCGCATCGAGGCAATGGTCGCCATCGGGGTGGACGAGATGAGCTGGGACGATCTGGACGAGACCCACTACGACTGGCCCTCCGTCAGCGAGCTGCGCGACTACCGTGGCCGGGTGCGCGCCCTGGTGTGTGATTTCATCGAGCGGATGCCGCTGACCCTGCCCATCGACTGGCAGAGTCCGGCCTGGGTCATCCTGATGGGGATAGAGCACGAGCGCATCCACCTCGAGACCTCCAGCGTGCTGATCCGCCAGCTGCCGCTGGCCTGGGTGCGCAGCCAGCCCCAGTGGCCAGTCTGCCCCGAGGCGCGCCATCGCCGTGACGAGGTGCCCGCTAACAGCCTGCTGCCGGTGGCCGGTGGCCGGGTGCGGCTCGGCAAACAGGACGCCACCTACGGCTGGGACAACGAATACGGCGAGCGCCACATCGAACTGGCCCCCTTCCAGGCCAGCCGCATGCTGGTGAGCAACGCAGAATTTTTCGACTTCGTGCAGGCGGGTGGCTACGAGAACCGCGCCTGGTGGGATGACGAAGGCTGGGGCTGGCGCCAGTATGCCAGGGCCCGCATGCCCACCTTCTGGGTCGGCGATCCCCTCGAACCCGAGCAACTGCAACTGCGGCTGATGACCGAGCAGGTCCCTATGCCCTGGGACTGGCCGGCCGAGGTGAACCAGCTGGAGGCCGCCGCCTTCTGTCGCTGGCAGGCAGCCCAGACCGGCCTGCCCGTCCAGCTGCCGAGCGAGGCGGAGTGGATGCTGCTGCGCGAACAGCTGACCGGCGATCAGCCGGACTGGATCGAGGCGCCCGGCAACCTCAACCTGGCCCGCTTCGCGTCGTCCTGTCCGGTGGATGCCTGCCCGCAGGGCAGCTTCTTCGATCTGGTGGGCAACGTCTGGCAATGGACCAGCACCGCCATCGACGGCTTCGAGGGGTTCAAGGTGCATCCCCTCTACGACGACTTCTCCACACCCACCTTCGACGGCAAACACACCCTGATCAAGGGGGGCAGCTGGATCAGCACCGGCAACGAGGCGCTCAAGTCCTCCCGCTACGCCTTCCGCCGTCACTTCTTCCAGCATGCGGGTTTCCGCTATCTGGTCTCCCGCCATCAGGAACCCGTTATCGTAAATCCCTATGAAACCGACACGCTCGTCGCTCAGTATCTCGACTTCCAGTACGGGCCGACCCACTTCGGGGTAGCCAACTACGCCCAGACCCTGGCCAGCCTTGCCAGCGAGCTGTGCGGTCGCCATGAACGGGCGCTCGACATCGGCTGCGCCACCGGCCGTGCCAGCTTCGAACTGGCCCGTCACTTCGCCCATGTGGACGGGGTAGACTACTCGGCCCGCTTCATCGACGTGGCGCTGGCCCTCGCCAGCCAGGACAGCTTCCGCTACGCGGTACCGGTGGAAGGGGAGCTGGTGGAATATTGCGAGGCGCGGCTCTCCCGCCACGAGCTCGGCCGCCAGCAGAGCGAGCGGGTCCATTTCAGCCAGGGGGATGCCTGCAACCTCAAGCCCAAATACGGCGACTACGACCTGGTGCTCGCCTCCAACCTGATCGACCGGCTGCGGGAGCCCGCCCGCTTCCTGCGGGACATTGCGCCCAGACTGCGCAGCGGCGGCCTGCTGGTGCTCACCAGCCCCTACACCTGGCTGACCGACTACACCCCCAAGGCCAACTGGCTCGGCGGTGTGCGCGAGAACGGCGAGGCCCTCGGCACCTATCAGGCGCTGCAACGGCTGCTGGCGGCGGAGTTTGAGGAACAGATGCCCCCGCGGGACGTCCCCTTCGTCATCCGCGAGACCGCCCGCAAGTACCAGCACACGGTGGCCCAGCTCACCGTCTGGCGCAAACGCTGACGAGGCGGTAAACGAAAAAGGGAGACCCATGACCTCCCTTTTTTTATCCAGACGGCTTACCCCTGCTGAACCTGGGGCACGGCCTCCTGCTCGCGGTAGCGACGGGCCAGCACGGCGCACACCATCAGCTGGATCTGGTGGAAGATCATCAGCGGCAGCACCATGACGCCGACGCTGGCGGCCGGGAACATGACGTTGGCCATGGGCACCCCGTTGGCCAGGCTCTTCTTCGAGCCGCAGAAGACAATGGTGATCTCGTCCGCCCTGTTGAAGCCGAGGCGACGGCTGATCCAGACGTTCCAGCCCAGCACCAGTGCCAGCAGCACGCAGCTCAGCAGCACGATACTGGCCAGATCATACCAGCCGACCTGATGCCAGATCCCCTGCACCACCGCCTCGCTGAAGGCCACATAGACCACCAGCAGGATGGAGCTCTGGTCCAGCTTGCCAATGAGCGGCCGGTGGCTGTCGACCCAGCGACCGATGAGCGGGCGCGACAGGTGGCCCACCACGAACGGCAGCATCAGCTGCACCATGATGGCCTGAATGGAGTGCCAGGTATCGACCCCCTCCCCCTGCACATTGATCATCAGCCCCACCAGCACCGGCGAGAGGAAGATACCGAGGATACTGGAAGCCGAGGCGCTGCACACCGCCGCCGACACATTGCCGCCGGCCATGGAGGTGAAGGCGATGGCCGACTGCACCGTGGCCGGCAGGGCACAGAGGTAGAGGAAACCGAGGTAGATGGCCGGGCTCAGCCAGTGGGGCACCAGCGGTGTGAGCAGCAGCCCCAGCAGCGGAAACAGCACGAAGGTGCTGGCCATCACCACCAGGTGCAGCCGCCAGTGGCCGAGGCCCGCCAGCAGGTTCTGGCGCGACAGCTTGGCGCCATGCATGAAGAACAGCAGCGCCACCGCCAGCTTGGTCAGCAGACCGAACCAGATGGCCACCTGCCCCTCGCAGGGGAAGAAGGAGGCCAGGGCGACCACCACAATCAGTACAGAGGTAAAGGGATCCAGACGCACGAGCGGTCTCCGGTGAAAGCAGATCCCGTCCCCTCGCGGGGCCGGTGATCGGGGACGACAGGAAACACAACAGGAGCTGTGGCACAGCTCCTGTTGAAACGAATCCCCAGCTTACCCCGATAAGCGGGAGGCGCAAAGTTGAGCGACCCCCCTTTATCTGCCGGAAATTAAGCAAGCCCGGCTGGCCACCGGATCCGGCCAGCCTTGTGCTTCAACTCTGCTTGGCCAGCTTGCCGCCGGCTGTGCCGGTGGCCTGCTTGCGGGCCTGGCGCTTCTCGAAGCGGGAGATCCACCAGTAGGCCAGCGCCGAGAAGAGCGCGGTCATGAAGACATTGATGAAGAAGGCGCGCACCAGATCCACCCCGCTCGGGAAGGCGGAGGCACTCATGCTCACCACGAAGATGGCGATCAGCACAGACACCACCCCCATACCGAACTTGCGCGACCCCATACGGAACTCGCGGGGGGTGTCGTCATGTTTCCAGCGGAACACGAAGTAGGCCACCATGATGAAGATCGGCGGCAGCATGGCAGTCCCTGCAGTGAGGTTGATGGCGGTGTTCATCATCTGCTGCACCGACTCGGAGCCGAAGCCGTTGACCACTAGCATCACGAACACGAAGGCAAACTGCCACCAGGCGGCGCGCACCGGCACGCCGTGCTCGTTGAGCTGGGTGGTCTTCTCGCCGTAAACCCCCTGCGGGATCTCGGAGAAGTGGATCTTCACCGGCGCCGAGGTCCACATCATCATGGAGCCGAACATGGCGATGAACAGCACCACGCCGACGAAACGGCCCACCAGCGCCTCCGACAGCTGGAAGTACTGGGCCATGCCGGTGAAGATCTCCACCATGCCGCCGGCATAGGTGAGGCTCTCGCGCGGTACGAACACGTTCACCAGCAGGGAACCGACCGCATACATGGCGCCGATGACGATACCGGCGCTGATGATCACCTTGATGAAGGACTTCTGGCCGCCCTTCACGTCATTGAGGTAGGCCGCCGCCGTCTCGGCACCGCCCGCCGCCTGGAAGATCCAGCACATGATGCCGAGCGTCGCCCAGTTGATGGTGGGAGTCATCGCCTCCAGGGTGATGGGCTGGGCCGGCACATGGTCGCCACTCAGCGCCATCAGGGCACCCAGCACATAGATGGCGAACAGGGCAAACACCCCGTAGGCCACGATCTCGGCAATCTTGCCGAGCCAGCTCGCCCCCTTGGTGGAGATGTGGGTCGCCGCCGCAAACAGCACGATGGAGATGACCGAGGTGACCATGGGCGAGAAGCTGTACTCATAGCCCAGCATGGCGTAGGAGGCGTAGGCGATGACGTTGGGCAGCAGGGAGACGAACCAGAACAGGTTCACAAACCAGTAGAGAAACGAGCCCAGATAGGCCATCCGGGTACCGAGCGGTTTTTTAAGCCAGTCGTACATGCCCGACTCGGAGTTTTTGTTGGCCGAGACGAACTCGGCGATGATGAAGACGAACGGGATGAAGTAGACCAGGGTCGCCAGCAGGAAGATGGGGGCGGAACTGAGCCCCAGCTCGATGTTGTTGTTGACGATGTTGCGCACGTTGAACACGGCAGCAAAGGTCATCGACAACAGGGCAAACTTGCCTATGGTGCCGCGTACGGATTCAGACATGGTGTCCTCCAATGGACTCGCGCTCCCTGCGGGTAACGCTGTGACTCTGTGATGTGTTTGGCAAGGGTCTGTCGGCCCCGCGCTTTACTCTCTTGTTATGAACGGGCCGTTTGGACGGCCTCGTTGCTGAACCGGTGCAGTCTCCCGCACCGGCTCGCAATACCAGTCAGACGATCGGGGTGCCCGGCGCCATCGGCACCCGCGGCTGCAGCAGCACGCTCTGGCTCTCGTCCGGGGTCTCGGCGCACAGCAACATGCATTCGGATCGCTCGCCGCGCATCCTGGTGGGCTTGAGGTTGGTCAGCACCACCACTTCACTGCCTATCAGCTCCTCTTCGCGGTAGTGGGGCACCAGGCTGGTGACGGTCTGCAGCGGCCGCTCACCGCCCACGTCGACCTGAACGATGTAGAGTTTGTCGGCACCGGGGTGGCGCACCACCTCCAGCACCTTGCCCACCTTCATCTCGACCCGCTTGAATTCGGCAAACTCGATCGTCTCGCTCATTCTCTTTTCCTTTTCTGGTTCAACGGTTTGCGGGTGGCCAACGGCCACCCGGTTTGATTGGGAGTCAATGCAGTGGCTATGGCGTCTGCATGGCGACCTGCGCTGCCGGCTGGGCCTCTTTGGCACGCGCTTCAGCACTGAGGGAGGCCTCGTATCTGTTGTATTTCCACCAGGCGAAGCCGAGGAAGATCAGGATCCCGCCGACGTTGTAGAAGATGATGGTCATGATGTCGGCGCCGGTCGGGAAGGTGGAGGCGAGGAAGCCCACCGAGAAGATGGCGATCAGCACCGAGACCACGGCGATGCCGGTGGTACGTGAGCCCATCTTGAACTCCCGCGGCAAGTGGTCGAGCTTCAGCCGCAGATTGAGGTAGGCCAGCATGATGAACAGCGGCGGCAGCATGGAGGCGGCAGCGGTCATGTTGATGACGGTGTTCATCAGATCCTGCGCGGTGTTGGAGCCCAGGGTCGGGATCACCATCAGCGGCAGCACGATGAGGTACTGGATCCAGGCTGCACGGGCGGGCACGCCGTTCTCGTTCAACTCGACGGTTTTCTTGCCAAAGATGCCGGCCGGGATCTCGGAGAAGAAGATCTTCACCGGAGTCGCCGTCCACATCAGCAGGGAGCCGAACATGGCGGTGAAGGAGACCAGCCCGACGAAGCGGTTCATCAGGATCTCCGGCAAACCGAAGTAAGCCGCCAGCCCCTCGAACACCTGTACCGAGCCGCCGGTATATTTCAGGGTGTCGCTGTGGACGAACACGTTGATCAGCAGAGACGCGATGGAGTAGAGCACGCCGATAAAGATCCCGGCGACGATGATCACCTTCACGAATGACTTGGAGCCGCCCTTCACGTCATTGACGTAGACCGCCACCGACTCGGCGCCCCCGGCCGCCATAAAGATCCAGGTAGTGATGCCGAGGAAGGCCCAGCTGAAATCGGGGACCATGGCCTCGACCGTGATGGGGTCGGCGGGCTGCACGCCGCCCACCAGAGCCGTGCCCGCCAGCAGGATGTAGGAGAGGGTCAGCAGCAGCATCAGGGACGAGGTCACCGAGGTGATAGGGCCGAGCATCTTGGCGCCGTTGGTGGAGACGTAAGTGGCAAAGGCAAACAGCACCATGCTCAATGCCGTGGTCGCCACCGGGGTGAGAATGTACTCATAGCCGAGGAAGGCGTAGGAGGCGTAGGCGATGACCCGCGGCAGCAAGGAGGTGAAGAAGAAAAGGTTCACGAACCAGTAGGTGTAGGCGGAGATAAAGGCCCAGCGACCGCCGAGGGAGCTCTTCACCCAGGCATACACCCCCGCTTCGGAGTTTTTGTTCAGTGATACGAACTCCGCAATGATCAGACAGAACGGAATGAAGTAAAAAATGGTGGCCAGAAAGAACATCGGGGCCGAGGCCAGACCGATCTCGATGTTGTTGTTGATGACGTTGTTGAAGCTGAATACCGCCGCGAAGGTGAGCGACAGCAGACCAAACTTGCCTATCGTATTGCGTTTGGAATCAGACATGGTGCATCTCCAGACCTGTAGTTATCTCGCGAAAGGGCGGGGCATGATTTGTAGGGTGAGCCCCGCCCTTCCGGCTTTTATCAGTGCAGAACCGGCGGCTTGTTATTTGTTCTTGAAGTAGCCGCCTTCGACGGTGACCTTGATGATCAGCTTGCGCACCGGCCCGTCGCCGACAAACCTGTAAGCCTCGTCGTTCTCGAAGATCACCACCTGACCGTTGCCGACTTTCTGGCGCTCGTGCACCTCGCCGGCCAGCCACTCGCGGTCGGTGGTGTCGTCATAGCCCTGCTCGACCGCCAGCTCGCTCTTGGCAGCCCACTCCACCGTCTCTGCCCCTTCCAGGTAGTAGTGAACGTCGAAGTAGCGGCGCTGCCCCTCGAACAGGGAGGTGGCCGGGCTGGCCCCCTCCTGCAAGCGATAGGTGAGTGAGTCACCGATGGAGTGGCAGATACCGGGCTTGAGGTTCGGCAGGTTGTTGATGGCCTCCACGCAGCGGCCCCACTTCTTGCCCTCCCGGTAGATGTTTTTGAACAGGGTCAGGTTGTCCAGGGTGATCATGCGAGGTTCCTCCCGCCGTTGATGGTGAGATCGAGCCCGGCCAGCGCAGCCGGATTGAGGTTGCCACGGGCGATGGGCAGCAGGGTCAGGCCGAAGCTGAATGGCTCGAAGCGCACCCGCCAGGAGTCCAGCACCTCGGAGCCCCAGGAGTTGGAGCCGAGCCCCAGCACCTTGTGATCCAGATTGAGGGTGAGATAGCCACAGGGTTCCAGCTCGTTGATGTGCTGCGCCGCGTGGATATGCTCCCAGCTGTAGGGCCAGACGCTCAGGTTGATGGGGGCATCGGGCCGCACGTAGAGACCGGCGCCGTGACGGTTGGTCAGGGTCGCCCAGCGCACCTGCTGGCGGTTGCCATTGTCCTGCGGGAAGGGGTAGTGCTCCCACATCTCGCTGACTGTGCTCTGGAAGCTGTCGATCCAGTTGCTCTGGCGGCTGTCCTGATAGTTCTCGCCCGGCCCCATGCCGTAGTAGTGCACCCGGTCGAGATCCTGACGAATGCCCAGCTCGAAACCGATCTTGGGGATGATGTCGTCATAACCGCCGTAGGGCTGACCGGAGAGCGCCACGTGCAGCTGGCCGTTCGGGCTCAGGGTGTAGACGTAGCGACAGCGCATGCCGAAGTCGAACACCGGCGGCGCGATCAGGCTCTCCACCGTCACCTCGACCGCCTCGCCCAGTTGGCGCCAGCTTAAGGTGCGGAAGTGCTCCTGCATGATCTGCAGGTGGTTCGGGTGCCACAGGCTCTCGTACTCCTGCTTGTGGTTGTCGATCATCGCCTTGAAGAAGGTGAGACGCGGGGCTCGCTCAATCAGCTCGACACCATCCTGCTGCCAGCTCACCAGCTTGCCGTCTAGGCGTGAGAAACGCAGGGCGAAGCCACTGCCGCTCAAGGTCAGCGCGAGGCGCTCGTCGGCGATCTGCAACGCCGTGGCGTTGGGATTGGCAAAGGGCTGCAGCTGGCGAGTCGACTCTTTCAGCTGGAACTGGTACTGGCCCAGCTCATGCTCCGCCGCGCTGTAGCGGGTGGCACTGGCCTTGATGACCCGCAGCTGGACGAAGGTTTCCCGCCCATCGAGGGATGGCAGTTCGAGTTGCAGCTCTGTGGTGGCACCGGGGGCAACCCCTTCCAGCCGGATTTGCTGGCTGGCCAGCAGTTCGCCTTCGGCCTTCACCTCGACCAGCAGGCGGATGTCGTCGAGAGTGGAGAACCAGTAGCGGTTTTCCACCGCCAGCTTGCCGCTCGCCAGATCCAGCGCGCGCACCTTGACCGGGCAGATCACCTGCTTGTATTCGCGCAGGCCCGGCCCCGGGGTCTGATCCGGATAGATGAGGCCATCCATGCAGAAGTTGTAGTTGTTGGGATAGTCGCCGTAGTCGCCGCCGTACTTGTAAACGGGGCGGCCCTGCTCGTCCTGATCCAGAATGCCGTGATCGCACCACTCCCAGATGTAGTGGCCCTGAATGTGGGGATGGCGGTCAAACACCTGCTGATATTCGCTGAGGCCACCCGGGCCGTTGCCCATGGCGTGGGCGTATTCGCAGAGGATGCGCGGCTTCTCCATCGGGAACTCGCCGAAGCAGTTCATCTGGGAGACGCGCGAATACATGGTGCTCACCACATCCACCACCTCGGCATCGCGATCCTCTTCGTAGTGCACCAACCGGGTCGAGTCGATCGCCTTGCAGCGCTGGTACATGGCTCTGATGTTGCAGCCGTAGCCGGACTCGTTGCCGAGCGACCAGATGATGATGGAGGGGTGGTTCTTCTGGGCGTGCACGTGGCGCTCGATGCGATCCACGAACACCGGCTCCCAGAAGGGGTCGTCGGTGATGCGGCTGAGATCGCCCACGTTGGCAAAACCGTGGGTCTCCACGTCGGTCTCCGCCATCACGAACAGGCCGTACTGGTCGCACAGCTCGTAGAAACGCGGGTCGTTCGGGTAGTGGGCGGTACGTACCGAGTTGAGGTTGTGCTGCTTCATCAGCACGATATCGCGTTCCACCCGATCCATGCCGACCGCACGGCTCTTGAGGTGGTCGTTGTCGTGACGGTTCACCCCGTGCAGCTTGAGGTAGTGGCCGTTGACGTAGAAGAGCCCATCCTTGACCTTGATTTCACGCACCCCGACTCGCTGCGGGATCACTTCCAGCAGCTCGCCCTGACCGTTGTAGAGGGAGAGTTGCAGCTGATAGAGATAAGGATCTTCGGCGCTCCAGAGATGGGGGTGGGCCAGATCCAGCGTGAAGCGGCAATCACACTTGCCATCGATGGCGAGATGGTCGAGCGAGCCACTGGCGATCTCGCTGCCCTGATCCAGCAGCGACCAGGCCAGACGGTGATCACGGGCGGGCGCCCCCAGATTTTCCAGCTGAATGTCGCAGCTCAGGCTAGCGCTTTGATTGTCATCGGCCAGCGCGGTGCGGATGAAGAAGTCCTGCACATGGGCGGCCGGTTTGCCCACCAAATAGACGTCGCGGAAGATCCCCGCCATCCACCACATGTCCTGATCTTCGATATAGGTGGAGTCGGCCCACTGCATCACCCGCACTGACAGTAGGTTCTCGCCAACCTTGGCGTAGGCGCTGATATCGAACTCGGCGGTGAGGCGGCTGCCCTTGCTGAAGCCGACATAGTGGCCATTCACATAGACCTCGAAGTAGGTCTCCACCCCGTCAAACTTGATGATCACCTGCTCGCCGTCCCAGGCCGGGCTCAGCGTGAAGCTGCGCTGATAGGCGCCGGTGGGGTTGCTGGTCGGCACGAAGGGTACGTCGATGGGGAAGGGAAAACCTTCGTCGGTGTACTGCAGCTGGCCGTGCCCTTCCATCTGCCACATGTTGGGCACGGTGATCTGGCCCCACTCGCTCATGGGGCTGTGATAGAAGGCCTCCGGCACCTGCAGGGGGTGGTCGAAGTAGTGGAACTGCCACTGGCCGCTAAGGCTCAGAAAACGGCGGCTCAGCTCGCGCTGCATGGTGGCCGCCAGCGCGTGGTCGGCATAAGAGAAGAAGTAGGCGCGCGGAGCCAGCCTGTTTTCACCAACGAATTGGACGTTTTCCCAGTTATTCACATGTCCTCCCGGAACAAGGCAACGTTAACTGGGTAAACTCTAGATAAATATTTACTAAATATCAGCTTTGAATTGGTAAAGTTTTAACCTGATCACAATGAACAGATGGTTTTGTGAGCAAGATCAGAAGCGGGAGATAAAGGAAGGCAAGATATGGATGAATGGCATGGATGTTGATAGTAGCTGGCTGAGCTGCAATAAAATCAACTATAAAACAATATGATATGACGTCATTGGATGACATGGGAAAGAGGTTTGCTTGGGAGAGGTGTCGCACCACCGCAAGATGGTGCGACTAAAAGATGGAATATTTTACTAAAACTACTGAGTGGTACCGCGCAGGGTCAGCTTGCTCGGTACCAGCACCCGCAGCGGGATATCCCGCTCGTCCCGCAGCCGTTCAACCAGCAGATTGACCCCCTGGGAGCCCATCAACTCGGAGTGGATCCGCACCGTGGAGAGCGGCGGGAAGGTGAACTTGGCGGTCGGGATATCGTTGACGCTGATAAGCTCGATCTGTTGGGGAATCGCCAGTCCCTTCTCATGGATGGCACGCAGCACACCGATGGCGATGGAGTCGGAGGCAACGAACAGCGCCCTGGGCCAATCTCCCGCCAGCATTTCTTTGGCCAGCTTGTAGCCGGAGGCGCTGGAGAAATCCCCGCGATAGAGGTCGCTCTCCTGCACCACACCAAGGCGCTGACCATAGTCGAGGAAAGCCAGCTCGCGCAGATCCGGGCCATCATCCTGACCGCCGATATAGCCGATGCGCTGGTGTCCCTGGGCGATGAAGAAGTCCACTACCTGCTGGCTGATCAGCGCCAGATCCACGTCAATCGAATCAAAGTCCCCCTGAGAACGGCAATCCACGAACACCAGCTGGGCAGAGAGAGAGTGGAGCGCGGCGAGACGCTCTGCAGGCAGATGGCCGATGACCAGGATACCGTCGACGGCGGAGAGATCGCGCCCCTCGGCACCGTTGTAGAAGTGGGTCAGCTCGATGTTGAGACGGGCGCACTGGGTCTCGATGCCATAGCGGATGGCCAGATAATAGGGGTCGTTGACCTCGGTGCTCTGCGGGTAGGCATAAACCGCCAGGAAGTGCAGTTTGCTCTTGTGAACCCCCTTGCGGGCACCACTGGTCTTGTACTCCAGCCGCTCGGCGATCTCGAAGATCTTCTGCTTGGTCTCTTCCTTGACGCTCAGCGTCGGATCTTCATTGAGCACCCGTGACACGGTGGCCTGGGAAACCCCTGCCTCCAGTGCAATTTCCTTCAACGTGGCCATGCATACTCCTCTGGCGATGACTCCCGACAATACCAGACCAAGAGTAACGGGCAACGTGCTGACATCCCAGCATTTTTACTAAAAGAAACCCGTCAGGATGGCAAAATGCCAATGCAAAAAGGCCTCCCGAATGGGAGGCCTCTTCTAAATAGGTGCCTGACAGTGTCCTACTCTCGCATGGCGAATGCCACACTACCATCGGCGCTACCGCGTTTCACTTCTGAGTTCGGCATGGGATCAGGTGGTTCCACGGCGCTATTGCCGTCAGGCAAAAGCTTTACTACTTCAATAATGGTGCTGATACCCAGAGTCGAACTGGGGACCTCATCCTTACCAAGGATGCGCTCTACCAACTGAGCCATATCAGCACACTAACCGGTAAAGACCGCACTATGTGCGCTATCTAAATCTTCTGTCCAATACAACCTGACGTTGTATCGCGACCAACCACATCGCTGTGATTGCTTAATTGATGCCTGGCAGTGTCCTACTCTCGCATGGCGAATGCCACACTACCATCGGCGCTACCGCGTTTCACTTCTGAGTTCGG
>NZ_JAPCIT010000015.1:0-132525 GCF_027707385.1 Aeromonas sp. QDB54 | reverse complement strand
TCAGAAGTGAAACGCGGTAGCGCCGATGGTAGTGTGGCATTCGCCATGCGAGAGTAGGACACTGCCAGGCACCCAATACAAGAAACCCCGCTCATCTGAGCGGGGTTTTTTATTGCCTGAAATTCGCCTTATCTCACCCCTGATATATCCCTTCGGATGGAGAGTCTGCACTGCTTTCCACTCTGTTGTTCACTCGGCTCTCTCGTGCCGAAACCCGGCGTCAGCCCTGCAATTAGGGTTGTATCTGCCTCATAACTCGGTAGAGTAAAGGCATCTTGGGTTGGCCCGTACTCTCTCATGTTGGTTTCTTTAGTACGGATGCAACTTGGCCTGCTTTTATCAACCTTACGTCAGTGGTATCGATATGGAACAAGTAAACAAGTCCACCTTCAGCGATGTACTGGAATATGTGCGTATGTCCCGTCGTCAGAACAAACTCAAGCGTGAAATTGCGGACAACGAGAAGAAGGTCCGTGACAACCAGAAGCGGGTGCTGCTGCTCGACAACCTGAGCGACTACATCAAACCGGGTATGAGCATCGATGAGGTGCAAGCCATCATCGCCAACATGCGGGCTGATTATGAAGAGCGTGTGGACGACCACATCATCAAGAATGCCGAGCTGTCCAAAGAGCGTAAAGAGCTGAGCACCAAGCTCAAGGCGATGAGTTCCAGCAAATAAGCCTGCTCACTGTCTTCTCAAAACACCGGCCATAGGCCGGTGTTTTGCTTTCTGTCATCAGCTCGGATCTCTCACTGCACTGCAACAATCGGCTCCCCTTTTTATGATCGCCCTGTTACCATCACTACAAAGCGGTCAATAGTTTTCAAGCCATTGACTTGAAACGACTAAGCTTGAGTGAAACACAATAAATTGCGCAACCATGGTGGGGCTGATATGGGCGCATCAGAACAGACGGATTTGAACAAAGTGGCATCTCAGGATTCATCTGTCCCAAGCGTGGACGGCAAGTACAAGCGCAAGCGTCGTTCCTGGTGGCGCTGGTTGTTCTGCTTTTTCTTTTTGCTGTGCCTGGCTGCGGTGATTGCTCTGGTCGGTTATGAGATGCAGACTTCCCGCCTGCAATCGCAGGAGATCTCCCGCTATGCGGCCAAGCTGACCTATCAGGTCGAACCGGGCCCCAGCAAGCAGATTGCCTTCCCCGAAGACGGTCCCTTCGACAAGCGGCTCGGTTATGTACTGTTGCCCATGATGCAGGAGCGCTTGCTGCAACGGGGTTATCAGGTCAGCGAGCAGGTACATTTCTCCGACGCCTTGTATGACTATGCCAGTCGCGGCTTTTTCGTGCCTTATACCGAGAAGGTGCAAGCCGGCCTGACTCTGCACGACTGTCGGGCGGAACCCTTCTATCAATTCAAGTATCCGACCCACTATTACCCGGATTTTGCCTCCATCCCGCCGCTGGTGATCCAGTCGCTCTTGTTCATCGAGAACCGCGACCTGCTCAGCAATGAGCAACCGCTGGCCAACCCGGCCGTGGATTGGCCCCGTTTTGCCAAGGCAGCCATGTCGCAGGTCGGCAAGGCGCTCGATATGCAGGATCAATCGGCCGGCGGCAGTACGCTGGCGACTCAGGTTGAGAAGTATCGCCACTCGCCGGATGGCCTGACGCTGTCACCCACCGAGAAGATCCGCCAGATGGCCTCCGCCAGTGTACGGGCCTACCGGTTGGGGCCCAAGACGCTGGAGGCGCGCAAACTGGTTGCCTGGGCCTATCTCAACTCGGTACCGCTCTCTGCGGCTCCCGGCTATGGGGAGGTGCACGGCCTGGGGGATGGTCTCTGGGTATGGTTTGGCGCCAATGTGGACGAGGTAAACCGGCTGCTGGATCCTGCGCGCAACCAGGATGCTTCGCTGGCGGAGCAGGGCCTAGCGCTGCGCCAGGTGGTCTCGCTGATGATTGCCCATCGCCGCCCCTCCTACTATCTGGCGCAGGGGCGCGATGCACTGGCGACCCTGACCGACAGCTATCTGCGGCTGTTCGTACAGGAGGGGATGATCACGCCGCCGCTGATGGAAGCTGCGCTGAAAGCCAAGATCTCGTTCCGCGATTTCCTGCAGTCCCCGGCGGTGACCAAGGTCAACAACAACAAGGGCCTGCAAGTTGCCCGTACCCGTCTGAGCCGTCAGCTCGGGGTGCAGCTCTATGATCTGGACCGACTCGATCTGACGGCTGATACCAGCCTCAACATGCCGTTGCAAAACGAGGTCTCTCGCTACCTGCAGCAGCTGGCCGATCCAACGTTTGCTGCTCAGGTAGGGCTGTTTGGTGAGCGCCTGCTCTCGCCGGAGAAGACGGGAGACGTGAAGTACAGCTTCACGCTGTTCGAAAAATCCCCGCAGGGCTTCAAGGTGCGGGTGCAGACCGACAACACGGATCAGCCGTTCGACATCAACGAGGGCAGCAAGCTGGAGCTGGGGTCAACCGCCAAGCTGCGGGTGTTGACTACCTACCTGGAGATCGTCTCCGAGCTGCACGACAACTACGCGGACATGTCGGCCGAGAGCCTGCGCAAGATCGAGGTATCGGAGCAGGACAACATCAGCCGCTGGGCCGTCTCCTACCTGATGAGCGCCAAGGATAAGAGCCTGCCACCCATGCTGGAGGCGGCGCTGGATCGCAAATACTCCGCCAGCCCGAACGAGGGATTCTTCACCGGCGGTGGCATGCACACCTTCAACAACTTCCGGCGCGAGGACAATGGCCGCATCCCGGCCATTCGCGACGCGCTGCGTGAATCCATCAACCTGCCCTTCGTGCGTCTGATGCGTGACATCGTCCGCTACAGCCTCTACCGGGAGGGCAACCGTGCCCAGTTGCTCAAGGATGACAAGGATCCGCGCCGTACCGAGTATCTGGCCAAGTTTGCGGATAAAGAGGGGCAGACCTATCTGCTGCGCTTCTGGCGCAAATACCGTGGCAAGACTGCGGATGAACAGCTCGATACCTTCCTGGATGGTCTCAAGCCCAGCGCCGTGCGCCTGGCTGCCGTACATCGCTACCTGATGCCGGATGCGTCGCAGGAGAGGTTCGCTGCCTTCCTGGCGAAGCGCCTGCCGCGGGAGAAGCTGAGCGATCGTCGTATCGAGCAGCTCTATACCAGCTATGGTCCCGGCAAGTATTCACTGCCGGATCAAGGCTATATCGCCCGGGTGCACCCGCTGGAGCTGTGGCTGCTCTCCTATCTCAAGGAGTTCGACAAGGCAACCTTCGCCGATGCCGTCGAGGCGAGCCGGGACGAGCGGCAGGAGGTCTACAGTTGGCTGTTCAAGACCCGCCACCGTAGCGCCCGCGACAGCCGGATCCGCACCATGCTGGAGGTCGAGGCCTTCCTCGACATCCATCAACGTTGGGCCAGACTGGGCTATCCGTTCGATCATCTGGTGCCGTCGCTGGCAACGGCCCTGGGCAGTTCGGGCGACCGCCCTGCTGCGTTGGCCGAGCTGATGGGGATCATCCAGAACGGCGGCATTCGTGCGCCGACCCTGCGCATCGAGCATTTGTCGTTTGCCAAGGGCACGCCGTTCGAAACCGAGTTCCAACCGGCGCAGACCGAGGGGACCCGGGTGCTGCCGGTCGAGGTGGCCACCGCGCTGCGCAACGCGCTGTCGAAGGTGGTGGAAGGTGGCACGGCCAGACGCATTGCCGGTGCCTTCGCCCTGCCGGACGGTACCGTGCTGCAGATGGGGGGAAAGACGGGGACGGGCGACAACCGGATTGAAACGGTCGGCCGCTACGGCAACGTGACCAGCTCGCTGGCTCGCAACCGGACCGCCACCTTCGTCTTCTATCTGGGAGAGGATCACTTCGGCACCCTGACGGCCTATGTGCCGGGCAGCCAGTCCGACAAGTTCCGCTTCACCTCGGCCCTGCCGGTGCAGGTGCTCAAGGGGATGGCCCCGCTGCTGATGCCGTATCTGCAACCAGGCACTCATACCCAGTGCATGGCGGGCAGCTGACAGCTGCAGCGACACGAAAACGGGGCCATATCGGCCCCGTTTTATTTGTACTGCTCATCGCCGGTCGGCGAAGGTGAGTCATCACTTACAGCAGATCTTCGATCTCGCCGCGTAGATACTGGTACATCTCGCGATAGGCCACCGGCGGCTTGTTCAGCTCCCGCTCCTTGTTGGCGGTGCGGATCAGCTGGCGCAGCTTCTGGCGGTCCAGTTCGTGGAACTGGGACATCAGCTCGTTGAGGGCGCTGTCACCTTCATTGATCAGCCGCTCACGCCACTGTTCCAGCCGGTGCAGGCGGGCATTCACGGTGGAGTGGCGATTCTTGATGATGGAGAGCGCCTCGACGATGGGCTCCACATCGCGGCTGCGCATCAACCGGCCGATGAACTGCAGGTGGCGACGGAAAGACTCGTCCTTCTTCGGCTTGAGCTTGCGGCCCAGCTCGACCGCTTCGGCCAGCTCTTCATCCAGCGGGATCTTTTCCAGCTCGCTGTGGCTGAGGGAGACGATCTCTTCCCCCATCTTCTGCAAGGCTTCGGCATCGCGCTTGAGCTGGCTTTTGCTGGGGCCCCAGTCTTCCCACTCGTTGTCGTCTTGATATTGACTCATCGGTCTCTTGATTCCTGTCATTCACGTTTGGTGGATATGTTACCAGCTTCTCCCGCTGGGCGCAGGGGTCTGATATGCTTAGCCCCTTTCCTTCCTTCATACAGATGTGAGTTATGGATCAGCAAGACCAAATCCGCCAGGATCAAGCCCATCTTGAAGCCGTAGTTGCCGAGGCCCTGGAGATTGCCAAGGGACTGGGTGCCGGGCTTGCCGAAGTCTCCATCAGCAAGCAGACCGGGCTATCGGTGAACACCCGGGGTTGTGAACTGGAAAGCATCGAATTCAACAAGGACGGGGCGCTCGGCATCGCCGTCTATCGCGATGGCTGCAAGGGTTCTTCCTCCACCACGGACCTGAGCCCGTCGGCCATTCGTGCCGCCGTCGAAGCGGCCATGGAGATTGCCCGGCACACCTCGCCGGATGCCTGTGCCGGTCTGGCGGACGCCGAGCTGCTGGCCTGGGACGCCCCGGATCTGCAACTGTGTCATCCGATCGAGCTGGATCCGCAGCGCGGCATCGAACTGGCCATCGAGTGTGAACGACTGGCGCTGGGCCGCGATACCCGCATCAAGCACTCCGACGGCGCCGGTTTCTCCAGTCACCTCGGCATCAAGGTGTATGGCAACAGCCATGGCTTCGTCAAAGGCTACGCAGCATCGCGCAACTCCCTGAGCTGCGTGCTGATCGGCGAGCAGGACGGCGACATGCAGCGCGATTACGGCTACTCCTCCAGCCGTACCCTGGACGGGCTCTGGAGCCCGCAGCGCATCGCCGACGAGGCGGTGGAGCGCACTCTATCTCGCCTGGGAGCCCGCAAGATTAGCACTCGCCACGCTCCCGTACTGTTCCATCCCGATACGGCGGCCGGTCTGTGGGGTCATCTGGTGATGGCCATCAGCGGTGGCAATCTCTACCGCAAGTCGAGCTTTCTGCTGGACAAGCTGGGCAAGCAGATCCTGCCCGAGTGGCTCACCATCCAGGAGTTCCCCCACCTGTTGGGGGGGCTAGCCAGTACTCCGTTCGATGGCGAAGGCGTGCTGACCCGCGACATGGACATAGTGCGCAATGGCGAGCTGATGAGCTGGCTGCTTACCTCCTACTCCGCCCGCAAGCTGGGGCTCACCACCACGGGCCACGCCGGCGGCATCCACAACTGGCAGGTTTCCAGCACCGGTCAGGATTTCAATGGCATGCTCAAGGAGATGGGCACCGGCCTGCTGGTGACCGAACTGATGGGGCAGGGGGTCAACATCGTCAATGGCGACTACTCCCGCGGCGCAGCCGGTTTCTGGGTGGAGAATGGCGAAATAGCCTACCCGGTCGAAGAGATCACCATCGCCGGCAATCTGGCCGAGATGTTCAGCCATATCGTGGCGGTGGGCAGCGACGAAGATGAGCGCTCCAGCCTTAAGACCGGCTCGGTGTTGGTCGAGAGCATGAAGCTGGCCGGCCACTGATCCCGGCATCAGTGGATTGCAGCCATGAAAAAGGCCCCTCGCAGTGCGAGGGGCCTTTTTGTATCGGCGTGCTCAGGGGCGGCAATCAGCCCTTGATGCGCTCGATGCGGCCGCCAAGGCCTTGCAGCTTGTGCTCGATGTCTTCGTAGCCACGGTCGATGTGGTAGATGCGATCGACGATGGTGGAGCCTTCGGCGACGAAGCCGGCCAGCACCAGACTGGCGGAGGCGCGCAGGTCGGTCGCCATCACCTGGGCACCCTTGAGCTGCTGGGTGTCGCGGCAGATGGCCACATTGCCCTGCAGTTCGATGTCGGCGCCCATCCGTACCAGCTCGGGTACGTGCATGAAGCGGTTCTCGAAGATGGTCTCGGTGACCATGCCGGTGCCCTTAGCCACCGCGTTCAGCACGGTGAACTGGGCCTGCATGTCGGTCGGGAAGGCCGGGTAGGGGGCGGTCTTGATGGTGACCGGCTTGAGGGTGCGACCAGTCATGTCGAGGGTGATCCAGTCTTCACCCTTCTCAATCAGGGCGCCAGCCTCTTCCAGCTTGACCAGTACCGCTTCCAGCAGGGTCGGGTCGGTCTTGCGGCAGGTGATCTTGCCGCCGGTGACCGCTGCGCCCACCAGGAAGGTACCGGTTTCGATACGGTCTGGCTGGACGCTGTAGCTGCCGCCATGCAGACGTTCGACACCGTCGATGGTGAGGGTGTCGGTGCCCGCGCCCTGGATCTTGGCGCCCAGGGCATTGAGGAAGTTGGCCAGATCGACCACTTCCGGCTCGCGCGCGGCGTTTTCGATCACGGTGCGGCCGTCAGCCAGGGTGGCGGCCATCATCAGGTTCTCGGTACCGGTGACGGAGACCATGTCCATCAGGATGTGAGCACCCTTCAGGCGGCCGTCGACACGAGCCTTGATGTAACCATCCTCGATGGCAATCTTGGCACCCATCAGCTCCAGACCGTGCACGTGCAGGTTGACCGGACGGGCACCGATGGCGCAGCCGCCGGGCAGGGAGACGTCAGCCGCGCCAAAGCGGGCGGCCAGCGGGCCCAGCGCCAGGATGGAGGCGCGCATGGTCTTCACCAGCTCGTAGGGTGCAACATGGTTGTTCACCGCACCGGTCAGCACGGTGACGTTGCCGTTCACCTTGGTGGTGGCACCCAGCATCTCCAGCAGCTTGATGGTGGTGCCCACATCTTTCAGACGCGGCACGTTGGAGAGGTGGATCTCCTCATCACACAGCAGGGTGGCGAACAGGATCGGCAGAGCGGCGTTCTTGGCGCCAGAGATGGTCACTTCGCCGTTGAGAGTACAACGACCATCGATCTTGAATTTGTCCATTTACGTTTGATACCAAATCAGGAGGGCAGTAGGAATTTACGTTCGCGTTTCCACTCGGCATCGGTAAAAGCCTTGATGGAGAGTGCGTGAATGGCGTTGCTGGCGATCTTGTCCATCAGCGGGGCATAGATGGCCTGTTGCTTCTTGACCCGGCTCATGCCGTCAAACATGTCGCCGACGGCGATCACTTGGTAGTGACTGCCGTCCCCTTTGACATGGACTTCGGACAATGGCAGAGCCTCGAGGAGTATCGCTTCAATTTCAGAGACTTGCATTATGCGTCCTCAGTTGTGAGCGGGGTTGACTGAAACAATCCGGCCACCCCGTAGAGGTTGGCCAGGGTATAAAAATCAGTGGAGGCGCCCACCAGTTGTGGTGTGGCGCCTCGTGCCAGAGCGGCTTTGGCCCATTTGACCAGCAGGGCAAGCCCTGCCGAATCCAGAGTGGTGACGTCGCTAAGCTCGATCTGGTCTTCCTGCCACCAGTCGGCCCGCCGTTGCCACAACTCAACGACCTGGGCCGCCTGCAGCTCGCCGCTCAGTCTCATTTCTTGAGCACCAGCGGTTTAGCATTGTGGGCGCGCAGCTGGGCGATCACCGCATCGATGCCGTTCTGGCGAATGAGGCCGCCCAGCTCGTTCTGCTTGGCAGAGAGCAGGCTGATCCCTTCGGCGACCATGTCGAAGGCTTTCCATTCGCCGGTCTTGTTGTTCTTGCGCAGCTTGAACTCGAGGAAGATGTCCGGCTTGCCGGCCTCTTTCACGCTGACGTTGACGGCGGTGATGTTGCTGTCACCGGCGGCCTTGCCCGGCTCGACCTTGACGGTCTGCTTGTCGAAATGGGCCAGGGCGTCGGCGTAGGAGCTCACCATGTACTCGGTGAACACCTCGACGAAGGCGTCACGCTGGGCCGGGGTGGTCTGCTTGATCTGGTTGCCGAGCACCTTGTAGGCAGCGAAGCGGTTGTCCACGTAGGGCAGCAGCTCTTCGCGGATGATCACCCGCAGGTGATCCGGATTGCTCTTCACCTGGGCCTGATCGGCCTTCAGGCGGGCGAAGGTCTGCTTGGCCGCTTGGTCTACCAGGGCATAGGGATCGGTGGCATCGGTGGCTTGCGCGGTCAGGGAAAACAGCATGCTGGTCATCAGGCCCAGCAGCAGGGCGATCTTCTTGAACATGGTTACTCCTTACTTGCTGTCTGATTTGGTGTCGGAAGACTGGCTGTAGAGGAACTTGCCAATCAGGTCTTCCAGCACAATGGCGGATTTGGTGTCTTCAATCATGTCGCCATCCTTGAGCATGCTGGTGCCCATCTCCTCATCGGTAAAGCCGGGCATCAGGCCTATGTATTGCTCGCCGAGCAGCCCCGAAGTCAGGATGGAGAGGGTACTGGTCTCGGAGAACTCACCGGCGCTCTTTTGCATCTGCAAAGAGACGATCGGCACCTGGCTCTTGGCGTCCAGAGTGATGTCGCTGACCCGACCGACCACCACGCCGCCCACCTTGACCGGTGAGCGTACTTTCAGGCCGCCGATATTATCGAAATGGGCGCGCAGGGTATAGGTTTCTCCTTCCGGTTTGAAACTCAAACCTGCCACTTGCAGTGCCAACGCCAGAATGGCACCGATGCCGGCCAGCATGAAAGCGCCAACCAGGAATTCTACTTTGCTGAACTTCATCTTTACCTTATCCAAACATGACTGCGGTGAGTATAAAATCCAGGCCGAGCACGGCCAGGGAGGAGTGGACCACGGTACGGGTCGTAGCCTGACTGATCCCGGCCGAGGTCGGCTTGGCATCATAACCGTTAAAGAGCGCAATCCAGGTGACCACCAGGGCAAAGATGAGACTCTTGATGGCGCCCTGCATGATGTCATCCTGCCAGTCGACTGAGGCCTGCATGGCGGACCAGAAGCTGCCTTCGTCCACCCCCAGCCAGTCCACACCGACCAGCTTGCCGCCGAAGATGCCGATCAGGCTGAACATGAAGGCCAGCAGCGGCATGCTGATGACCCCGGCCCAGAAGCGCGGCGCGACCACCCGGCGCAGCGGGTCTACCGCCATCATCTCCAGGCTGGAGAGCTGTTCGGTGGCCTTCATCAGGCCGATTTCGGCGGTGAGGGCCGAGCCGGCGCGGCCGGCAAACAGCAGCGCGGTCACCACGGGGCCCAGCTCCCGCAGCAGGGAGAGGGAGACCAGCGGCCCCAGACTCTGCTCGGCACCGAAGTCCTTCAGTACGTTGTAGCCCTGCAACGAGAGCACCATGCCGATGAACAGGCCGGAGACCAGAATGATGGCGACCGACTGCACCCCGACCACATACAACTGCTGCACCAGCAGCGGGAAGTGCTTGCGCGGTGCGGGTTTGCCCGCCAGCGCGTGAAACAACATGATGGTGGCGCGGCCGATGGCGCTGATGAACCGCACCCCGCTTCGCCCCAGTTTGCTTACCTGGCTTGTCAACATCAGAGATCCTGTAGCAGGTCGCCTGCCGGAAAATGAAACGGAACAGGACCGTCGGGCAATCCTTTCAGGAACTGCTCGACCTCGGGATTGTGCTCCTCGCGCAGCTGGGCCGGCGTGCCGTGCGCCACCACCTTGCGGTTGGCGATGATATAGGCGTAGTCGGCAATGCTCAGCACCTCTTTCACATCGTGGGTGACGATGACGGAGGTGATGCCGAGGGCATCGTTCATATCCTTGATGAGCTTCACCAGCACCGCCATGGTGATGGGATCCTGGCCGACGAACGGCTCGTCATACATGATGAGATCCGGATCCAGCGCGATGGAGCGGGCCAGCGCCGCGCGCCGGGCCATGCCGCCGGAGAGCTCGGACGGCATCAGTCTTGCTGCGCCGCGCAGGCCCACTGCCTGCAGCTTCATCATGACGATGGTGTGGATCAGCTCCTCGGGCAGGCCGGAGTGCTCGCGCAGCGGGAAGGCCACGTTGTCGTACACCGTCATGCCGGTAAACAGGGCGCCGCTCTGGAACAGCATGCTCATCCGCTTGCGTACCTCGTACAGGCGCGAGCGGGAGAGAGTGGGGATATCTTCCCCGTCAAACAGGATATGACCGGATTCGGGCTTGAGCTGGCCGCCGATCAACCGCAGCAAGGTGGTCTTGCCGATGCCGCTGGGGCCCATGACCGCAGTGACCTTGCCACGGGGAATGGTCAGGTTTATCCCGTCGTATAACAGCCGATCTCCGTGACTGAAGGTCAGGTCGGAGATGGTGATCAGGTCATCGTTCAAACAATTGTCCATCCGGTGTAAATGAAGAGCGAATTTTATGGGCTAGTCTAGGTCTAAGCAACAGCAAGGAACAACTATTGAACAGCCTGCCTGTCCAGACGCGCGACAGTTTTTTGTAACCAATTGTCTCTCTTTTCAGGTTGGGAAGTATCCGATTCGCTTATCTCGACAGACTTTTTTATAATCCCGCAGCAAATTTCAGCCCGGAGCTGTGCCTTTATGTCTGTAAAGTCTGAAAAAGTGTCTGAACTGTTCGATTTTCGTCGCAGCGCCCGTACCGTGCTGGACATCGAGAAACAAGCGATTGATGGACTCTACCAGTACCTGAACGATGCCTTCGATCAGGCGTGCGAGATGATACTGCGCTGCAGTGGCAAGATAGTGGTCACCGGCATGGGCAAGTCAGGTCATGTCGGAAGCAAGATTGCGGCCACCCTGGCCAGCACCGGGACTCCCGCCTTCTTCCTCCATCCGGGTGAAGCCAGCCACGGCGATCTGGGGATGATCTCCGGCGGCGATCTCATCATCGCCATCTCCAACTCCGGCGAAAGCGACGAGATCCTGGCCCTGTTGCCGGTGCTCAAGCGCCGCGGCATCCCGCTCATCTGCATGACCGGCAACCCGGCCTCCACCATGGCGAAAGAAGCCAATGTGCACCTGTGCATCAAGGTAGAGAAAGAAGCCTGCCCGCTGGGGCTGGCACCCACGTCCAGTACCACCGCGACGCTGGTGATGGGCGATGCGCTGGCGGTGGCCCTGCTGGAAGCCCGCGGCTTTACCGCCGACGATTTCGCCCTCTCTCACCCGGGCGGTTCCCTTGGCAAGCGACTGCTGCTGCGGGTCGGCGATCTGATGCACAGCGGTGAGCTGTTGCCCCAGGTGGGGATAGATGCCACCATCAGCCAGGCACTGCTGGAAGTGAGCCGCAAGGGGCTCGGCATGACGGCCGTGGCCGATGCCGATGGCCGCCTGGCCGGCCTGTTCACCGACGGCGACCTGCGCCGCATTCTGGACCTGCAGGTGGATATCCACCACACCCCGATCAGCCGCGTGATGACGGTCAACTGTGTTACCGTGGGACCGGAGATGATGGCAGCCGAGGCCGTCAAACTGATGGAAACTAGAAAGATCAACGGATTACTGGTTGTGGATGGCGACAAGCGCCCGCTGGGTGCCTTCAACATGCACGACCTGCTGAAAGCCGGAGTAATTTGATGCAAAACGTACCGACCCTCTATGGTCCGGTGACGCGCAGCCAGTTTGAGAAGGCGGCGCAGATCCGCCTGCTGGTGTGCGATGTGGACGGGGTGCTCTCCAACGGCCTCATCTACATGGGAAATGACGGCGAAGAGCTGAAGACCTTCTGTACCCGCGACGGTGCCGGCATGCGGGCGCTGCTCAACGCCGGGATCGAGATTGCCATCATCACCGGGCGCAACTCCCGCATCGTCAGCGATCGGATGAAAAGCCTGGGGGTGCAGCACCTGGTACAGGGGGCGGATCAGAAGCTGCCCCACTTCGAGGCACTGCTGGCCAAACTGGCACTGATCCCCGAGCAGGCGGCCTACATCGGCGATGACACCATCGATCTGCCGGTGATGCAGGCCTGTGGTCTTGGCATCGCCGTGGCCGATGCCCATCCGCTGGTGCTGGCGCGGGCCGACATGGTGACCCGGCTGACCGGCGGTGTTGGCGCGGTGCGCGAGGTGTGCGATCTCATTTTGCAGGCCCAGGGGCTGGGTGACTATCAGCCAGAGGCCTCGGTATGAGCAGACAGACCCTGTTGTTCGCCCTGCTGTTCCTGGTTGCGCTGGCCGCCTGGCAGCTCGGCGACATCGAACTGGCGCCGGAGCCGACCACCAAGGTGGAAAATTATCAGCCGGACTTCACCGCCAAGAATCTGGTGACGACCCGCTTCGATGTCGAGGGCCGTCGCACCGAGCGGCTGGAGTCCCGCTACGCGGAGTACTACCAGATCCTCGAGCAGGCCACTTTTGACAAGCCGGTGGTCTACATGTTCGACAAGCAGGGCGAGCCCGAGTGGAGGGTTACTGCCGATACCGGCGTGCTCAACACCGATGACAACGTGATCCTGCGGGACAAGGTGCATCTGGACGGCTTGTTGCCCACCTCTTTCATCTCCACGCTGGATACCCCCTATCTGGAGCTGGATCTGGTGACCCAGAACGTGAGAAGCAATCAGCAGGTCAGCATAGTGGGTAAGGATTTCCAGACCGAGGGCGTCGGCCTGAAGGGTCATCTGGAACGCAAATATTTTGAATTACTGGATCAGGGCCATGCCATCTATTTCAATGAAAAACGCTAATCTGGCCCTCGCGGCCCTGCTGCTGTGCGGCACCGTGAGCGCCAAAGAGTCTGACTTTGCCGAGAAGGTCTATGTGGATGCGGTCAAGCAGGTGGCCGAGATGCAGGACAACCGCATCACCTTCGAACAGGATGTGACCATTACTCAGGGCACCATCAAGATCAAGGCGGACAAGGTGGTGGTGATCCGCTCCGGCGAGAAAGGTGCCGAGGTGATGACGGCCTATGGCAAGCCTGCCACCTTCTTCCAGATCCTGGACAACGGCAAGCCGGTCAATGCCCATGGCAACAGCATCCGTTATGAGCTGAAGAACCGTCTGGTGACCATCACCGGCAACGGTCAGCTCAAGCAGGAAGACAGCCAGGTCAATGGCGACCTGATCCGTTACGACATCGTCAAACAGAAGATGATTGCCGAGAGCAAGACCCCGAACCAGCGGGTCAAGACGGTGTTCCTGCCGGATCAGGTAGAGAATTTCGACAAGCCGGCCGATCAGAAGAAGCAGGGAAAATAAACCATGGCAGTGTTGAAAGCAGCCGGCCTGCAAAAAAGTTACAAGCGCCGCATGGTAGTGAGCGATGTGAGCCTGGAAGTGGGTACCGGCCAGATCGTCGGGCTGTTAGGTCCGAACGGCGCCGGCAAGACCACCTCCTTCTACATGATCGTGGGGCTGGTGCAGAGCGATGCCGGCCTCATCACCATCGATGATCAGGACATCAGCCTGCAGCCCATGCATATCCGTGCCCGCAACGGTATCGGCTATCTGCCGCAGGAGGCCTCCATCTTCCGTCGCCTGTCGGTGTTCGACAACCTGATGGGGGTCATGCAGACCCGCAAGGGGCTGAGTCGCGAAGAGCGGGAGGACAAGGTCCAGCGACTGCTGGAAGAGTTCAACATCACCCATATCCGTGACAGCCTGGGTCAGAGCCTGTCGGGCGGGGAGCGGCGCCGTGTCGAGATCGCCCGGGCACTGGCTGCCGAGCCGCGTTTTATCCTGCTGGATGAACCCTTTGCCGGGGTCGACCCCATTTCTGTGATAGACATCAAGAAGATCATCCAGCATCTCAAAGATAGAGGCCTGGGCGTCTTGATCACCGACCACAACGTCAGAGAGACTCTGGACGTATGTGAGAAGGCCTATATCGTCAGCCACGGCAAGATGATTGCCGAAGGTGCACCGGCCGACATACTGGCCGACGAACAGGTCAAGCGCGTCTATTTGGGCGATCAATTCAGTCTATAGTAAGGGGGCATCTCTTCATTTCCTGTGACGACTGCCTCGCTGAACATAAGGATATCCCGACGTAGATGAAGCCGACATTACAGTTGCGTCTCGGCCAGTCCCTGACCATGACGCCGCAATTACAACAAGCGATTCGTCTGCTCCAGCTCTCCACTCTGGAACTCCAGCAGGAAATTCAGCAAGCGCTCGACAACAACCCCTTGCTGGAGCAAGAGGAAAATGATGTGCAGGAGACCAGCCCGGAAGAGCCGGTCGATGCCAGCCAACTCGACTCCAGCGATGCCATGTCCCAGGACAACATGCCGGACGAATTGCCGGTAGATACCACCTGGGAAGAGGTCTACTCGGCCGGCACGGCCCAGAGCGCGGGCCCCATCCACGACGGTGAAGACAGCATCTATCAGGGCGAAACCACCGAAAACCTGCAGGATTATTTGCTGTGGCAGATGCGCCTGACGCCCTTCAGCGACGTGGATGCCGCCATCGCTCTCGCCATCATCGACGCCATCGACGAATCCGGTTATCTGACGGTGTCGCTGGAAGATATCCAGACTGCGGTAAGCAGCGAGGATGTCGAGGTGGAGCTTGATGAAGTGGAGGCGGTGCTCAAGCGAGTGCAGCACTTCGATCCGGTCGGCATCGCCGCCCGCTCGGTGCAGGAGTGTCTGCTGATCCAGCTGGGCCAATACTCCCCGGACCTGCCCTGGCTCAACGAGGCCAAGGAGGTGATCCTCGAGCACATGGACTTGCTCGGCAATCGGGACTACCGCACCCTGGCGCGCAAGACCCGGCTCAAGGAGAGCGACCTCAAGGAGGTGCTGGACTTGATCCAGCAGCTGGAACCGAGACCCGGCAACGGCGTCATCCAGAGCGAATCCCAGTATGTGATCCCGGATGTTTCCGTGGTCAAGAAGGGCAACAAGTGGGTGGTCGAGCTCAATCCGGACTCTGCCCCGCGCATCCGGGTCAACGAGACCTATGCCGCCATGGCCCGTCAGGCTCGCACCAGCCAGGATACCCAGTTCATCCGTTCCCACCTGCAGGAAGCCAAGTGGTTCATCAAGAGTCTGGAGAGCCGCAACGACACCCTGCTCAAGGTGGCCAGCTGTATCGTCGAGCAGCAGCAGGGCTTTTTCGAATACGGTGAAGAGGCCATGAAACCCATGGTGCTCAACGACATCGCCGAAGCGGTGGAGATGCATGAGTCGACCATCTCGCGGGTCACGACCCAGAAGTACATGCACACGCCACGCGGCATCTTCGAACTGAAGTTTTTTTTCTCCAGTCATGTCAACACGGAGGGAGGAGGAGAGTGCTCATCGACCGCAATTCGCGCGCTCATCAAGAAGCTGGTCACGGCGGAGAATCCCGCCAAGCCGCTAAGTGATAGCAAGATCGCGGATTTGCTGGCCGAACAGGGTATTATGGTGGCGAGACGCACGATCGCAAAGTACCGTGAATCCTTGTTGATCCCGCCATCCAATCAGCGCAAACGCCTGGTTTAGGCAAAACAAAAGGAAGACGTTATGCAAATTAACCTGACCGGACACCATGTCGAGATCACCGAAGCTCTGCGTGATTATGTGAACAACAAATTTGCCAAACTCGAGCGTCACTTTGACCACATCAACAATGTTCATGTGGTGTTGAGCGTAGAAAAACTGAACCAGATCGCCGAAGCCAAGCTGCATGTCAGCGGGGGTGAGGTGTTCGCCAATTCGCAGCATGCCGACATGTACGCTGCGATTGATACCCTGCTGGACAAGCTGGATCGGCAGATCATCAAGCACAAAGATAAGTTAAATCAAAAATAACCATGCAACTTGAACACATACTGAGTCGGGACTGCACCAAAAGTGCGGTCCCTTGTACCAGCAAGAAACGCGCCCTGGAGATCATCAGCGAGTTAGCCGCTGAACGTCTGGGGACCTCTCGTCAGGTGCTCTTCGAGTGCCTGCTGGCGCGAGAAAAAATGGGCAGTACCGGGATCGGTGCCGGTATCGCCATTCCCCACGGCCGGATTGGCGACGAGTTTCCGCCGACCGCCATCCTGATGACCTTCGCAGAGCCGATCCCCTTCGATTCCATCGACAATCAACCGGTTGACCTGCTGTTCGCCCTGCTGGTGCCGGAAAGCGAGTGCAAGCAGCACCTCAAGACCCTTTCCCTGATGGCATCCAAACTGGGCGACAAGGCGGTATGCCGCCAGTTGCGCCAGGCAACCAGCGATGAAGAACTCTATCAGATCATGACATCGGCCTGAGATGCAGGCCCTTGCAATGACGCCAAGCGGTGAGGGAACAAGATGCAATTAATAGTGGTGAGTGGGCGCTCCGGCTCGGGCAAGACAGTTGCCCTGCGTGTGCTGGAGGATCTCGGTTATTACTGCGTGGATAACCTGCCGGTCAACCTGCTGCCCCAGCTGATCGTCTCGGTCGAGAGCCAGTATGACAAGCTGGCGGTCAGCATCGACGTGCGCAACCTGCCGGCGAGCCCGGACAAGCTGGAAACCCTGCTGGCCCAGGTTCGCAACGAGGGGCGGGTGGAGTTCTCGAGCTTCTTCTTCGATGCGGAAAACTCCACCCTGCTCAAGCGCTACGGCGAGAGCCGCCGGCTGCACCCCTTGTCACGCAATCAGTTGTCGCTGGACGAGGCGATTCGGGAAGAGACCCACCTGCTGGCGCCGCTCTCCTCGACGGCCGACCTGCGCATCGATACTACCAACCTCAGCATTCACGACTTGAGCGAGCTCATCAAGACCCGGGTGCTCGGCAAGAAGGAGAACGAGCTGGTGCTGGTGTTCGAGTCGTTCGGCTTCAAGTACGGCATTCCCAAGGATGCCGACTTCGTGTTCGACGCCCGCTTCCTGCCCAATCCGCACTGGATCCCCGAACTCAAGCCCTTTACCGGCAAGGATGAGCCGGTGGCCCGCTACCTCTCCAGCCAGCCTGACGTGATGCAGTTCATCCTGCAGATCGAGAACATGCTGGCGACCTGGTTGCCCCATCTGGAGCGCAACAATCGCAGCTATGTGACAGTCGGTATCGGTTGCACCGGTGGCCAGCACAGATCGGTGTTCATTGCCGAGCAGCTGGCCGGCGCCTTCCGCCTGCTGGGCAAGAACGTCCAGATCCGCCACCGCACCCTCGACAAGAGTGCGCCGCAATTTTGATGGACCAATAGGAAGATCAGATGACCGTCTCAGCCTCGGTGGAAGTGAAAAACAAACTGGGCATGCATGCCAGACCGGCCATGATGCTGTTCGAGCTGGTGCAGGGGTTCGATGCCCACGTGTTGCTGCGCAACGAAGAGGGGGTCGAGGCCGACGCGGACAGCGTGATCGGCCTGTTGATGCTGGACTCCGCCCAGGGCAAGCAAGTGGAAGTTCAGGTGGAGGGGCCTGAGGAAGTGGAGGCCCTGGCCGCCGTGGTGGCGCTGTTCACCTCGGGCTTCAACGAGGAGTAACGCGCCTCGGCATGCTCAAGGTGCGCTGCGAGCCAGCGCCTTGAAGGCGGCAAAATCCCGACAAGCCAGCAGACTCCTGCTGGCTTTTTCGTTCATCAGCGCCAGGAACAGGTCGTAGAGCCCCATTGCCTCTTCGTAGTCGGCCTTGGCGATGGCCAGTACGAAGACGAGGGTAGCGCTCTCGCCGTTGCCCCAGTCGATCCCCTGCGGGGCCAGCACGGTATAGACCAGGGTGCGGCGCGCCAGCAGGCCGAGGGAGTGGGGCAGGGCGATGCCGTCCCCCAGCATGGTGGAGACGATCCGCTCCCGTTCCTGCAATGAGCCCCGAAAGCCGCTCTCCACCAGATCCTCGTTCTCCAACTGGCTGCAGATGCGATCAAACAGCGCCGCCTGGCTGAGCGGTTCGGTGGCCACTATGAAGTGGTCGGCATCGAAGTACTTGTCGAGCAGGTAGGGGCGGGTGCGATCGACCAGCACCAGTTTGCCGAGCTGCTCCAGCTGGTACTGGGTCGGGAAGGGGGCGACCTGCACCACGGGCACGTTCTTCTCGCCGGCCTTGACGGTGCTGATGACGAAGTCCTGCTCGATCCGCGCCAGCCCTTCGTAATCCCGCACCGACTCCAGCATGGTCAGCTGCAACTGGGGATACTCCCGCTTGATGCGGGCCTCCAGCACCCGGAAGGTGGCATTGCCCGCATCGCACAGCAGCAGCGCCTGGGGACGGCGGGTGTAACCGATGTCGTAGTGACGCTCCAGTCCGACCCCGATGTGGATCACCAGATAGCCTATCTCGTGGTGGGTCAGCCGATAGGGAGTCTGCCTGATCCACTCCGAGATGGCCGCCAGCGTGATGTCGTAGGCGAGGGGGTAGTACTGCTTGATGTGGTCCGCCAGCGGATTGTGGCTGCCGATCTGGTATTTGACCCGCAGCAGCATGGCGCTGATATGGGTCTGCAGGTCGGCCCGCAGTTGCAGATCGCCGCGCAGGTCATAGGGGTAGTGCTGGTGGATGTAGGCCAGCAGATGCTCCACCAGCTGTTCGCTCTCGGCCGCCATGGCCGGGCTGAGCTGGGGGGCATCGGCGGTGAGGCGGGCCTGGATCTGGATGGCGAGGCAGGCTATCTCCTCCTCCCCCGGCGGGGTCAGGGTCGGCAGCTCGCCATAGATATCGTGGGCGACCGCCAGCAGAGGCGCCGTGAGATCCTCGCTGGCAAAGTGGCGCAGCTCGTGGCCGGCCGCCTGGCGCAGCAGGGCGACGGCGCAGTAGATGGCGAGCTGCTGCAGGCTCTCATCGGCCAGGCGCAGCTGATGACGGCCGAGCTGCTCGTGGATGTGATTGCCCACTACCTCCAGCGTCTTGCTGGGACAGAGGTTGGGCAGCAGGCTCTGCAGCGGGTTGCTGTGCAGCAGCTCTTGGTAAAGCAGCTGGGTGAGGCAGGCGCGGATGGCCGTCTCGCCCCCCTGGATCCGCATCCCCTGTCTGGGTTTGCTGTCGATGGCGAGTCCGAAGTGGGCGAGCCGCTCCCGCACCTCCGCCATGTCCCCCTGCAGTGCCGCCCGGCTCAGATACCAGGTGTCCGCCAGCTCGTCGAGCTTGATGCCCTGCTCCGCCGTCAACAGCAGGATCTGCAGGTGCAGCACTCGCTCGCGGCTGGTACGGGGCAGCCCGCTCTCCTGCTCCTGGGCCGCCAGCAGCGCCGCGAACAGCTCCTGATTGTAGATCTTGAGCTGGTAGCCGCTGCCGCGCTGGTGGATCAGGTGGGCGCCCCGGGTGGCGATGAGTTCGTTCAGGGTCGCCACGTCGGTGCGCACGGTGCGGGTGGAGACATTGAGGCGGCGGGCCAGTTCCTCCTGCGGCAGCGGCTCGGCGTGGAGCAGGGTGAGCAGTTGATGGAGTCTGGGGTGGGGCAGCTTGATCATGAGGGGGGAACGGACTCCTGTCGCGGAATGAAAAATCGATGTTAACAAGCGGGTCATTAACAAGCCAGGCACCGGTCAGTGATCGGACCGGTGCCCGAAGGGCTGTCAGGCCAGCAGCCGCTTCACCGTGGACAGCAGGGTACGCACGTCCTCGGGACGGGTCTGACCGCTCGCGCTGTCGATGATGGAGCTGTAGATATGGGGGATCACCTTCTCGACCCCGGCATCCAGCGCAATCCGCACTATCTCCTCGAAGTTGTCGAGATCGATGCCGCCGGTGGGCTCCAGCCAGAAACCGTGGCGAGCGCAGGCCTCGGCCACCGCCTGATACTCGGCGCGGCAGGCCAGTCCGCCCATGGGGAAGAACTTGACCGAGCTGCCGCCCATGTCCTTGAGCAGGGCGATGGCGGTGTCGATGGGGACGATGCCGTCGGGCTGCTGGCTACTCAGGGGGCCGGTGGAGATCTTCACCATCCCCGGGGTGCCGGTGGGGGAGACAAGGCCATTGACGAGGGTGTCAGACTGGCCGAGCAGTGCCCGGCTGGCGCCGACCCCGGTGAACACCTGGTTGACGTGCTGGGGCTGCAGCTGGCGAGCCAGCTCGGCCACCATGGCGGACTGGCGCGGATCGCCGGCCCCCAGCCCGATGGAGAGGGCGTTGTCGATAAGCTTGGCGTAGGCCTGCATGTCAGCGACGGCGGAGGGCACATCCGGGTAGTTTTTGGAGAGCACGCCGACCAGCACATGGCCCTCGGCGGCCTCATAAATGTCGACGGCATTCTGTCGGGAGCCGGCCAGCACGTTGAGGCAGACCCGATCGCGGTGGTAATTGGGAGTCAAAGGCATCAGTTGTTCTCCTGAACGAGGTGGGCAATGGCGGCATGGATCTGGTCGAGCTGGGGCAGGGTGACGCTGCGCACGTCTATCTCGATGTGCCCCTCGTTGGCCTTGTAGCCACGGCAGTAGATGGCAGGTGTGCCCTGTTGCAGACGGGCGACGACCTGCATTGTGGTCATGCCGATCTGCTGGTGGTCGAAGGCGATGTCGGTGCGGGCGATGTCGCGCCCCGCGCTGTCCCACACCACCTTGGCGCTGACGCCGGGCAGCTGGTTGAGGCGCTCGATGAAGGGGGTCATCTTGGCGACCATGGCGGCGCCGCTCTCCTTCTCCTTGGCCAGATAGCGCTCGATGGCGTGGGTCAGGCCGAGGATCCCCTCCTTGCCCACCTTCATGGCACGGCCGATGCCGTTGGCCTGCTGCTTGACCCACTCCACGTACTGGCGCTTGCCGAGTACCAGCCCGCTGGTGGGCCCTTCGATGGCCTTGGCGCCGCTGTAGATGACCAGATCCGCCCCCTGGTTGTAGTAGAGACGCAGATCTTCCTCGGCCGCCGCATCGACGATGAGCGGGAGCCCGTGGGCCTTGGCCACCTCGGCTGCCTCTGCCACCGACAGAATGCTCTTCTGCACGCAGTGGTGGGACTTGATGTAGAGGATGGCGGCGGTGCTGGCATTGATGGCGGCGGCCAGCTGGGCGGCAGAGCATTCGTTGGCGTAGCCGGCCTCCACCACCTTGCCGCCCCCCAGATTGACCATGGTGCCGACCGGCGCGCCGAAGTTGACGTTGTGCCCCTTGGGCAGCACGATTTCGCTCGGCACATCGTGGGCATGGGCGTGCAACTGCTCGAGGCGGTAGGGGTCGCCGCGCACGATCACCGCGGCCACCGACTGGGCGATGCCGGCGCTGGCGCAGGAGACCACCACCGCATCTTCCACGTCCAGCAAGCCCGCCAGATAGGCGCCGGTCTTGTTGACCAGATCCTTCACCTCGAAGTAGTGGCCGAGGCCGAAGTTGACCGCGTCGACCACCTCCTGTTCGGGGGTGGAGACGCCGAGAATGGTCATGCGCCCGGAGGCGTTGATCACCGGTTTGAGCTGATATTTCTCATACACAGAAGGCATGGTGTGATTTCCCATAGTGAGTCAGAACCAGTTCGCCACCGACCAGGGCGGCGAGGGGCAGCAGCTGCCGATCGCCATTACGGGCGCCGGCTTCGGTATCGGTAAAGAGGGTGGGGCCGCTGCTCACCTCGAACAGGGTCAGGTCGGCAGCGGCGCCCACCTCGAGCTGCCCCTTGCCGGACAGGCGCAGGGCATCGGCGGCATGGTTGGTGACGCAGGCCAGCACCTGCTCCAGCGTCATGCCGATGGCGAGAAATTTCGACATCACGTGGGCCAGGCTGTAGACCGGCCCCTTGATGCGGTTCTTGCAGTAGATGTCGGAGCTGATGGTGCGGGGCAGGATCCCCTGGGCAATGGCCAGTTCCGCCACCTCGAAACTGAAACTGGCGCCGCCGTGGCCGATGTCGAGCAAGAGGCCCCGTTGCATCGCCTCACGCACCGTCTGGCGCAGTTCGCCGGCCGGGGTCAGGATGCGGTTGGGCTTGCCGTTGAAGCAGTGGGTCAGCAGATCGCCATCCCCCAGCAGGGCGACGATCTCGTCCAGATCCGGCGGCGTGTTGCCCACGTGTACCATCAGCGGCAGCCGACCGTGGGCCTGTTGCAGTGCCTTGGCCATGCGCAGCGGCTGCAGGCCGTTCTCACCCACCACGCTGCCGCTCATCCGCGCCTTGATGCCGACGATGAAGCCGGGGTGGCGGGCAATGGCCGCCGAGGCGAGATCCATGTCGAGGTCCCGGCTGTCGGCCAGCTCGTTCTGTCGCAGCAGGCCGATGCGGGAGATGTTGAGCAGGGCGTGCACCCGGGTCTTGCAGCCGGCGGCGAGACGCTGGAAGTCATCCACGTCGTCGGCCCCGGTGCTGCCGGCGTCGATGACGGTGGTGACGCCGGACTCCACGCCCACCTTGTCCGGCTCATCGTGATAGATGGGGGAAGCGGGATAGCAGTGGGTGTGGCCGTCGATCCAGCCGGCGCTCACATGCACCCGGCCGCCGAGATCCAGGATCTGCTGCGCCGCGGTCGTCTCCGGCAGGGTGCCGATGGCGGCTATCTTGCCCTGCTGGATGGCGATATCGACGAGCTGGCCATCTCCCTGGCGCCCCGCTCTGATGATGATGTCGTACATGCTAGATGGCCTCTCGAGCGCCGCCCCGCAGGGCGGCGGATGGTTATGCAAGTGCAACCGGGAAGAAGGTGCCGAGCAGCATGGCCCCCAGGATGGCACCGCCGGTGATGGGCTTGCCCCACACGTAGAACAGCAGCGCACCCAGCAGGGAGCCGATACCGATGGGGATCGAGGCGCCCATGGCGGAGAGGATGATGAGTGGGCCGAGGAAGCGGCCCGAGCTGTTGCCAGCCCCCATCATGACGTCTGCACCGTAGGTGGAGTTGCTCTGGTTGATGGTGAACTTACGCGCCAGGATGATCACGTAGCCGATGGCCAGACCAATCCCCATGCCGGTTGCCAGCGAGGCACCGAAGTTCTCCACCGGATAGACGATGCCGGCCCCCAGCAGCAGGGCGGGTACGCCGAGGCCGACCCCGGTCTGGATGGCACCGCCGATATCCAGGATCCCCACCAGGGAGCCCTCGATGATGCGGGCAAACAGGAAGCTGGCGCCGAAGGCCGCCACCGCGCCATAGGCACCGGTGTCCATGCCGGCCTTGAGCATGGCGACGAAGGCCACCTCGTTGAAGGCACCGACCCCGTACAGATAGAACATGTGGGTACCGGCAAAGACCCCGGCCGACAGCAGGCCGACAAAGATGGGGAAGGACCAGTCGGCGTACCAGAAGTTGTTTTTCAGTTTCTCATCCACGGTGTGACCCCTTATTTGCCGCTCAGCAGGTTATGGACGTTTTCCAGCCACAGGGGAACACCCAGATGGAAGGACTCGATGAGTTTCATGTCGAAGCCGCGGAAGAAGCCGCTCAGCACGAACAGCAGGACAATGGCTGCCATCATCACCTTGGTGACATGGTTCCAGCCGCTCTCTTCCACGCCCTTGCCGATCAGGATGCCGAGCACCAGGCCCGGTACCGCGTTGCCCATGATGAGCTGGGCCAGGCCGCCGAAGATGGTGGCCCAGAAACCGGACTTCTTGCCCGCCTCGATGGCGGCCAACCAGAAGATCACCGGCATGACGGTGTTGACCAGCAGGTTGGCGGCCGGTACCAGCACCTTGACCGCGGTGACCTGCAGGGCGGCCGGTACGGCGGCGGCCGTGCTGTTGAGGAAGGCGACCACGATGGCACCTATGATGCCGCCGGCAATGGCCATCTTCTTCGGGTCGTGCAGGGTGGTGGCGAGATCCCGGTTCTTGAACAGCAGTGCCGCCGTGGCCCAGTGCGGAATGATGCGGTGATCCACATCCTGGGTGAAGGCGCCGGCTGCCACGGTGGAAGCCCAGGCGTTGAAGAAGAAGCCCAGACCAAACGAGAAGTGGGAGGCGGGGTCTCCTTCGCAGGAGTTGAGCTCGCCCAGGGTACGGAAAGCTCCCATGCCCTGTACGGTCGGCGCGTGGAACATCCGTGCCGCGCCAGCCCCCACCCCGACGCCTACCAGGCCGCCGATGATGAGTGACTTGATAAATATGATTAGAAACATCCAACGTATCCTTCTTGTGGGGTGGTACCCGCGTGCGGCGTCACACCAGGGTGAACGTCACTTGCTCGGCATCCAGGCTGGTGACCTTGACCGTGATCGCCAGCTGGACCCGGAATTCGCGGCGCTGGCGCGGCAGGAAGAAGAACAGGAACTTCTCCACCCGGACCGACTCTTCGGCCTTGAGCACCTGCACCTCGAGCGGCTCGATGCGCAGCATCACCCGCGGGTTGTCCTTGAGCAGCGTTGGCTGCACCTGGCTGAGGGCGGCGGCGAACGCCTGCTGGCGAGTCGGCCCCTTGCCGTTGACCATGACCTGGGTGGTGAAGTCCTCTTTCATCAGGCGCGTCCGTGTTTCTTGGCGAAGGCTTCGATCAGCTTCTGACCCAGCTCTTCCTTGTCCATGAAGCCGAAGCCCAGCACCACGCAGCCTTCGTTGATGGCGGTGACGCCCTCTTCGATGGAGCGCATGCCGTAGCGGCACTTGTAGCCGTACTTGGTCTGCGCCGTGATGGCACCGGCGCCGCCGCTGCCGCAGAAGGAGATGCCGAGATCCGCCTGCTCCTTGTTCATCACGTCACCGAGCTTCATGTCGGCGGCCATGCCGGGGATGATGGTCACGCTGGCGCCGGCGGTTTCTGCGCCTGCCCCCACTTTCTGGCCCTTGCCGAGTCGATCACCGATCACGAGTTTGATGGCTGTCATTTAGCTTTCTCCTTTCACTGAGCTGAGTTCGTTTTCTTTGGCAACTTCGAAATGGACGGACAGCAGATGGGCCTCTTCATAGGCCAGCTTGTCCAGCCAGGCGACGACCTGTTCGGCCAGGCGCAGGGAGAGGGGGGAGATCTCCTCGAACAGGCTGAGATCCACCTCCGGCAGCGACTCACCGCTGTAGGAGCGCCACACCATGGCTTTGACGTGGGAGGCCAGCATCTGCCGCTGTACCTCGTTGGGGCGGATGCCCTGCTCGCCGAGCAGGGTGTGGATGCGCGCCAGCGTGTGGTCGGTCTGGCGCAGCAACGCCGGGCTGTCCGGGGTCAGGTTCTGGTCATGGGTCTCTGTGTGCAAGGTCTGCTCTCCAAGGCTGGCAGAAGGGATAGCGTTACCCTAAGCCGGCAGTAGAGGAGAGAGGAGGCACTGTTTTTCCGATTCGAAGCGGAAATTCCCGCACGCCTGGGCCGAAAACGGTGATTTTTGTGGAGTGGAGAGGCAAAGGGCTGCTATCGGGGCCGACTTTGTGTGATCGAGGGCGCACTTGGCCCGTCGGGCCGGGACGAGCAGGCTTGCTGGAAACTGTGAGTCGCCTCACGGATGGGGGAGTGTGGGGGAAGCAAACAGGGGCGGTTGACCGCCCCTGTTAAAGAGTATTGGCGGGATCAGCTGGCGGTGGCGGCGCTCGGGCTGGCCCGGTTCTGGTAGCGCAGATCCTCTTCGATGGTGACCTCCACCTCCAGCGGCTTGCCGTCACGGATCACCGAGATGGTGAGCTTGGTGCCCGGCCGGCTCTCGACGATCTTGTCCATGGCGGTACGCACGCCGCTGATGGCCTCGCCGTTGATCTTGAGCAGCACGTCGCCCCGCTTCAACCCGCCTCTGGTGGCCGGGCCGTTGGGATCCAGGCTCTCCACCACCAGGCCGCGCAGATCGCCCAGATTCATCATGCGGGCGACGATGGGGTTGATCTCGACGCTGGAGATGCCGAGGTAGCCACGAATCACCCGACCGTTGGCGATCAGCTCATCCATGATGCGCTTGGCCAGCTTGTAGGGGATGGCGAAGCTGATGCCGTAGCTCTCCTGGTTGCCGTTGAGGTGGTAGGCGGCGGTGTTGATGCCCACCAGATCGCCGCGGGCATTGACCAGGGCGCCCCCCGAGTTGCCCTCGTTGATGGCGGCATCGGTCTGCAGCAGATCCTGCCGGCCGTTGCTGTCCGGGCCCATGCTGGAGAGGCCGATGCGGCCGGTGGCGCTGATGATGCCCTGGGTGATGGTCTGGCCGACGTTGTAGGGGTTGCCGATGGCGAGCACCACGTCGCCCACGTCGGGCAGGCGCTCCGGATCCTGCGGGATCACCGGCAGATTGTCCGACTCGATGTAGAGCACCGCCAGATCGGTCAGCTGATCGGAGCCGACCAGCTCGGCGCTGAATACCCGCCCATCCTGCAGCGCAACGATGATCTGGTCCGCATCGGCGATGACGTGATAGTTGGTCAGCACGTGGCCGCGCTGGCTCATGATGACGCCGGAGCCGAGCCCCTGCGGCCTGAGCTCGGCCTGATTGCCCTGGTTGCGGGCGAAGCTGCGGGTATAGATGTTGACGACCGCCGGCCCGGCGCGGTGGGCGGCGTAGGAGAAACTCAGTTCACGGGCATTGGTGATGAGGCCGGGCAGCTGGGCCCCGCCACGGAAATTGGGAAACAGCAGCAACAGAAGAGCCGCCACGGTGAGACCGAAGCCGACAGACTTGCCCAAGTAACTGACTAGAGGGGGAATTTTCATGTCATTCTCATCCGTACATACAGCGCGCAGAGAATAACACTATCGGTGGATAAAAATCACCCGCGGCGAGGGCCGCGGGTGAGAGGGAGTTAACGGATCACCAGATAGAGGGAGGATTCCCCGCGCTGGATGTTCAGCGCCAGCACATCCGGCTTGTTCTTCAACGCCTTGCTCAGCTCTTCCAGCGAGTTGATGCGCAGGCGGTTGACCCCGATGATGATGTCACCTTTCTGCAAGCCGGAAGCGGCGGCAGGCGAGCGCGGATCGATGTCAGCCACAGCCACGCCGGTCACCGGCTCGGCGGTGGTGCTCAGCTTGGCCCCTTCCAGTGCCGGGTGCAGGGCGCTGGCCAGGATCTCGCTGTCATCTGCCTTCTTCAGCGTGACCTTGACGGTCTGCTCCTTGCCATCGCGGATGAGGCCCAGGGCGACCTGCTTGTCAGCCCCCATGGTGGCGATCTTGGCGCGCAGCTCACCAAACGAGCGGATGGCCTTGCCATCGATGCTGATGATGATGTCGCCGGCCTTGATACCCGCCTTGGCTGCAGCGGAGTCAGGCATGACCTGGTTGACGAAGGCGCCATCCTTCTTGTTGTAACCGAAGGTCTTGGCGATTTCGGAGGTGAGCTCGGTGCCGGTGATGCCCAGCTGGCCGCGGCGCACTTCCCCGTATTTCACGATCTGCTCGGACAGGTCGCGTACCATGTTGGATGGAATGGCGAAGCCGATGCCGATGTTGCCGCCGTTCGGGCCCAGGATGGCGGTGTTGATACCGATCAGCTCGCCGCGCAGGTTGAGCAGGGCGCCACCTGAGTTGCCGGAGTTGATGGCCGCATCGGTCTGGATGAAGTTTTCCAGATTTTCGATGTTGAGGCCGCTGCGCCCGAGCGCACTGACGATGCCGGAGGTGACGGTCTGGCCGAGGCCGAACGGGTTGCCGATGGCCAGCGCATAGTCACCGACCCGCAGCTCGTCGGAGTCGGCAAACTTGATCTGCACCAGATCCTCGGCCTTGATTTGCAGCAGCGCGATGTCGGACTGCTTGTCCTCGCCGATCTTCTTGGCGGCGTATTCACGGCCATCCTTCAGGTTGACCTTGATCTCGTCCGCCTCGTGCACCACGTGGGCGTTGGTGATCACGTAGCCCTTCTTGGCATCGATGATGACGCCGGAGCCGAGCGCCTGGAAGGGTTGCTCGCTCACCTGTTCGTCGGGCATGTTGGGGCCGAAGAAGAAACGGAACTGTTCCGGCAGACGCTGGCGGGTGATCTTCTTGCCGGAGACTGAAATGTTGACCACGGCAGGAGTGACCTGCTCGAGTACCGGCGCCAGGCTCGGCATCTCCTGATTGTTCGCCAGCAGAGAGGGCAGTGCAGCCTGTACAGGGGCCGCAGACATGGCGATACCGACACTGAGGGCTAACACACTGAGCACAGAAAGAGGTTTACGCATATGAAAAACAGCTCCCAGAAAAAGTTGCAATGCAATCGTCAAGGTCTGACCACGCTACCGCGCAATTAGTTCCGCAGGGAACTAACTGGACTGCTTGAGCAGACCGGAGGCCCCTGCATAGTCACGGGGTGGTACGCCCGGTTCTTCATTGGCCGGGACATCGCTGCTCTCGTCGAGCAGGGTTTCACGGAACAGTGGCTCCTGAGCCTTGGCCAGGAACTTGCTCTGCTCCGCCATATGGCGATAAAGGGTCTGGTACTGCTCGGCCAGCTGCTCCATCAGGGCGGCGCTGTCAGCGAAGTGGGTATTGATCTGGCCCTGGTAGCTTTCAAGTTCCTTGTGAGCCTTCTTCAGTTCTTGTTCCAGACGGCCGGCATCCCGGCTGCGCACTGTGAAGCGGCCGATGATGACACCGATAATCAAGGCGGCGACAGCCAGCAGGATCCCGTTTAACAGACTCATAGATGCTCCTTGTTACAGCTAAATCAATGTGGGTTGATGCGGCCAAAGCGGCCGCTACGCCTTGATGGCACTATACCGTGCACCCCGAGAGCGTGATACCATTTTGTCCTTCATTCAGGGACTTGAAGGCAATCGACAGGATGACCCCGCAGCAAAAGTATCAGCAGGATTTGCAGCGCCCCGGCTTCGTGGCCGACCCCGCCCAGGCGATGGCAGTGGCCCGTCTGGAGCGACTCTATCAGGATTTGTGCCAAACCCCGACTCCGACCAGATCCCGCGGCCTGCTGGGCTGGCTGCAAAAGCCGAAACCCCGCACGCCCATCCTGGGTCTATATATGTGGGGCGGAGTGGGCAGAGGCAAGACCTGGCTGATGGATACTTTTTTCGACAGCCTGCCGGGAGAGCGCAAGCTGCGCATTCACTTCCACCGTTTCATGCACCGGGTGCACGATGAGCTCAAGGGGCTGACCGGTCAGGCCGATCCGCTCAAGCTGATCGCCAGCAAGCTGGCCGGCGAGACCGACGTCATCTGCTTCGACGAGTTTTTCGTCTCCGACATCACCGACGCCATGCTGTTGGGGACTCTGTTCCAGGAGTTGTTCGGCCATGGAGTGGTACTGGTGGCGACCTCGAACATACCACCGCAGGATTTGTATCGAAATGGTCTGCAGCGGGCCCGTTTTCTACCGGCGATCGCGCTCATCGAGCGCCATTGCGAGATACTTAACGTGGACGGCGGCACCGACTATCGCCTGCGCACGCTGGAGCAGGCGGAGATTTATCACTTCCCGCTGGATCAGCAGGCAAAATCCAATCTGGATCGTTATTTTCGGCAGTTAACCGGGCTGGAAGAGGCCCGGGCGGGCAGTGTCGAGATCAATCACCGTCAACTGATGTCGCTGGGGATGGGAGAAGGTGTGCTCTATATGGAGTTTGAGCAACTTTGCTGTACTCCCCGCTCACAGGGCGATTACATCGAACTGGCCCGGCTGTTTCACACCGTCCTGCTGGCCAATGTGCAGCCAATGGGCACGGATGACGCGGCGCGGCGCTTCATCGCCATGGTGGACGAGTTCTATGAGAGGCACGTCAAGCTGATCATATCGGCGGCGGTACCCATGCAGGAACTCTATGGCAACGGGCTGCTGAATTTCGAGTTCAAACGTTGTCTTTCACGGCTTCAGGAAATGCAATCGCACGAATACCTTGCCAGAGTGCACCTTCCTTAGTCACAATACCGCGCCTGCCAGTCGGATGGGCATCTGCGGCAGGTAGGGCCGGGCGACATTTGCTAGCTTCATGGCAGTGAAATTAGCAGGTGATATTTAAGGCAACTTCACTTATAATCGCCCGGCCCACGTTACAGCTGTCGATAAGACAGCAACACTTTAAGCTTTACTTGTATTCGAAGGGGTACAGGTAGGCCATCGTTTGTTGTTTGTGGGAGAGCCCCCATAAGCAATTGGGTCTGTAACAGGTAATTGGGTTTAACTTAATGAAAACTTTCGTTGCCAAGCCAGAAACCGTAAAACGTGACTGGTACATTGTGGACGCAGAAGGTAAAACTCTGGGTCGTATCGCAACCGAGATCGCTGCTCGTCTGCGTGGTAAGCACAAAGCTGAGTACACTCCGCACGTTGACACCGGTGATTACATCATCGTTGTAAACGCTGAGAAGGTACACGTAACCGGTAAGAAATTTACCGACAAAATGTACCATGCTCACTCCGGTTTCCCGGGTGGTATCAAGTCCATCAGCTTCGACAAGCTGATTCAGCGTAAACCGGAAATGGTAATCGAAGCTGCCGTCAAAGGCATGCTGCCGAAGGGTCCGCTGGGCCGTGCCATGTTCCGTAAGCTGAAAGTTTACGCAGGCGCCGAGCACGCTCATGCTGCTCAGCAACCTCAAGTACTGGATATCTAACGGGAACTGGCAACAATGGCAGAAAATCAATACTACGGTACCGGCCGTCGCAAAAGCTCCACTGCTCGCGTATTTATCAAAGCGGGTAGCGGTAAAATCGTAATCAACCAGCGCTCCCTGGAGCAGTACTTCGGCCGTCCGACTGCCCGCATGGTAGTTCGTCAGCCGCTGGAACTGGTTGAGATGACCGAGAAACTGGACCTGTACATCACCGTTAACGGTGGTGGCATCTCCGGTCAAGCTGGTGCGATCCGCCACGGTATCACTCGTGCTCTGATGCAGTACGATGAAACCCTGCGTTCCGAACTGCGTAAAGCAGGCTTTGTTACTCGCGATGCCCGTAAGGTTGAGCGTAAGAAAGTCGGTCTGCACAAAGCTCGTAAGCGTCCGCAGTACTCCAAGCGTTAATTCGCTTTTTGTACGCGCTCTCGCGAGTGTCAAAAAAGCCTGGCCATGTGCCAGGCTTTTTTTATTGGTAATATTACCAACGACATTGCTAACACCACGTCACAAAAGACAAAAAATTGTGTATTTATTGTTTTTGACCTTCGCTTCTCTTTCTTGTCAAGTTGTTATCTTTTCTTTAAAATTCCCTCGGTTTTTCTGTGACAATTGTAACTCCGCTTCCGCCGCTGTTGTCACGGAAGAAAGGGGAACAGGGACACAATAAGAATGTGCGGAGTCCACATGGGAGAGTTTTTGGATGAGCAATGCGCCAGTTGATACCGGTCGCCGCAGATTTCTTACCTGGTCAACGGTCGCCGTTGGTGGGGTAGGAGCTGCTTTTACCGCAGTGCCGTTTATTAAGTCATGGAACCCGAGTGCCAAAGCCAAAGCGGCGGGTGCTCCGGTAGAAGTGGATATCAGTAAGTTGGAACCAGGCCAGCTCATCCGTGTTGAGTGGCGAGGCAAGCCGGTCTGGGTGGTGAAACGCACCAAGCAGACGCTGGATGCCCTGGCCGCGCACGACGACAAGTTGCGCGATCCGGCTTCCGACGAGCCCCAGCAACCCGACTATGCCCACAACGGTTACAGATCCATCAAGCCGGAGATCTTCGTGGCCGTCGG
The DNA here is from genome assembly GCF_027707385.1 of Aeromonas sp. QDB54. NCBI lineage: Bacteria > Pseudomonadati > Pseudomonadota > Gammaproteobacteria > Aeromonadales > Aeromonadaceae > Aeromonas > Aeromonas sp. QDB54. The sequence continues at coordinate 100,962 of NZ_JAPCIT010000015.1, read as the reverse complement.
TATCTGCACTCACCTGGGCTGCTCCCCCTCCTATCTGCCGGACAGCTTTGGCGAGCAGGTGCAAGGCGTGACCTCAGGCTTCTTCTGCCCCTGTCATGGCTCCAAGTTCGACATGGCTGGTCGAGTGTTCCAGGGGGTGCCAGCACCCTTGAACCTGGTCATTCCGCCGTACAAATATCTTAGCGACACCACCATCCTGGTCGGTGCCGATGGCAAGGAGGCCTGACCATGTTTGCCAAACTGATGGGCTGGATTGACTACCGCTTTCCGCTCACTGCCATGTACAACGACCACATGGCCAAGTACCCGGCGCCCAAGAACCTGAACTTCTGGTACTTCTTTGGCTCGCTCGCCATGCTGGTGCTGGTCAACCAGATCATCACGGGTATCTGGCTGACCATGAACTACAACCCCTCCGCCGAAGGTGCCTTCGCCTCCGTCGAGTACATCATGCGGGATGTGGACTACGGCTGGTTGCTGCGCTACATGCACTCCACCGGTGCATCCGCCTTCTTCATCGTGGTCTATCTGCACATGTTCCGCGGCATGATCTACGGCTCCTACCAGAAGCCGCGCGAGCTGCTGTGGATCTTCGGCATGCTGATCTTCCTCTGCCTGATGGCGGAAGCCTTCATGGGCTATCTGCTGCCGTGGGGCCAGATGTCGTTCTGGGGTGCCCAGGTCATCATCTCGCTGTTTGGCGCCATTCCGGTCATCGGTGACGATCTGACCCTGTGGATCCGCGGTGACTACGTCATCTCCGGCGCTACCCTGAACCGCTTCTTCGCGTTGCACGTCATCGCCCTGCCGCTGGTACTGGTGATGCTGGTTGCCATGCACATCCTGGCGTTGCACGAAGTGGGTTCCAACAACCCGGACGGCATCGACATCAAGAAGCACAAGGACGAGAACGGCTGGCCGCTGGATGCTGTGGCATTCCACCCCTACTTCACCGTCAAGGACATGATCGGGGTTGCAGGCTTCCTGTTCCTGTTCTGCGCCATCATCTTCTTCAAACCGGACATGTGGGGTTATTTCCTCGAGAAGCCGAACTTTGAAGTGGCCAACGGTCTGAAGACCCCGGCACACATTGCCCCTGTCTGGTATTTCACCCCCTTCTACGCCATCTTGCGGGCGGTGCCTGACAAGCTGCTGGGCGTCATCATGATGGGGCTTTCCATCGTGGTGCTGTTCCTGCTGCCCTGGCTGGATCGCTGCAAGGTACGTTCGGTGCGCTATCGCAGTACCCTGCACAAGCTGAACATCGCCCAGTTCGTGGTCTGCTTCATCATTCTCGGGGTGCTCGGCGTCTTGCCATCGACTCCGACCCTGACGCTGATCGCCCAGATCTGTACCCTGGGTTATTTCGGGTTCTTCGTCCTGTTGTTCTTCTACAGCAAGAATGAAAGCACCAAGCCGCTGCCGGAGAGGGTGACATTTAAATGAAAAGAATAATTTTTGCAGTGCTGACCCTGCTGCCGTCGCTGGTGTTTGCCAACACCGGGGTTGTGCACCTGGACAAGGCCAACTACGACCTGAACGACAAGGCGTCGTTGCAGCGTGGTGCGGCAACCTTCATGAACTATTGCTTTGGCTGTCACAGCACCCAGTACCAGCGTTACAACCGGGTGGCGGCAGACATCGGTATTCCGGAAGATCTGATGGCGGCCAACCTGATCGTCAATGGTGCCAAGATCGGCGATCTGATGGAAAACTCGGTGCCGGACAAGGATGCGGCCAAATGGTTTGGCGCCCCCCCCCCCGATCTGACCCTGGTTGCCCGGGTACGTGGTGCCGACTGGATTTACACCTACCTGCGTTCTTTCTACGTGGATGAGACCCGTCCGTTTGGCGTGAACAACGTGGTATTCCCGTCCGTGGGCATGCCCCATGTGCTGGAGCCGCTGCAAGGCACGCCCCGCGCCGAGTTCGCGACCCACACCGTCGACGGAGTGGAAGTACAGCAGGTTGTCAGTGTCAAATCTGACGGCAACGGTGAAATGAATAACGAAGAGTATGATCAGACGGTACTGGATCTGGTAAACTTCTTGGTCTACTCGGCTGAACCGGTACAACAGGAGCGCGAACGCATGGGCTTCTGGGTACTTGGCTTCATCGTGATCTTCTTCATCTTCACTGTGCTGTTGAAGAAGGAATTCTGGCGCGACGTTCACTAAGCGACCAGATCCGGGTAATATAATGCACGGCAATGAAGACCAAGAGGCTTCATTGCCGTTTCTGTTTTTTAATGACGGGAGGGTTCAATGGCTGTAGCTGCCAATAAGCGTTCGGTAATGACGCTGTTTTCCGGTGCCAACGATATGTTCAGCCATCAGGTGCGCATTGTCCTGGCGGAGAAGGGTGTTAGCGTAGATATCTGCCAGGTTGACCCAAGCAACCTGCCGGATGAGCTGGCCGAGCTGAACCCCTACAACACCGTACCGACCCTGGTCGATCGCGAGCTGGCGTTGTACACCTCACGCATCATCATGGAGTATCTGGACGAGCGCTTCCCGCACCCGCCCCTGATGCCGGTCTACCCTGTGGCCCGCGGCAACAGCCGTCTGATGATGCATCGTATCGAGCTGGACTGGTATTCTCTGGCCGACAAGATCATGGCGGGTACTGACGTGGATGCGGCGCGTGCCGAACTGCGGGACAACCTGCTGGCCATCGCGCCGATCTTCGGTGAAATGCCCTATTTCATGAGCGAAGAGTTTGGCCTGGTCGACTGCTACATGGCCCCGCTGCTGTGGCGTCTGCCGAGCCTCGGTATCGACTTCACCGGTCGTGGCGCCAAAGAGCTGAAGGCCTACATGGTTCGTCTGTTCGAGCGCGAGTCTTTCCAGGCTTCCCTGACTGAAGCCGAGCGCGAGATCCGTGCCGGCGTATGAGCATGGAACCGACAATGACACCCAGTCGCCCGTACCTGCTGCGGGCGTTCTTCGACTGGTTGCTGGACAATGACCTGACCCCGCATCTGGTGGTCAACGTCAACATCCCTCATGTGATGGTGCCGATGCAGTTTGTCCAGGATGGACAGATAGTGCTGAACATCGCCCCCCGTGCGGTAGGGCAGTTCCACATGGACAATGAAGCCATCAGCTTCAGCGCCCGTTTTGGTGGTGTCTCCCAGCAGGTTTACATCCCGATGGCGGCCGTATTGGCCATCCATGCCCGGGAAAACGGCGTGGGAACCCTGTTCCCGCCTGAGCCGGGTTATGACCTCTGGCTGGAGCAAGCCGAAGCACCGGTGGAACCCGAGCCGGAACCGCCGCGTCCGAGCGGTCGTCCGACCCTGAAGGTCATCAAATAAAAAACGCAGCCAGCTGGCTGCGTTTTTTTATGCCGAGAGTCGGCGGTCAGTGCTAGTTCTGGGCGAACTCGAAGGCCTTGATCACGCGCTTCACGCCGCTGACGTGGCGGGCGATCTCGACGGCGTGATCCCCTTCCTGGCGGGTCACCAGGCCAATCAGGAATACCTCGCCGTTCTCGGTGACCACCTTGACCTTGGCACTGTCAAAATTCTTGGCGCCCAGCATGTCTGCCCGCACCTTGGAGGTGATCCAGGAGTCGTTGCTGCGAACCCCTATGCTGACCGGCTGGCCGAGGCGCAATTCGTTGTAGACGTGGCGCACCCCCTCGATGCGGGCCACTATCTTGCCAGCTTCGAGCTTGTAAGCGTCAGAAGGTGTCTGGCCGACCAGCAGCACGCGGCCGTTGTTGCTGTAGACGCTGATCTTGCTGGCCGCGCTCAGCGGCTTGTTGTCAGCCAGCAGGTTGGCCGCTTTCAGCTCGATGGCCTGATCATCCCACTGGGCGCCCAGGGTGCGGCGATCGCCGGAGGCTTTGGCGGTGCCAGCGGCACCGCCTACCACTACGGCCGCGCAGCCTTGCAGCAGCAGGGTGCCGGCCAGCAGGCCGAGCAGGAGCATTTGCTTGTTCATGGTTTCAATCTTCCTGTTGCGGGAAAAGAGTCTGGTCGATGAGATCACACAGGCAGTGCAGGGTCAACAGGTTCACTTCCAGAATGCGGGGTCGACGAGCCGACGGTACCCGGATCTCCACGTCGTTGGGGCCGAGCAGGCCGGCGATCTCGCCGCCGTCACCACCACCCAGCACCACTATGGTCATGTCGCGGGAGAGGGCGGCCTCGGCGGCCTTGATCAGGCTGCGGCTGTTGCCGGTGGTGGTGATGACCACCAGGATATCGCCGGGCTGACCGAGCGCCCGGATCTGCTTGGCATACACCTCTTCAAAACCGTGATCGGTGGCGATGGCACTGATGGTGGCCATGTCAGGGGTCAGCGCCATGCCGGGCAGGGAAGGGCGCTCGGTTTCGTAGCAGTTGACCAATTCCGAGATGAACAGCTGGGCCAGCGCTGCGGAAGGACCGTTGCCGCATGCCATCACCTTGTGGCCATTGAGCAGGCAGATGGTCAGCATCTGGGCTGCGGTATGGATGGCATCCGACAGCGCCTCGGCGGCGGCTATCTTGGTCTGGATGCTCTCGGTGTAGTTCTCTTTGATGCGGTCAGTCATGGGGTCCTCTTAAAATGCGTTCTGGATCCAGTCTGGCTGGTCGCCCTCGAACGCGATCACATCGAATCGGCAGGCCTGGCTGGCCTCGTTGATGGCATGTTGCTTGAAATAGTGGCGCGCTGCCAGCACGATCTTGTGCTGCTTGCGCCGGGTGACCGAGGCGGCGGCGCCGCCATGGCTGGTCTGGGCGCGGTAGCGGACCTCAACAAACACCAGGGTCTCCCCCTGGCGCATGATGAGATCGATCTCGCCGCCCCGGCAGCGGTAGTTGCGGGTCACGGGTTGCAGGCCGCGGGCCTGCAACCAGCGTTCCGCTAGCTGCTCAAAGTGCTGTCCCTTGCTCGGTGCTGACGGGAACAGGTTCTGCCACTGCTGGTGCATCCGTGCCAATAGACCCTTCATGGGGGGCTCCCTCGAGCTGAGGCATGGCACTGTCGCTGACCAGCTTGCCATTCTGGTAGGTGGCCCAGTCCAGTACCCGCACTATGTTACCGCTGGCATCCACGCTCAGCTGGCCGCTCATGCCAGGCTGCTGCATGGCATTGACCTTGCGCATTTGCTGCAGGTTTTCCGCCAGCGCCACGGCATCGTAGCCCAGGGCGAACAGGCGCAGCAGATCACCCTGGGTTTGCGGCCAGAGCAGGGCGATCTGTTCGCGCTGCTTCTCGTAACCGCCCAGCAGCAGCGGCATGTCGGAGATATGCATGCCGTTGAGCTCGGAGGCCACTTCGGTGGTGGCGCTGTCATAGCTGCGCGAGCTGCTGTAGATCGGCAGGCTGCCCATCGGATTGACCGAGATGTCCACATACGGCTTGATCATCCGGGTCTCCAGGCTGTTGGCGACCACATAGACCACGTCGATGCTGCGTGGCGCCGTGTCAGCCAGCTGCACCACTTCGCCGGCCCGGGCGGTGGAGCGACCGCTCAGGGCGTTCTTGACCATGCCCTGCACTTCGTTGCGAGCGCCGAAGGTGGCGACGACCGGCTTGTCCTGGCTCACGGTAGCCCAGGCCTGTTCAAACGCCTTGATGCTGCCATAACCGATCCGCCCCTGGGCGGCGATCAGCAGGGGTTTGCGATAGCCCTGGCCATAGAGGTACTGGGCAGCCTGCGCTGCATCGGCGGCGGCGGAGAGGGAGAAGTAGAAGGTGTTGTCATTGACGATCGGCTTGTCCAGCTCGTTGAGTGCCAGCACCGGTACGGTCGGATTGGACTTGAGCAGCTCCTCGACCCGGTCTTTGAGCAGCGGGCCGATGATCATGTTGGCCCCTTCCTGAATCGCCTGTTTGTAGAGCTCGCCCATCGCCTTGGTCTGGGTGTCGTAGAAGTTCAGGGTGAACTGGCCCTGATTCTCCTTGTAAGACATCAGCATGCCGTTGCGGATGGCGGCGCCCTGAGGCTCCAGATTGCCGGAGAGCGGCAGGAACACGGCGATCTGCTGCAGGGTGTTGATGTTGCTGGTCGTCAGATCGCCCAGACCCGCTGGCATGTCTTTCTGGGCAGGGTGGTTCGGGAAGGCCTGCTTCCAGCCAGCGAGCTGGCGTGCCAGCTGATTGGGCTGGGCGCCGAACTCGTTCACCAGCGCCGCCAGTCGCAGCCAGCCGGTAGTCACGTCGGGAGCCGGCGCCTCTTCCAGTGCCTGCAGGGTGGAGGGGGTCATGCTTTTGAGCAGTGACCAGATTTGCTGGTGATTGGTCGCCAGCTCATTCTGGGCCAGATAGGGCTCCAGCAGGATCAGCGACTTGGCGGCACCGAACTTGTTGTTGATGTCCAGTTGCAGCACCACCCGCTGGCGATACCAGTCTTTCTGGGTATCGGCATCCAGCGCCACCTCGGGTTTGCCCTCCAGCAGGATCAGCGCCTGGTTGGCGTTGCCCTGGGCGAGCAGCAGGTGAGCCTGCAACAGTTGCAGCTGGGCTTTTTGCTCGGCGCTCTGGCCCTGCTTCTGCAGTTGCTGGAACAGGGCCGCGGCCGGCTTGGCCTGACCGAGCGCCAGATAGCTGCGCGCCGCCATCACCTGCCAGGTGAAGGCTTCGGCCGGTTTGGCCGGATCCACCTGCGCCAGATACCACTGGGCATTCTTGGTCAGATCCGAGAAGGCCGACGGCATGCCGGATTGTCCGGTTGATTGATTGGGCTCCGACGCACAGGCGGCAAGCAGTACTGCCGCGAGTAGGATGCCGAAGAGTCGTGATACACTTAGCTGCTTTGTAACCCGGTTCAAGTTCATTCCCCGACCAGTGTTGAAATTCTCCATAGTGTAAACGGGCCAATATGGCGACACAATTGTCGGGACACTCGGAGCTCCCATGAGTGACATCCCAACCCTGTACATAGTCCCCACCCCGATCGGCAATCTGGCTGACATTACCCAGCGTGCATTGGACATTTTACGCAGTGTCGATCTGGTGGCTGCCGAGGATACCCGCCATACCGGCATCCTGCTCAGCCACTATCAAATCTCGGTGTCCACCTTCGCGCTGCACGATCACAACGAACAGCAGAAGGCGGACGTGCTGATCGGCCGGATAAAAGATGGCAAGAGCGTGGCCCTGGTCTCCGATGCCGGTACGCCACTCATCAGCGACCCCGGTTATCACCTGGTCACCCGTTGTCGCGAAGCCGGGGTCAAGGTAGTTCCGCTGCCCGGCCCCTGCGCTGCCATCACGGCACTTTCTGCGGCCGGGCTGCCCACCGACCGGTTTGCCTTCGAAGGTTTTTTGCCTGCCAAGAGCAAGGGACGTGACGACCGTTTGCAGGCGGTGATCGAAGACACCCGCTCACTGGTGTTCTACGAATCCCCGCGTCGGGTGCAGGACACGGTGGAAGCGATCGCCCGCATTCTCGGCGAACGCCAGGTGGTGGTGTGTCGCGAGCTGACCAAGACCTTCGAGTCGATCCACGGTCTGCCTGCTTCCGAGATGCTGGTCTGGCTGGGCGAAGACGAAAATCGCTGCCGCGGCGAGATCGTGCTGGTGGTCGCGGGCGCCAATAAAACGGAAGAGGAACTGCCGGCCGAGGCGATCCGTACCCTGGGGCTGCTAGTGGCCGAACTACCGCTCAAAAAAGCGGCGGCGCTCACCGCCGAGATCCACGGGGTGAAGAAGAACGCGCTCTACAAGTACGGCCTCGAACATTACTGAGGCGGGCAGATACAGGCCGGAGGCCAGCCTTGGCGTTCTCTCGAGTACGATTAACTCGGTCAAAACTCAATTGCAGGTTTACCCGAGGTGCCGGACAAGGCTATAATTCGCGCCCGGAGTTGGCTGGGCAATCGCTGCTTCGTCGTTGTGTCCCTCGGGACAGACGGGCGGAGGGGAGGAAAGTCCGGGCTTCATAGGGCAGGGTGCCAGGTAACGCCTGGGGGGCGTGAGCCTACGACCAGTGCAACAGAGAGCAAACCGCCGATGGCCCGCAAGGGATCAGGTAAGGGTGAAAGGGTGCGGTAAGAGCGCACCGCGCGACTGGTAACAGTTCGTGGCACGGTAAACTCCACCCGAAGCAAGACCAAATAGGCCCCTATTGGCGCGGCCCGCGTTGGGGGCGGGTAGGTTGCTTGAGCCAGCGAGCGATTGCTGGCCTAGAGGAATGATTGCTACCCGGGGCAACCCGGTACAGAACCCGGCTTACAGGCCGACTCCGACCTATTCCTGAAGAGCCTTGCGATTTATCGCGAGGCTCTTTTTTATTGGCGAGAAAATAGCAGCTTGTACCGAGAGATATATGTGTTGGCGGATCGTGAGATGGTCGACTCTATGCATATAGATCAGTTGGTTATGGTTTTTTCATACAAAATGCCTGAGTTATGTGGGTACCTGTGAATCTGAGCGGATCATCCCGCTGCTTATTGGTTCACCCTGCTGATCTTTTAATTCTTCGCAATTAATCGGATTGCCGTAAACACAAATAACTTGTGGAAAATCAACTCATTTAATCCTCGCTGCTGAAACGCTGCGTCAATATGTTCCCCATGCCCGAGATCCTCGCTTGAAAAGCCCTCAGCACGTCCTTAAACTTCAAGGTGGGGAAAAGTGGATCAAAGTGGTTTTTATCGGGCGGTTTGCCCCCTTTAACTCATTTTCAGGGACTGCAATTTGTTGCGTGGTGCGCATGCCATCAGCCTCGACAGCAAGGGGCGATTGGCGATTCCGACCAAGTACCGTGATTGGCTGCGCGACGAAAGCGAGGGCCAGCTGGTCTGCACCATCGATATTGCTCATCCCTGCCTGCTGCTTTACCCCCTGAATGAATGGGAAGAGATCGAGCGCAAGCTCAAGACGCTCTCCAGCATGAATCCCCTTGAGCGCCGCCTGCAGCGGCTGTTGCTCGGGCATGCGACCGAATGCGAGCTGGACGGCAATGGCCGTCTGCTGCTCAGCCAGCCACTGCGCAGCCATGCAGGGCTGGACAAGAAGATCATGCTGGTGGGCCAGCTCAACAAGTTTGAGCTGTGGGATGAAGCCCGCTGGCAACAACAGGTCAATGACGACATTCAGGGTCTGCCCGAAGATGACTGGGCAAGCTCGCCACGACTACAGGATTTCTCTTTATAAATGACCCAAGCCGCTGAACACATCACAGTGCTGCTGCACGAAGCCGTTGAAGGGCTGGCCATCAAGCCGGACGGCATCTACGTCGACGGTACGTTTGGCCGGGGTGGTCACTCTCGTCTCATTCTCCAGCAGCTTGGCCCCCATGGCCGGCTGATCGCCATCGACCGGGATCCCCAGGCCATTGCCGAAGCGGCCAAGATCCAGGATCCGCGCTTCGAAATCGTGCACGGCCCCTTCTCCGGTATTGCCTCCTATCTGGATGAACGCGGCCTGCTGGGCAAGGTAGACGGTTTCCTGCTGGATCTCGGGGTGTCTTCTCCCCAGCTGGACGATGCCGAGCGCGGTTTCAGCTTCATGAAGGACGGTCCGCTCGACATGCGGATGGACCCCACCTCCGGTCAGAGCGCCGCCGAATGGCTCGCTCGCGCCGATGTGGACGACATCGCCTGGGTGCTGAAGACCTTTGGCGAGGAGCGTTTCGCCAAGAAGATCGCCCGCGCCATCGTGCACGATCGTGTCACCGAGCCCTATGTCCGCACCCGTCAACTGGCGGAGATGATTGCCCGGGTCAATCCGAGCAAGGAGAAGGGCAAGCACGCCGCCACTCGCAGCTTCCAGGCCATCCGTATCTACATCAACAGCGAGCTGGACGAGATCGAGACTGCGCTCAACGGGGCCCTGCAGGTGCTGGCACCGGAAGGTCGTCTCTCCGTCATCAGCTTCCACTCGCTGGAAGATCGGCTGGTGAAGCATTTCATTCGCAAGCATGAGAAAGGCCCGGAAGTGCCGCACGGCATTCCGTTGACCGAGGCCCAGTTGGCCGGCGGTCGCAAATTGAAGTCGGTCGGCAAGGCGCTTAAGCCTTCCGAGCACGAGGTCAATGAAAACAGCCGATCCCGCAGCTCGGTGCTGCGGGTTGCCCAGCGGTTGGCGGAGTAAGCCATGAGCGAGGTGCGCGTTCATCTGGCCAGGGAGATCCTCGGTGATCTCTGGCGGCACAAGCTGCAGGTAGTGCTCGCCATCGCCGTGCTGATCACCGCCTTTGCGGTGATCCTGGTGACCAACATGACCCGCGGTCTGACGGCCAAGCAGAACGACCTGATGGCGGAGGAGGATCGGCTCAATATCGAATGGCGGCACCTGTTGCTGGAGCAGGGCACGCTGGCCGAGCACTCCCGGGTGGCGAGTCTGGCCATGGACAAGTTGCAGATGGCTCGCCCGCTGGTGACCACCGAGAAGGTAATTACACAACCATGAAACGCAAGGCTTCCGCCAAGGCCCAACCCAAGGTCAAAGCTCCGTCACTCTATCCGTGGCGCTTTCGCACGCTGGTGTTCTTCATCGGCATTGCGTTTGCCGGCTTGATCCTGCGACTGGCCTGGATCCAGGTGATCGACCCGGATCGGCTGCGCCAGGAAGGGGACATGCGTTCGCTGCGTACCACCGCCACTCAGGCGGTGCGCGGCATGATCACCGATCGCAACGGCGAGCAGCTGGCGGTTTCGGTGCCTGTTGAGGCTGTCTGGGCCGATCCCAAGACGGTGCACGAGTCTGGCGCCATCCATAACGAGCGGGCCTGGCTGGCCCTGTCCGCCGTGCTCAAGCTCGACATCAACACCCTCAAGCACCGCATCTCCAACCCGAGCAAGCGCTTCGTCTACCTGCAGCGTCAGGTGACGCCGGCGGTGGCGGAATACATCAAGGGCCTCAAGCTGGGTGGCATCTATCTGCGCCCCGAGGCACGCCGTTTCTACCCGACCGGCGAGATCAGCGCCCACCTGGTGGGGGTAACCAATATCGACGGCAGCGGCATCGAGGGGATCGAGCGCAGCTACAACGAGTGGCTGACGGCAACCCCTGGCGAGATGCGGGTGCGCAAGGACAGGCAGGGCCGGGTCATCGAGCGGCTTGGTCTGGTGAAAGAGGGCAAGAACGCCAACGACCTGCAGCTGAGCATCGATCAACGGGTGCAGGCGCTGGCCTACCGGGCACTCAAGCGTGCCACCGACGAGAACAAGGCGACCTCCGGCTCCATGGTGATGCTGGACGTCAAGACCGGCGAAGTGCTCGCCATGGTCAACACCCCCTCCTACAACCCCAATAATCGCGGTCAGTATCAGAGTTTCCGGGTACGCAACCGGGTGGTGACCGATACCTATGAGCCGGGCTCCACCGTCAAGCCGCTGATCCTGCTCAGCGCCCTGCAAGCCGGCGTTACCAGCTGGAAGGACACTATTCCGGGCGGCCCGCTCTTTATCGGGGCCAAGCAGATCCGCGACGTGAGTATCCACAAGGCCACCAACCTGTACGACATTCTTCGCTACTCCTCCAACATCGGCATGTCGCGCATTGCGCTGCGGATGCCGGCGCAGGAGATGATCAACACCCTCAGCATGGTGGGCTTCGGGATGGACACCGGCAGCGGCCTGATGGGTGAGAGCAGCGGCATGTTGCCCCAGCGTCGGCGCTGGTCTGACATCGAACGGGCCACCCTGTCGTTCGGCTATGGCCTGCGGGTCACCCCGCTGCAGCTGGCCTCCGCCTATGCCACCCTGGCCAACAAGGGTAAGCGGGTGCCGCTCTCCATCGTCAAGGTGACCGAGCCACCCAAAGGGGAGCAGGTCATCGACCACAACAACGCCACCGCCATGTTGCAGGCGCTGGAGTACGTGGTCAGCAATGCCATTCCGAAAGCACAGATCCCCGGTTACCGGGTCGGCGGCAAGAGTGGTACCGCCAAGGTCGCGGTCGCAGGTGGCTACGGCAAGGATTACATGGCCTGGTTCGCCGGTTTCGCCCCGGCCAGCAATCCCCGTTTCGTCATGGTAGTGGTGATCAACGAGCCCAAGGGCGACGCCTACTACGGTGGTGCCGTGGCGACGCCGCCGTTTGCCGAAGCCATGGGCGGGGTACTGCAGCTCTTCAATATTCGTCCCGACGCGGTACCGCCTGCGGTGCCCACCAAACTTGCCCGTACGGAGGCTTCCAATGTTGTCCCGCGCACTTGATCAACTGATGCGCCCCTTTGGCATTACAGCCCCGGCGCTCGCGCTTACCGACATCCAGCTGGACAGTCGGCGGGTCGGGCCCGGTTGTCTCTTCGTGGCGATTCGCGGGCATCAGGTGGATGGCAGACGGTTTATCGAACAGGCGGTGGCTCAGGGAGCGACCGCCGTACTGTTTGAAGAGGACGGTGAATTCGTGGCACCGGCGCTGAGCGTGCCTTGTCTCGGGATCCCGAGTCTGCCAGCTAGGCTCTCCGAGCTGGCCGGCTATTTCTACGACCAGCCGGCCAGCAAGCTGGATCTGGTGGGTATCACCGGCACCAACGGCAAGAGCACCACGGCGCTGCTGGTGGCCAACTGGCGCACCCTGCTGGGGGGCAAGGCCGGGGTGATGGGCACCATCGGCAACGGCCTGTTCGGCGAGCTGGTGGAAGCGGAAAACACCACCGGCAGCGCGGTGCAGGTGCAGGCCAATCTGGCCGCTCTGCAAGCGCAGGGGGCGGATCTGGTGGCGATGGAGGTTTCCAGCCACGGCCTGGTACAGCATCGCGTGGCGGCCCTGCCGTTTGCTGCCGCCGTGTTCACCAACCTGAGCCGGGATCATTTGGACTATCACGGCACCATGGAGGCCTACGGCGCCGCCAAGGAAGAGCTGCTGAAACTGGTAGACGAACCCTGCGCCGTGCTCAATGCCGACGACCGGTTGGGCCGCCAATGGCTGGCCGCCTACCCGGCCGCCGTGGCGTTCAGCGTGCACGGCCCGGTGGCCGGTCACCCGGGGCGACAGCTGACGGCGCAGGATCCCCATTTCCACCAGCAAGGTTTTCGCACGCAGATTAACTCCAGCTGGGGGAATGGTGTATTATCCGCCCCCTTGCTCGGGCGCTTCAACGTCAGCAACGTGCTGGCCGCGATGGGCGCCATGCTGGTGCTCGGTTATGACTTCGACGAGTTGCTGGCCAGCGCGCCGCAACTGCAGCCGGTAACCGGCCGCATGGAGTGCTTCGGTGGCGGCAAGGCGCCGCTCGCCGTGGTCGATTATGCCCACACGCCGGATGCGTTGGAGAAGGCCTTGCAGGCCCTGCGGGTGCACTGTGAAGGGCGGCTCTGGTGCTTGGTGGGTTGTGGTGGCGACAGGGATCGCGGCAAGCGGCCCATGATGGCCGCCATGGCCGAGCTGCATGCGGATCGCGTGATCCTGACCGATGACAATCCCCGTACCGAGGAGCCGGCCCGGATCATGGCCGACATGGTGGCGGGTCTTCGCGATCCCGGCGCCGTGCAGATCGAGCACGACAGGACCAAGGCAATCCAGCTGGCACTGAGCCAGGCGAGCAAACAGGACATCATCCTGGTGGCCGGTAAGGGTCACGAGGATTATCAGATCATTGGAACCGACAAGCGGCACTACAGCGACCGGGAAACCGTCGCGGCCGCTTTGCACACATTATTGGAGTCATTCGCATGATGACCCTCAGGCTTGCCGAGCTGGCGCAGGTACTCGATGCCCGTCTGATTGGTGAAGACGGAGCGATCACGGCTGTCAGCACCGACACCCGTACCCTGGGCGCAGGCGCGCTGTTTGTTGCGCTGCGCGGCGAGTGTTTCGATGCCCACGATTTCTGCGAGCAGGCCGTGGCCGCCGGGGCATCGGCCCTGCTGGTCGAGCGTGAACTGCCGTTGGCGATCCCCCAGCTGGTGGTGACCGACAGTCTCAAGGGGCTGGGTCGTCTCGGCCGGTTGGTGCGCGAGCGGATCAACCCGAAAGTGCTGGCCATCACCGGCAGCTGTGGCAAGACCACGGTGAAGGAGATGGCGACCGCCATCCTGCGTCAGGAAGGGGAAGTGTTGGCCACCGCCGGCAACTTCAACAACGAAGTGGGGGTGCCGCTGACCCTGCTGCGCCTCGAGCCACAACACCAGTTTGCGGTGATGGAGCTGGGGGCCAACCACCCGGGCGAGATCGCCTGGACCACCTCGCTGGCCAAACCCGATGCCGCCATCATCAACAACGTGGCGGCCGCGCACCTGGAGGGCTTCGGCTCGCTGGAAGGGGTATTCCACGCCAAGAGCGAAATCTTCGAGGGGCTGGGTGAAGGTGGCTGCGCCATCGTCAATGCCGACAACGAATTCTGGCCGAAGTGGCAGGCCCGCGGGATCCACTGCGCCTTCTCCATCGAGGATCAGCGTCAGCCGTTCCACGCCAGAAACGTGGTGATCAACCAGCAGGGTTGTGCCGAGTTCGTGATGGTGACCCCGCAGGGCGAAGTGAGCCTGACCCTGGCCATCCCGGGCCGCCACAACGTGGCGAACGCCCTGGCCGCCGCCGCCGGCACGCTGGCGCTCGGCGCCTCGCTCGCCTCGGTCAAGGCCGGGCTCGAGCAGATGGCACCGGTCAAGGGCCGTTTCTGCGTCCAGCGCTGGGGTGGTCTCACCTTGGTGGACGACACCTACAACGCCAGCGTGGAGTCCGTGCTGGCGGGCATCGATGCCCTGACCGCCATGAGCGGCTACAAGGTGCTGGTGTTCGGTGACATGAAGGAGTTGGGTGAGGAGTCCGCCGAGCAACACGCCCGGGTCGGACGCCACGCCAGCGAGCGCGGCCTCGATGCCGTGCTGACCGTAGGGGAACAGAGTCGCCACACCGCAGATGCCGCGGCTGGCCGACATTTCGATAACAAGGCGTCGTTGTTTGAAGTGCTTGCGCAAATGATAAATACACATCAAGAAATCGCGATCCTGGTCAAGGGTGCCCGCGGCTCCCGCATGGAAGATATCGTCGAGATGGTCAAAGACCGTCAGGAGTCAGCCACATGCTAGTCTGGCTGGCGGAACTGCTCACCCCGCACTTCACCTTCTTCAACGTCTTCTCCTACCTGACGTTTCGCGCCATCCTGTCGATCATCACCGGCCTGGTGGTGGCGCTCTGGATGGGGCCGCGCCTCATCCGTCGCCTGCAGATCCTCAAATTCGGCCAGGTGATCCGCAACGACGGTCCGGAGTCGCACCTGAGCAAGAAAGGCACCCCGACCATGGGCGGCCTGATGATCATCGCCGCCATCTTCATTTCGGTGCTGCTCTGGTGCCGCCTCGACAACCCCTATGTCTGGCTGGTGCTGTTCGTGCTGGGTGCCTATGGCGCCATCGGCTTTGCCGATGACTACCTCAAGGTGGTACGCAAGAACACCGACGGCCTGATCGCCCGCTGGAAGTACTTCTGGCAATCCGCCGTTGCGCTGGGGGTGGCCGTGTTCCTTTACGCCACCGCCACGCACGACGGTCAGACCCAGCTGGTGGTGCCCTTCCTCAAGGATGTGATGCCGCAACTCGGGCTGATGTTCATCGTACTGACCTACTTCGTCATCGTCGGCACCTCCAACGCGGTCAATCTCACGGATGGCCTGGATGGTCTGGCCATCATGCCGACCGTGATGGTGGCGGGGGGCTTCGCCTTCATCGCCTGGGCCACCGGCAACGTCAATTTCGCCAACTACCTGCATATTCCCTATGTACCCTATACCTCCGAGCTGGTGATCGTCTGTACCGCCATCGTCGGGGCGGGTCTGGGTTTCCTCTGGTTCAACACCTATCCGGCCCAGGTGTTCATGGGGGACGTGGGCTCCCTGGCGCTGGGCGGCGCACTCGGCACCATCGCCGTGCTGGTGCGTCAGGAGTTCCTGCTGGTGATCATGGGCGGCGTCTTCGTGATGGAGACCGTCTCGGTGATCCTGCAGGTGGGGTCCTACAAGCTGCGCGGCGTGCGCATCTTCCGCATGGCACCGATCCATCACCACTATGAGAAGAAGGGCTGGCCGGAGCCGCGCGTCATCGTGCGCTTCTGGATCATCACGCTCATGCTGGTGCTGCTCGGCCTCGCCACCCTGAAGGTGAGGTAAGCCATGGTCATCATCATCGGACTCGGCAAAACCGGACTCTCCTGCGTCGACTATTTCCTCGGCCGTGGCGTGACGCCGCTGGTGATGGACACCCGCGCCAACCCGCCCGGCAGGGATCAACTGCCTGCCGAGGTGGAACTCATCCACGGGCTGGATGGCGAGCTGCTCAAGCAGGCGCACATGATAGTGGCGAGTCCGGGCATTGCCCTGGCAACGCCGGAACTGCAAGCGGCCGCCGAGTTCGGGGTGCGCATCGTCGGCGACATCGAGCTGTTCGTGCGCGAGACCCAGGTGCCGGTGATCGCCATCACCGGCTCCAACGGCAAGAGCACGGTCACCACCCTGGTGGGTGAGATGATTGCCGAAGCCGGCCTCAAGGTCGGGGTGGGTGGCAACATAGGCACGCCGGCGCTCGAGCTGCTCAAGCAGCCGATGGATCTCTGCGTGCTGGAGCTCTCCAGCTTCCAGCTGGAGACCACCCACAGCCTGCGTGCCGCCGCCTCCGTGGTATTGAACCTCAGTGAAGACCATATGGATCGCTATCAGGGCATGGCCGACTATCGCGCCGCCAAGATGGAGATCCATCAGCACTCCCAGCACATCCTGATCAATCGTGACGATGCCCAGACCCTGCCTGACGTGGGTCAGGTGTGGCAGAGCTTCGGCCTCGACTGCAACGGCTATGGCCGCTGCGAGCTGGATGGCCGTCACTGGCTGACCCTGCACGGCGAGCCGTTGCTGGCGGTGGACGAGATGAAGATCGTCGGTGCCCACAACCAGGCCAACGCGCTGGCCGCCATGGCCCTGTGCGATGCGGTCGGCATCCCGCGCGAGCCGCAGTTGCGAGTGCTGCGCCGTTTCGAGGGGCTGCCTCACCGTGCCCGCTTCGTGCGGGAGGTGAATGGGGTGCGCTGGATCAACGACTCCAAGGCCACCAACGTGGGGGCGACCCTGGCTGCCGTGGCCGGGGTGCGCGAGTCGGTGAAGGGCCGTCTGCTGCTGCTGGCCGGTGGCCAGGGCAAGGGCCAGGATTTCGGCCCGGTTCAGGCGCTGCTCGGCAGCCAGATCGATCACATGTACTGTTTCGGCCAGGATGCCGAGGTGCTGCTGGCGCTGGGTGAGCAGACCGAACGGGTCGCGGATCTGGATGCCGCGGTCGCCAAGGCGGCCGCCGATGCCAGACCCGGCGACTGGGTGCTGCTGGCGCCGGCCTGCGCCAGCCTGGACCAATTCAAGTCTTTCGAAGCGCGCGGTGATCGTTTCACCGAGCTGGTACAAAAGTTATGAACGCCCTTCGCGCAGTCGCAGGCTTCTTGCAGCGCTGGCTGTTGCCGGCGCGCCCTGCCGGTCTCTATGACCGGCAGCTGGTCGTGCTGGCGCTGGCGCTGATGGCGGTAGGTCTGGTGATCGTGGCCTCCGCCTCGATCCCGGAGGGGATCGCCATCAACAACGATCCCTTCATGTTCGTGAAGCGTCACGGCCTGTTTCTGCTGATGGCGCTCGGCATCTCCTGGTTCGTGCTGCAGGTGCCGATGGCGCGCTGGCAGCACTACAACGGCCCCATGCTGCTGCTGGCTATCGTCATGCTGGTGCTGGTGCTGCTGGTGGGACGCAGCGTCAACGGCTCGGTGCGCTGGTTGCCGCTTGGTCCGTTCAACCTGCAGCCGGCCGAGTTCGGCAAGCTGGCACTGTTCGTCTATCTGGCGGGCTATCTGGTGCGTCGCCAGAGCGAGGTGCGCGAGCGCTTCATCGGTTTCATGAAGCCGATGGCGGTGTTGTTCGTGGTGGCCATCCTGCTGCTGGCCCAGCCCGATCTGGGATCGGTGGTGGTGATGTTCGTCACCTCGCTCGGCATGCTGTTCCTGGCCGGCGCCCGCTTGGTGCAGTTCATCGGTCTTATCCTGGTGGGGGTGAGCGCCGTGGTGACCCTGATCATCGCCGAGCCTTACCGGATGCGGCGGGTGACCTCCTTCCTCGATCCCTGGGCCGATCCGTTCGGCAGCGGCTACCAGCTGACCCAGTCGCTGATGGCCTTCGGCCGTGGCAGCTGGTTTGGCGAGGGGCTTGGCAACTCCATCCAGAAGATGGAGTACCTGCCGGAGGCGCACACCGACTTCGTGTTCGCCATCCTGGGTGAAGAGCTGGGCTATGTGGGCGTGCTGGGCGCGCTGTTTCTCATCTTTGCGCTGGCAATCAAGGCGCTCAAGCTGGGGCACCAGGCGCTGGTGGCCGAGCGACTGTATGAAGGCTATCTGGCCATCGGCATCGGCATCTGGTTCAGCTTCCAGACCTTCGTCAACGTGGGGGCAGCCAGCGGCATGATGCCGACCAAGGGGCTGACCCTGCCGTTGGTCAGTTATGGTGGTTCGAGCCTCATCATCATGATGGTGGCGGTGAGCATGTTGATTCGTATCGATTTCGAGTTGCGCCAGGCCAGTGCCCAGGCGCGCGTGCGGGAGGTTTAGTGAGCAAGACGCTGTTGGTGATGGCAGGCGGTACCGGGGGCCATGTGTTCCCCGGCTTGGCCGTGGCTGATCGCCTCAAGGCCCAGGGCTGGACCATTCACTGGCTCGGCACCGCCGACCGGATGGAGGCCGAGCTGGTGCCTGCCCATGGTTACCCCATCTCCTTCATCGATATCCAGGGGGTGCGTGGCAACGGCATCAAGCGTCTGCTGGTGGCGCCCTATCGCATCGTCAAATCCGTGCTGCAGGCGCGGCGGGTGCTCAAGACCATTCGCCCCGACGTGGTGCTCGGCATGGGCGGCTTTGCCTCCGGCCCGGGTGGCGTGGCGGCCTGGCTGTCCGGTATCCCGCTGCTGCTGCACGAGCAGAATGCTGCCGCCGGCCTGACCAACAAGCTGCTGGCTCGCCTCGCCAAGCGGGTGCTGATGGCATTTCCGGGCGCCTTTGCGCCGAGCCGTCGCACCGCCGTGGTGGGCAACCCGGTACGCCCCGAAGTGGTGGCACTGCCGGATCCTCAACTGCGCAGCGGGGAAGAGCCACTGCGGCTGCTGATCGTCGGTGGCAGCCTGGGGGCCCGGGTGCTCAACGAGCAGGTGCCGCCAGCGGTGGCGGCGGCTGGCGTGCCCATCGAGGTGCGTCACCAGTGTGGCAAGGGCAATCGGGATGCCGTGGCCGAAGCCTACGCCAAGCAGGGTGTTGCGGCTGAAGTGAGTGAATTTATCAAGGACATGGCAGGTGCCTATGCCTGGGCCGATCTGGTGGTGTGCCGGGCGGGGGCGCTGACCGTCTCCGAAGTGGCTGCCGCCGGGGTGGCCGCCATTTTTGTACCACTGCCCCACGCGGTGGATGATCACCAGACCCGCAACGCCCTGACCCTGGTCGACGGCGGTGCGGCTGAATTCCTGCCCCAATCCGAGCTGACGACGGCCTCGCTGGCCGCCCGTCTCTCCTGGCTTGCCGGGCGCAGAGAAACCCTATTGAACATGGCCCAGGCCGCCCGTCGCGTGGCCATTACCGATGCCGCCGAGCGGGTTGCCGACGAGTGCAAACGCCTGGCGACCGGGCAGATTGAGAGAGAACTATGACCAAGGTTGAACTGGCAAAACTGCGTACCGTTATCCCTGAAATGCGCCGCGTGCGTCGCATCCACTTCATCGGCATCGGTGGTGCCGGGATGGGCGGTATCGCCGAAGTACTTGCCAACGAAGGGTATCAGGTAACCGGCTCGGATCTGGCCCGCAATGCGGTGACCGAGCGACTCGAGTCCCTTGGTGCCCACATCTTCGTCGGCCACAGTGCCGAGCACGTGAACGAGGCGAGCGTGGTGGTGGTCTCCACCGCCATCAAGCAGGACAACCCCGAGCTGCTGGCCGCCCGCGAGCTGCGCATTCCCGTGGTGCGCCGCGCCGAGATGCTGGCCGAGCTGATGCGCTTCCGCCACGGCATCGCCATCGCCGGCACCCATGGCAAGACCACCACCACCAGTCTGGTGGCGAGCATCTATGCCGAAGCGGACCGGGATCCGACCTTCGTCATCGGCGGCCTGCTCAACAGCGCCGGCACCAATGCCCGCCTGGGCAGCAGTCGCTATCTGATTGCCGAGGCGGACGAGAGCGACGCCTCCTTCCTGCATCTGCAGCCGATGGTCTCCATCGTGACCAACATCGAAGCGGATCACATGGACACCTATGGTGGCGACTTCTCCAGGCTGAAGGCCACCTTCATCGACTTCCTGCACAACCTGCCGTTCTACGGGCTGGCCGTGGTATGCGTGGATGACCCGGTGATCCGCGGCATGCTGCCGGAGATCGCCCGTCCCACCATCACCTACGGCCTGAGTGATGATGCCGACGTGCAGGTGCTGGACTTCGTACAGACCAGCAACCGCAGTCGCTTCCTGGTGCGCCGCAAAGATGCCGGCGAGCTGGAGGTGACCCTCAACCTGCCCGGCATCCACAACGCGCTCAATGCCGCCGCGGCGATTGCGGTCGCCACCGAGGACGGGATCGGCGATGATGCCATCATCCGGGCGCTGGCCAAGTTTGAAGGGGTGGGTCGCCGCTTCCAGCAGTATGGCGAGTTCGAGACAGGTCGCGGCAAGGCCATGCTGGTGGACGACTACGGTCATCACCCGAGCGAGGTCAAGGTCACCATCAACGCAGCTCGCGCCGGCTGGCCCGAGAAGCGGTTGGTGATGGTGTTCCAGCCGCACCGCTACACCCGTACCCGCGATCTCTACGAAGACTTCGCGGATGTGCTCTCCAAGGTGGACGTGCTGGTGATGCTGGAGGTTTATGCCGCCGGTGAAGAGCCGATTCCGGGCGCCGATGGCCGCGCCCTGTGTCGCTCCATCCGTTCCCGCGGCAGCCTGGAGCCCATCTTTGTCGCGACGCCGGACGATGTGCCGGCGGTGCTGGCCGGGCTGGTCGGTGAAGGCGATCTGGTGCTGACCCAGGGGGCAGGGAACGTCGGCGCACTGGCTCGCCGTCTCGGCGAGATGAAATTGAGCATCGAGAGCATGAAATCCGGCGCCTGAGGGCCCAATGAGTATTTTGACCGCCAAGCCGGGGCCTATATAATGGCGAACCGGTCTGCAAAGGGCCGGCATGGCGCGTTAAACGGGGATCGATCGGGTGGAGGCAAGGGCACAAGGGCGCACCAAGGGGGGCTTCATCGCCGGGGTGGGATTTTTCATCCTGGTCATGTGGGGCCTCTACCAGACCGCGCTGGATGTTAAAGATTGGCTGACGGATGCCAATCGGTTGCCCATGAGCGAGCTGTTGCTGCAGGGGCAACACCAGTATTTGCAAACCGATGAACTGCGCAGCGCCGTGCTGGATGGCGCCGAGTTGCGCAACTTCTTCGAGTTGGATGTGAACGAATTGCAGGCGCGGTTGAACGCCTTGCCTTGGGTGGCCCAGGTCTCGGTACGCAAGAAGTGGCCCAACAAGATCAAGGTCTACCTCACCGAACAGGCGGTCGCGGCCCGCTGGAATGGCAACCGCTTCGTCAACACCAAGGGTGAGGTGTTCAGTGCGCCGGACAGGGTGAAGACCCCTCTGATCCAGCTGTCCGGGCCAGAAGATCAGGCCGTCAAGGTGCTGGAGGCCAGCCGCCAATACGAGGCGCAGCTGGCGGCTAGAGGGTACAAGCTGCTGGGGGTGAATCTGACCCCCCGCCATGCCTGGGAACTGACCCTGGATGGCAACATTCAGCTGTTTTTGGGGCGCTCGGATATCGCGCTTCGATTGCAGCGGTTTATCGATGCCTTTCCGGTCATCGAACCTCGTGAGCGGGTTGCTTACGTGGATCTTCGATACGACACCGGAATGGCAGTTGGCTGGAAGAAGAACGAAGAGAAAGTGAATGACCAAAACCGCAGATAGAAATCTGATTGTCGGGCTGGATATCGGCACAACCAAGGTGGCGGTTCTGGTTGGCGAAGTGCTGCCAGACGGTGAGCTCAATGTCATCGGCATGGGCAGTCACGCCTCTCGCGGCATGGACAAGGGCGGGGTCAACGATCTTGATTCCGTGGTCAAGTCCCTGCGTCGCGCGGTGGAAGAGGCTGAAATGATGGCCGACTGCCAGATCAGCTCCGTCTATCTGGGGTTGTCCGGCAAGCATATCGACTGTCGCAATGAAACCGGCATGGTGCCCATCTCCGATGAAGAGGTGACTCAGGAAGACGTGGACAACGTCATCCACACCGCCAAGTCGGTACGGTTGTCCGATGAGCTCCGGGTGCTGCACGTGCTGCCCCAGGAGTTCGCCATCGACTACCAGGAAGGGATCAAGAACCCGGTCGGCCTCTCCGGCGTGCGGATGGCGGCCAAGGTGCACCTGATCACCTGCCACAACGACATGGCTCGCAACATCGAGAAATGCGTGGAGAAGGTGGGTCTGCGGGTGGATCAGCTGATCTTCTCCGCACTGGCGTCCAGCTACGCCGTGCTGACCGAAGATGAGAAAGAGCTGGGTGTCTGCGTGGTGGACATCGGTGGCGGCACCATGGACATGTCGCTGTTTACCGGCGGCGCCCTGCGTCACACCAAGGTGATCCCGTACGCCGGCAGCACGGTGACCAGCGACATCGCCTATGCCTTCGGCACCCCGCCGCTGGATGCGGAGGCGATCAAGGTGCGCTATGGCTGCGCCCTCGGCCGGCTGGTCAGTAAGGAAGACAATATTGAAGTACCCAGTGTCGGCGGTCGTCCGGCGCGCAGCCTGCAGCGGCAGACACTGGCTGAAGTGATTGAGCCCCGTTACACCGAGTTGCTCTCCATGGTGAATGATGAGCTGGTGCGGGTACAAAGCGAATTGAAAGCGCAGGGGGTCAAGCATCAGCTTGCAGCCGGTGTGGTCTTGACCGGCGGCGCTGCCCAGATCGAAGGCATTGTGGAGTGCGCAGAGCAGATCTTCCAGAGCCAGGTCCGGGTAGGGGAGCCCATGAATATCCGGGGATTGAGTGATTATGTGCAGGCGCCTGTGTACTCGACCGCGGTCGGGTTGCTGCAGTATGGCCGCACCCATCAATCCACCGGCAGTAGCAAGGAATATGCCGCCAAGGCAAGCGTAGGTGGGCTGGTCAAACGGGTCAGCAACTGGTTGCGTGGCGAGTTCTAAAAGATTTTGCTGAGTCAGGCAAATAAAGCGGAGAGACAACATGTTTGAATTTATGGATAGCCACACTGACGAAGCCGTCATTAAAGTGATTGGTGTGGGTGGCGGCGGCGGCAACGCGGTCGAGCACATGGTTCGTCAAAACATCGAAGGCGTTGAATTCATTACCGTCAACACCGACGCCCAGGCTCTGCGTAACTCCAGCGCCAACACAACCCTGCAGATCGGCGGTGGCATCACCAAGGGTCTGGGTGCCGGAGCCAATCCGGAAGTGGGTCGTGATGCGGCCATGGAAGATCGGGAAGCGCTGCGCGAGCTGCTGACTGGCTCCGACATGGTGTTCATCGCTGCCGGCATGGGTGGTGGTACCGGTACCGGTGCTGCACCGATCGTGGCCGAAGTGGCTCGCGAGATGGGGATCCTGACAGTTGCTGTCGTAACCAAGCCGTTCTCCTTCGAAGGGAAGAAGCGGATGGGCTTTGCTGCTCACGGCATCGAAGAGCTGTCCAAGAACGTCGACTCCCTGATCACCATCCCCAACGACAAGTTGCTGAAAGTGCTGGGTCGCGGCATCTCCCTGCTGGACGCTTTCAAGGCTGCCAACGACGTACTGCTTGGCGCGGTACAGGGCATTGCCGAGCTGATCACCCGTCCGGGCTTGATCAACGTCGACTTCGCGGACGTGCGTACCGTGATGCGTGAAATGGGTACCGCCATGATGGGTACCGGTTCAGCCTCCGGTGATGACCGTGCCGAAGAAGCGGCCGAGAAAGCCATCTCCAGCCCGCTGCTGGAAGACGTGGACCTGGCCGGTGCCCGTGGCATCCTGGTCAACATCACCGCCGGCATGGACATGACCATCGAAGAGTTCGAAACCGTGGGTAACGCGGTCAAGGCCTTCGCCTCCGAGAACGCCACCGTGGTGGTGGGTACCGTAATCGACCCGGAAATGCACGACGAACTGCGTGTGACCGTGGTTGCCACCGGTATCGGTGCCGAGCGCAAGCCGGACATCACGCTGGTGAAGAACAACATGGTACAAGAGCGTCCGGCCCGTCAGCCCCTGATCAGCGAAGCCCTGCAGTCTCGCGTGATGGAAGAGGCCCCGGCCAAGGTGGTCAACGCCGAGCCGCAAGCTCGTCGCGAACCGGATTATCTCGATATTCCTGCGTTCCTGCGCAAGCAAGCCGACTAAGCCTCCAATGACGCTGGTTTGTTTGTTGCTTAAGGAATGTGCTAAGATGGCCCGGCAACGACCATCTGGTCAGGAATTTGAGCTGTTAAGCGGATACGCCCATGATTAGACAAAGAACCTTGAAAACGAGTGTCCAGGCCACCGGTGTCGGCCTGCATTCGGGTCGGAAAGTCACAATGACGTTCCGTCCGGCGCCTGTTAACACAGGGATCGTTTACTTGCGTACCGATCTGAATCCTGTGGTAGAGCTGCCAGCCAATGCCGATCAGGTGCGTGATACCGTGCTTTGTACCGCTCTGGTCAATGAAGCCGGTGTCCGAGTCTCTACCATTGAGCACCTCTCTGCCGCGCTGGCCGGGATGGGCATCGACAACCTCTATGTCGAGGTTGATGCGCCCGAGATCCCGGTGATGGACGGCAGTGCGCACCCCTTTATCTACCTGCTGCAAGAAGTCGGTATCCGTGAACAGAATGCGCCCAAGCAGTTTGTGCGGATCAAGCAGAGCATCCGGGTTGAAGACGGCGACAAGTGGGCGGAATTCCACCCCTATCGCAACGGCTTCAAAATGGATCTCGAGATCGACTTCCAGCATCCGGTATTTGAAGGACGCAATCAGCGTTGCGTGCTGGACTTCTCCGGTGCCTCTTTCGTGAAAGAGATCAGCCGTGCTCGTACGTTCGGTTTCATGCGTGACATCGAGTACCTGCGTTCCCAGAACCTGGCGCTGGGCGGTAGCCTGGAAAACGCCGTGGTGCTGGATGACTACCGGGTACTGAACGAAGATGGCCTGCGCTATGAAGATGAATTCGTCAAACACAAGATGTTGGATGCGATCGGTGACCTTTACATGTGTAACCGCAGCATCATCGGCGAATTCCGTGCCTACAAGACCGGCCATGCCCTGAACAACAAGCTGCTGCGTGCCTTGCTGGCCAAGCAGGAGGCCTGGGAACTGGTGACCTTCGAGGGTGAGGGCGACAAAGCGCCCATCGCTTACTACGATAACGGTCTGGTTCTGGCCTGATAGCTGTGCAACGGAACGTCGGTCCTCTCTCCGCACCGACGTTCCGTCATTTGTTTACTCCATTCTGTAACACCGATTATCTCCCGGTTTTATTTCCCGTGCGGGCCAATGGCCACACCTGACCGAGCAGACTGATTTCTATGAGCATTACCCTGATCCTCAATGGCAAGCAGCGACGCAAGTTGCACTTACCGAAACAACGTCTGGCCTGGGTCGGCGGTATCTTCTTCACTGTATTGGCCCTGAGTGGTGGCTGGCTCTGGCAGAGCTGGCATCAAAAAATGGAGGCGCTGGAAGTCGCGCTGGCCATGGCCGAACAGCAAAAATCCACGCAAGGGGCTGACGAAGCCCGCGAACAGCTTGCCATGCTGGCCGCCCAGGTGGGCACCATGCAGGGGCAGCTGGGCCGTCTCAACGCGCTCGGCGAGCGGCTGACCGAAAAGGCCGACCTCGATCCCGAAGAGTTCAATTTCAAGGAGCTGCCTCCCATGGGCGGCCCCTCCTATGATGC
The DNA here is from genome assembly GCF_027707385.1 of Aeromonas sp. QDB54. NCBI lineage: Bacteria > Pseudomonadati > Pseudomonadota > Gammaproteobacteria > Aeromonadales > Aeromonadaceae > Aeromonas > Aeromonas sp. QDB54. The sequence goes on along the minus strand of NZ_JAPCIT010000015.1, from coordinate 75,147 downwards.
GGATCTGGAAGTCAGCCTCAACGAGCTGCAGGACTCCATGAAGCATCTCAGCCAGCAGCTCAGCAGTCGTGAAGAGCAGCTGTCGGTACTTGAATCTTTCATCATGAATCACCATATAACCGATGCCGGCTTTATTTCCGGAACACCGGTCAAGCAGGAGCGGGTTTGGGTCTCCTCTGGCTTTGGTGGCCGGGTCGATCCGTTCAACGGTCGCGCCAAGATGCACAAAGGGGTGGATTTCCGTGGCAAGCCCGGCACCCCCATTCTGGCGACGGGCCCAGGGGTTGTGAGCTGGGCGGGCCGTCATCCGGAATTTGGCAACATGGTGGAGATCAACCACGGCAATGGTTTGGTGACCCGCTATGCCCACAACTCCAAGTTGCTGGTCGAAGTGGGCACCCTGGTCGATGAGGGCCAGAAAATTGCCTTGATGGGACGCACCGGTCGCGCGACCGGGGTCCATTTGCATTACGAAGTGTTGAAAGATGGTCGTCAGGTGGACCCCGCGCGTTTTCTCAATGCCAGACGGGGTTAGGTTTTTTTCTCCAGGTTCCAGTGACGGAACACTTATATAACCAGAAATAGTTGGTACCCATGATTAGCACACTGCTTACCAAGATTATCGGCAGCCGGAACGACAGAACGCTCAAGGCTCTGCGCAAAATTGTAAAACAGATCAATGCGATGGAGCCTCAGTTCGAAGCTCTGTCCGATGCACAGTTGCAGGCCAAGACGGCCGAGTATCGTCAGCGTCTGGAGCAGGGTGAGACACTGGAGCAGTTGCTGCCGGAGGCCTTTGCCACCGTGCGTGAAGCCTCTCGCCGGGTGTTCGGCATGCGTCACTTCGACGTCCAGCTGATCGGTGGCATGGTGCTGAACTCCAACCGCATCGCCGAGATGAAGACAGGTGAAGGCAAGACCCTCACCGCGACCCTGCCGGCCTACCTGAACGCCCTGAGCGGTCGTGGTGTGCACGTGGTGACCGTGAACGACTATCTGGCCAAGCGTGACGCCGAGGCGAACCGCCCGCTGTTCGCCTTCCTCGGCATGACAGTCGACTGCAACGTGCCCGGCATGGACGCGTCCCAGAAGCGTGACGCCTACGCTGCCGACATCACCTACGGTACCAACAACGAATTCGGTTTCGACTACCTGCGCGACAACATGGCATTCTCGCCCGAGCAGCGCGTGCAGCGTCCGCTCAACTATGCGCTGGTGGATGAGGTGGACTCGGTGCTCATCGATGAAGCCCGTACCCCGCTCATCATCTCCGGCCCGGCAGAAGACAGCTCCGAGCTCTATATCCGCGTCAACAAGCTGATCCCGCTGCTGGTCAAGCAGGACAAGGAAGACTCCGAAGAGTACACTGGCGACGGCCACTACACGGTGGACGAGAAGAACCGCCAGGCATTGCTGACCGAGAACGGCCAGATCTTCGTGGAAGAGCTGCTCAAGAAAGAGGGGCTGCTGGCCGAGGACGACTCCCTGTTCTCCGCCACCAACATCAGCCTGCTGCACCACGTCAACGCCGGCCTGCGTGCTCACACCTTGTTTGAACGCAACGTCGACTACATCGTCCAGAAGGACGAGATCGTCATCGTCGACGAGCACACCGGCCGTACCATGCCGGGCCGTCGCTGGTCCGATGGTCTGCACCAGGCGGTCGAAGCGAAGGAAGGGGTCAAGATCCAGAACGAGAACCAGACCCTGGCCTCCATCACCTTCCAGAACTACTTCCGTCTGTACGACAAGCTGGCGGGCATGACGGGTACTGCTGATACCGAAGCCTTTGAATTCCAGCAGATTTATGGCCTGGATACCGTGGTTATCCCGACCAACAAGCCGATGGTGCGCAAGGACATGGGCGATCTGGTCTACCTGACCGCCAACGAGAAGTATGCCGCCATCATCGAAGACATTCGCGGTTGCGTCGAGCGCGGCCAGCCGGTGCTGGTCGGTACCGTCTCCATCGAGAACTCCGAGCTGCTCTCCGGCATCCTGACCAAGGAAAACATCCCGCACAAGGTGCTGAACGCCAAGTTCCACGCCATGGAAGCGGAGATCGTCGCCCAGGCAGGCCAGACCGGCGCCGTCACCATCGCCACCAACATGGCCGGTCGTGGTACCGACATCGTGCTCGGCGGTAACTGGCAAGCGGAAATCGCCCAGCTGGAGAACCCGACCGAGGCACAAATCGCCGAGCTGAAAGCGGCTTGGCAGGTGCGTCACGATGCGGTACTGGCCGCCGGTGGTCTGCACATCATAGGTACCGAGCGCCACGAATCCCGTCGTATCGACAACCAGCTGCGCGGCCGTTCCGGTCGTCAGGGCGACCCGGGTTCCTCCCGTTTCTACCTCTCCATGGAAGATACCCTGATGCGGATCTTCGCCTCCGATCGCGTCACCGGCATGATGAAGAAACTGGGGATGGAAGAGGGCGAGGCCATCGAGCACCCGTGGGTGACCAAGGCGATCGAAAATGCCCAGCGCAAGGTGGAAGGTCGCAACTTCGACATCCGCAAGAGCCTGCTGGAATTTGATGACGTGGCCAACGACCAGCGCAAGGTGGTCTATGAGCAGCGCAACGAGCTGCTGGACACCAGCGACATCTCCGAGACCATCCATGTCATCCGTGACGATGTCTATGGCGCCATCATCGACGAGTACATCCCGCCGCAGTCCCTGGAAGAGATGTGGGACGTGCCGGGTCTGGAAGCCCGCCTGAAGTCCGACTTCGCGCTGGATCTGCCGTTGCAGCAGTGGCTGGCGGAAGATGACAAGCTCTATGAAGAGAAGCTGCGCGAGCGCATCCTGGATGAAGCCACCAAACTCTATGCCCACAAGGAAGAGCTGGTCGGCAAGGAAGTGCTGCGCAACTTCGAAAAGGCGGTGATGCTGCAAACCCTGGACGGCCTGTGGAAAGAGCACCTGGCGGCCATGGATCACCTGCGTCAGGGCATCCATCTGCGCGGTTACGCCCAGAAGAACCCCAAGCAGGAGTACAAGCGCGAATCCTTCGATCTGTTCACCCAGATGCTGGAAACCCTCAAGCGCGACGTGGTCAGCATCCTGAGCCGAGTACAGGTTCAGGAGCGCGACGTGGAGGCGATGGAAGAGCAGCAGCGCCAGCAGGCCGAAGCCGCTCCCCGCACCTACACCCATGCCGCGGCCGACAACCAGCTGGCTGACGACGAGGCCCAGGCCGAAGCTGCGCCGGTTACCTTCGTGCGGGACGAGCAGAAGGTGGGACGCAATGACCCCTGCCCATGCGGCTCAGGCAAAAAATACAAGCACTGCCACGGTCAGTTGACCTGATAGCGCAATGACGATGATGCACCGCCTCCGGGCGGTGCATTCATTTCCGGCAGGCAAAGAAGGAGAGCCATGCGATGAGCAAGATGCCGACAGGATGGGATACTACTGCCCACAATAGCTGGCTGGCTGGCGGGCCAGCGCCAGGTTGCCATCCAGCAACTGCTGGCCCGGCTCAACGGCAGCATGGCCAAGCCGATTGCCTTGCTGCTGCAGTTTGCCTATTACCTCTTCCTGTGCGACGACCCGGCTTCCGCGGCGCAGGTGCTGGAGATGGCCCACAAGGCCGAACCCGGCAATGACGAGGTGCTGCGCAACCTCTGCGCTTGCTTGTCGCGGGCCGGTCAGTACGAGCTGGGCGTGGCGCGTTTGCAGACCCTGCTGCAGCGCGTCTCCGACGATTTCCATGCGCTGGACGCCCTCTGCGCCTCGTTGGCCAAGCTGGATCGCTACGATGAGGCTGCCCAGGCGGGAACTCGCTCACTGACCCTGAAGGCCCGGTCGGCGGGAAAGGCGCCACCATCCTGGGCATTGCCTGCGGCAGAACCGGCCGTCTGGTTGGCCGATGGCAGTCGCAAGCCGGATGTCATCGCTTTTTCCCTGTGGGGTAGTGGTCCCCGTTATCTGCGGGGGGCCATCGACAACGTGCTGGCGGCGTCCTATCTCTACCCGGGTTGGCGGGTGCGTTTCTACGTGGATGAGAGCGTGCCTGCCGAGTTGCTCGCTGCGCTGCGCGAACTGGGGGCAGAGCTCTTGTTGCAACCTGCCGGTCAGTCTTTGCGTCAGCGTTTGTGCTGGCGTTTTCAGGTGGCCAATGATCCATTGGTGGGACGCTTTCTGGTACGGGATGTGGATTCGGTGCCGGGCGTGCGCGAGCGGCTGGCGGTACAGGAGTGGCTTGCATCGACGCGCTGGTTTCATATCATGCGCGACTGGTGGAGTCATACCGATCTGGTGCTGGCGGGGATGTGGGGTGGGATGGCCGGCGTATTGCCGCCGTTGGCGCCCCTGCTCGAAGGCTATCAGCCCGACGTGATGGAGACGCCGAACATCGACCAATGGTTTTTGCGCGACCGGCTCTGGGGTTATCTCTCGCAGAGCTGTCTGGTGCACGATCGCTGCTTCACGCCGCCAGGCGCCATACCCTGGCCGCAGCCCGCCCCTGGCGGGAGCGAGCATGTGGGGCAGGATATCTTTACGGCACAAAGGGAGCCGCAGGCCCGTCGGCTGGCGTCCTGGATTGCCCGTTTGCCGTGTTTACGTTGAGGACAATGATGGAACAGAAGAAACGGATCTGGGTGGCGGTCGGCGTCATCGAGAACGAACGGGGCGATATCTTTATCGCCAAGCGCTCCGCCGATCGCCATCAGGGGGATCGCTGGGAGTTTCCCGGTGGCAAGGTGGAAGCCGGAGAGGATCTGCTTACCGCGCTGGATCGCGAACTGTGGGAAGAGATCGGGATCCGGGTGCAGGATTGCGCCCCCTTCATGGAACTGCATCACGACTACCCGGACAAGCAGGTGCTGCTGGATATCTGGAAGGTGACCCGCTTCAGCGGCGAGCCGTTCGGCAAGGAGGGGCAGGAGTGTCGCTGGGTGCCGCTGGCCTCGCTGCACGAGTATCACTTCCCCGACGCCAATGGCCCGATCGTGACGCGCCTGCAGGCATCACTGGCCGCACAGGGCTGATGTGAGCCGCAGTGCATACCAAAACAAAAAGGGCCGTATCGGCCCTTTTTGCTTGCTGGCTTACTGCCACTGCTCCCCTTCTTCGGGGTAGGGCAGCAGCTCCGGGTCTATTTCCCCCGGGATCCGCTTCTCCTCGTCGGCCCACTCGCCGAGATCGATCAGCTGGCAGCGCTTGCTGCAGAACGGGCGAAACGGGCTTTGCGGGCCCCATTCCAGCTCGGTTTGGCAGGTCGGGCACTTTACTTTGGTCACCATGAATGCTCCTTAGCAGCAGGCAAGCTGGAAAGGGACATCACCGATCTGCTGCTCCGTGGTGGGCAGGAAACGCAGGGCGAACCGGTTCTTGTGGCCGCTCAGGGTGGGGTAGCACTGCTGGGTGCCGGTCAGACGGATGCGGATCAGCTCGGCGCTCTCGGCGGTATCCTGGAAGAAGCCGTTGACGGCAACCTGCTCGCTGAAGTTGCCGGACTCACGCCACAGCCGCAGCAGCAGGGAGATGGCGTTCATCAACAGGTTGATGTCGCTCAGCCACAGCTGCATCTGCTGATGACGGGCGATGGCCGGGGTAGCGAGCCAGTGGTGCAGTTGCGGCACGTCGAAGGCGCACAACCCGCCCGGAATGGAGAAGCGCTGGCGAATGGAGCCGAGCAGCCGATCCTCTTTGAGGCGGGCACCTGGACGCGGGGCACTCAGCAGGTTGCGGGAGAGTTGGGCGCTCTCCTGCTGCATCTGGCTGATCTGCTCCAGGTCGACATCGGGCAGGCTGGCCCAGTGGCTCAGGCGCTGGCCGAGGCGCTCCAGATCCTTGATCAGATCGGCGCGCAGGTCGCCGCGCTCCAGCAACTCCTGCAGGTCGAACAGACCCTTGAAAAAGGCGATATGTGCCCAGGACTGGTCGCTCTCCAGATTGTCGCGGATCTGGGAAAACAGGGACTCCAGACGAAGATAGGTCCGGCTTTTTTCATTGAGGGGAAAATCGTAAATCATGCCTAATCCTGGCCAGCCATAAACCGGCCTAGTGTACTCACAGTTGGCGGGCTTGTTGAGAGGCAAATGCCAGATATGTCTCGTGCAGCGCTAAAATTCGGCTCTTTATCGCCTCGGGCGTGCCATTCTGGTTGTCCAGCACATCGTCGGCTGCCGCCAGCCGTTCGGTCCGGCTCGCCTGGGCGGCCAGGATGGCTTGCGCCTGCTCGCGGCTCACACCGTCCCGGCGGCAGGTACGCTCAATCTGGGTCGCTTCGTCCACGTCGATCACCAGTACCCGATTGGCCAGGGCTGTGAGCCGGTTTTCCACCAGCAAGGGCACTACCAGCAAGCAATAGGGGGAGCGAGCGGCCGCACACTGGCGCTGCATCTCGGTGCGAATGAGGGGGTGGAGCAGAGCGTTGAGCCAGCCCTTGGCCTGCGGGTCAGTGAAAACCCGCTCACGCAGCCGACGGCGATCGAGCTGGCCAGCGGGGGTGATGACTGCTGAGCTAAAATGGGCGGCGATGGCGGCCAGGGCCGGGGTTCCGGGCTCGACTACCTCGCGGGCGATGACGTCCGCATCCACTACTTCGATGCCCAGTTCGGCAAACTGATTGGCAACCGTGGTCTTGCCGCTGCCAATTCCACCGGTGATTGCGACTACATACATGGGTCAGTGTTGCCTTTGATCAGAGAAACGTCGTGAGGTACCAGCGGGTGATGGTATCGCCCCACAACAGTGCGATCCAGCCGGCGATAGCCAGATAGGGGCCGAAGGGGATGGGTTTGTTCTGATGATGGTTGCGCAGCAAGATGAGACCAATCCCGATGAAAGCGCCAACCAGCGACGAGAGCAGCAACACGATGGGCAGTGCCTGCCAGCCGAGCCAGGCACCCAGCGCCGCCAGCAGCTTGAAGTCACCATAGCCCATCCCTTCCTTGCCGGTCAGCAGCTTGAAGGCCCAGTAGAGGTTCCAGAGCACCAGATAGCCGGCCATGGTGCCGATCACCGCATCGGCCAGTGGTACAAATCCCCCTGTCAGGTTGAACAGCAGGCCGCCCCACAGCAGTGGCAGGGTCAGCTGATCCGGCAGAAGCATTTTGTCCAGATCGATGAAAGTGAGTGCCACCAGTACCCAGGTGAGCAGCAGGGCGGCCAGTAAGCCCCAGCTTGGTGGGAATATCGCGGCGACGACCAGCGAGAGTAGGGCCGTCAGCAGCTCCACCAGAGGATAACGGGCCGAGATGGGGGCCTGGCATTCACGGCAGCGCCCCTTGAGCCAGAGCCAGCTGAGCAGGGGGATGTTCTCTATGGCCGTGATGGCGTGGCCGCAATGAGGGCAGGCAGAACGCGGCACCATCAGGTTGTAGCGTTCTTCCTGCTGCGGCTGTGTCTCTGGGTTGAAATAGCCGAGATATTCGGCTTGCCACTCCCGCTCCAGCATGATGGGCAGGCGATGGATGACCACGTTGAGAAAACTGCCGATCATCAGAGAAAAGAGGAATACCAGCGAGAAATAGAGCCAGGGCAGGCCATATTCCAGCTCGAGGAGAAGTGTCATAACCAACCGTCTGTCATGAATTGGGAGGAAGGGTATGTGTTGTTAGCACATACCCTCGTGAATCAGCCTACTACATCGCCTAGCTTGAAGATGGGCAAATACATGGCGACCACCATGCCGCCGACCAGAACCCCCAGCACTACCATGATGAGAGGCTCCAGCAGGCTGGTGAGGCCGTCGACCAGATCGTCCACCTCCTGCTCGAAGATGGTGGCGACCTTGGAGAGCATATCATCGATGGCGCCAGACTCCTCGCCGATCATCACCATCTGGATCACCATGTCCGGGAACAGATCGACGGTGCGCATGGCCACGTTGATCTGCATGCCGGCCACCACCTCGTTGCGAATGGCCATGACGGCAGTGCGATAGACATAGTTGCCAGAGGCGCCTGCCGCAGAGACCAAGGCATCCACCAGTGGAATACCGGCGGAGAAGGTAGTGGAGAGGGTGCGGGCGAAGCGGGCCATGGCGGCCTTGTGCAATATCATGCCGACCACGGGGATGGTCAGTATGAACTTGTCGGTGTTGTCCTTGACCTTCTGGGAGGCGCGCCAGGCGCGCACGTAGAGAAAGATGGCGAGCGCTATGCCGCCAAAGATCACATACCACCAGTTCTGCATGAAACGGGAGATACCGATGACGAACTGGGTGAAGATGGGCAGTTCGGCACCGAAGCTCTTGAAGATGTCCTCGAACTGGGGAATGACGAACAGCAGCAGGATGGAGGTAACGACAATGGCCACCAGGATGACCATGGTGGGGTAGAACATGGCTTTCTTGATCTTGGACTTGAGTGCTTCCGATTTCTCGCGATAGGTGGCGATGCGATCGTAGATGGTCTCCAGGGCGCCGGACTGTTCGCCAGCCTCCACCAGATCGCAGTAAAGATCGTCAAAGTGGCGGGGATGGCGGCGCAGCGCTTCGGACATGGGAGTACCGGTCTCCACATCGGCGGCAATCTGGCCCATGAGCTCGCGCATGGCGGCCTTCTCGTGGCTGCGAGCGATGATCTGCAGGCTTTGGACCAGAGGTACGCCGGCTGACAGCATGGTGGTGATCTGGCGGGAGACGACGGCGATGTCCATCGGCTTGATCTTGGCGCCGCCCTTGGAGAAGAGCCCCTGGCTCTTCTTGCTCACCTTGGTGACGTTGACACCCTGTTTGCGCAGCTCTGTCTTGACCGTGTTGATGCTGTCGGCCTGTAATTCGCCGGAGACCTTCTGGCCCTTGCGATTCACCCCGCTCCAGCGAAAGGCGAAGACTTTCTTGGGGGCATTCTGTTTCTGGGTTAGCGTTGCCATCACTGCGTCCTGCAATGGGGCTCGGGTTGCTCGTCATGAGGAGAAGCAGCCTCGGCCTGATGGAAATCGCCAGGGCCGGCGGCACCTGGATGAATCGGCTGAGCGATAGACTCTGTCAGTTGGTTGTTACCCGGTTTATCTCCGCCAGACTGGTCACCCCCAGGCGGGCCTTCTCAAGGCCGGAGGTACGCAAGGTACGCATCCCTTCCTTCTGGGCGATGGCAGCAATTTGCAGAGAGTTGGCCCCCTGCATGATCAATTTTGCGATGTTTTCAGACATTAGCATGATTTCGTAGATGCCGACCCGGCCCTTGTAGCCACCCGAGCACTCTTTGCAGCCAACCGGTTTGAACAGCCGCAAGCCAGCGGCCAGTTGCTGCTGGGTAAAACCCAGCTCAAGCAGCTCAGCCTCTGGCACCACTTCGGGGGCTTTGCAGTGATCGCACAGTTTACGCGCCAGCCGCTGAGCCATGATCAGGGTGACCGAGGAGGCGATATTGAAGGCGGGGACCCCCATGTTCATCATCCGGGTCAGCGTTTCCGCCGCCGAGTTGGTGTGCAGAGTGGAGAGCACCAAGTGGCCGGTCTGGGCGGCCTTTATGGCAATTTCGGCTGTTTCCAGATCCCGGATTTCACCCACCATGACCACATCGGGGTCTTGGCGCAAGAAAGAGCGCAGGGCACTGGCGAAGGTCAGCCCAGCCTTGGGATTGACTTGCACCTGATTGACGCCGGGCAGGTTGATCTCCACCGGATCTTCGGCGGTGGAGATATTGACCTCGGTGGTATTGAGAATATTGAGACCGGTATAGAGCGAAACCGTCTTGCCCGAACCGGTAGGGCCGGTCACCAGAATCATGCCCTGAGGCTTCGACAGGGCACGCAGATATTGCGCCTTCTGGCGCTCATCGAAACCGAGCTGCTCGATATTGAGGCGTGCCGCGGAGGAGTCGAGCAGACGGATAACGATTTTTTCGCCCCACATCGTGGGTAGGGTATTGACCCGCATATCCATCGACTTGTTGCGCGACAGCTTCAGTTTGATGCGACCATCCTGGGGCAGCCGCCGCTCGGTGATGTCGAGCCGTGCCATCACCTTGAGGCGGGCCGAGAAGCGGTTGGCCAGATTGACAGGTGGAGTCGCTATTTCATGCAAGATCCCGTCTATCCGAAAGCGGATGCGGTATTTGGTCTCATAGGGCTCGAAGTGAAGGTCAGAGGCTCCACGCTTGATGGCATCCATCATGATCTTGTTGATGTATTTGACGATGGGGGCGTCATCATCGGTGCTATTGACGTTCTCGTCGAGCCGAGATCCCTCGTCCGAGACCTCCAGTTCGGAGATCTCGGATTCGTCGATGTCCTCCATGCCGAGGGCATCCTGATCGTTCTCCATCAGCTTGCCGATGGCTGTGGTGAGTTTGTTCTCTTCTACCAGCAGCGCCTCGGTATGCAACCCGAAGCTGAAACCAAAATCCTCCAGTGCAGATACATTGGTGGGATCCGACATAGCGATATAGAGGGTGTGCCCCTGGGTGTAAATGGGCAGAACATGATGTTTTTCAATCAGCTTCTGATTGAGATATTTCTGCGGGATCTCGGCCAGGTCGAAGGCGGCAAGATCCAGCAGAGGTACCCCATACTCCAGCTCGCAGAAGTCTGCCAGTGCCTTGCTGTCGAGGATTTCGTTTTCGATCAGAAAGGTCACAAAGGGCTTGCGCTGGGCCTTGGCTTGGCTCAGATAGCGCTGTGAGTCGGACTCACTGAGCAGGGAAGAAGCGGCCAGGCTTAATGCCAGGCCGCTATTGGGGCTAGAGGTCATGTATCAGCAGATGCCTGCGGCTACACATGAACCAACAGATCCACTCGGGTTCGCCTCCCATTTCACTCTTCCTGCATCTTCCGTACCGATTATGTAATAAGTTTCTGCTACAGGAGCTAGACCAGTTGCTTTTACTTCGTAAACTGCAGAACCTTGGGTAGTGTTAGTTGCCCGAACTTCAACTTTATCTACGATTGTGGTCGCAACACTACCACTGACAGCTGTTGTTGCAGCAGTGACGCATGCAGCGGGAGCACTGCCTGATTGACTACATACTTCTATTGCTGTCTTAGCCGCACCTGTTGCCGCAACTACCTCGGTGAATTTGGCCTTTTTGGTATAGGTCTGATACGCCGGCAGCGCGATAGCGGCCAGGATGGCGACGATCGCGACCACGATCATCAATTCGATAAGGGTAAAGCCTGATTGTTTCTTCATTTCAAATATCCTTTTTGTCCTTGGTTCCTGGGAAGTGCCGGTGGAAAACTATCCACACGTCAGTATCTTATCCGAGCTGTTTGACTTGGCAACAGAGGCCGGGGTCTTTGTTAACAATCTTTCTGTCATTTGCGAAAATTTTGATATAAATCATGGATGAAGAGTCCCTATCGACTCTTTTTTACTGGCGGGGATGGGTCCATCTCACACTCCTTTGCCGAGGGATCCTGCCTTAAAGAAAAGGCGCCCGTGGCGCCTTTTGCAAGTCCTTCATCTTGTTATATGTCAGCGACAAGATAGGGGCATGATGATGCCTCTTCGGCTAGATGAATCGCATCGAGAGATCCAGGGCGCGGACATGCTTGGTCAGGGCACCGACCGAGATAAAATCGACGCCGGTCGCGGCATAGTCCGCCAGGGTATCCAGCGTGACATTGCCAGATACCTCCAGCTTGGCCCGGCCCTGATTGAGGGCAACCGCCTCGCGCATCATGGGAATGTCGAAGTTATCCAGCATCACTATGTCGGCGCCGGCAGCCAAGGCCTGCTCCAGCTCGACCAGGGATTCTACTTCTACCTCTACCGGTTTGCCCGGGTTGAGACGGCGGGCTTCGTTGATGGCTTCAGCGATGCCGCCACAGGCGAGAATGTGGTTCTCCTTGATGAGGTAAGCGTCGAACAGGCCGATCCTGTGGTTCTTGCCGCCGCCACAGGTGACTGCGTACTTCTGGGCACTGCGCAGTCCCGGCAGGGTCTTGCGGGTATCGAGCAGCCGACAATCGGTGTCTGCCAGCTCGGCCACGTAGCGAGCGGTAAGAGAGGCCACTCCGGAGAGGGTCTGCACGAAGTTGAGGGCATTGCGCTCACCGGTCAGCAACACGCGGGCCGGGCCATGCAGGCGAAACAGTTCCTGATTGGGGGAGAGCACTTCGCCATCTTGTACCAGCCATTCAACTCTGACTTCGCCACCAAGCTGGACAAACACCTCATCGACCCAGGGCTGGCCGCAAAATACGCCAGCCTCGCGGGTGATGACCCTGGCGCTGGCGAGGCGATCCGCCGGGATCAGCTGAGCCGTGATGTCGGCACTGGCATCCGGTTGATCCAGGGCGGTGAGGGCATCGCCCAAGTCTTCGAGTAGTGCGGCGCGCACGGCGCGGCAGATGTCCTGTTGTAGCATGCCTTTTATTCCTGCAAAGGTCTGAGCAGCAACTGCCGCTCCTTTTGAACCAGCTCCAGCCGGCCGAGGGCGTTCATGCCTACCAGCACCTCGTCGCCAGCTGCTGCCGGATTGATGAAGATGGCCAGATCGTACAAGGTCAGTGGTCCCATCGCCAGCGTTTCGATGGTGCCGTTGCCGACCCGGATAAAGCCGGCTGCCGTATTCACCTGACTGCTGCCCCGGGCGGTCAGGCCAAGCCGCTCGGCAACCTGTTGTGGCACGGTAATGCGGGTCGCACCGGTATCGAGCAGCAGTTGCACCGGCTGACCATTGATGGCACCCTCCAGACGATAGTGGCCGCTGGCATCGGCCTTGAGCAGCAGGTCTCCGCTGGCGGTGACTGATGGTTGTTCGCGGGCATGAAAATAGAGGGTCAGCAATCCCATCAGAGAGAGCCAGGCCAGCAACCAGAAGCGGCGTGCCATCGGGTGCATATCCTTTCCTGAGTCGAGCGGAAGATGGCTCAGCCTACCACAGTTGCCCGTTGTCATGAGGCGACTGCGATGAGCCTGAGAGGTGGATCGCCTTGTTGCCCGTCCAGTGTTGCCAGATGTGCCATCCCATTGCAGAGCGAGTAGACAATGACTCAGCCAAAAATAGTATTTTCCATTGATTCAGACGGTTGGTGTGAGCAAGCCCGCAAGGTGCCGTCACCGCACCACAACGAGCGGGCCACCCCGAACGATATCTCCCTGCTGGTGGTGCATGGCATCAGCCTGCCGCCTGGCGAGTTTGGCGGCCCCTTCATCGATGATCTTTTCCTTGGGCGGCTCGATCCCGACGCTCACCCCTATTTTGCCGGTATCCATCAGCTGCGGGTCTCGGCACACTGCCTGATCCGGCGCGACGGTGAGCTGGTGCAATATGTGCCGTTTGGTGCCAGAGCCTGGCATGCGGGGATATCGAGCTGGCAGGGGCGAGAGGCGTGCAACGACTTTTCCATCGGGATCGAGCTGGAAGGGACCGATGAGCAGCCCTACACGGATGCACAATACGAGGCATTGGTCGGGCTCAGCCGAACCTTGTCTAGCCATTACCCCGCCATTACGGCGGATCGCATCGTCGGCCATTGCGACATAGCGCCGGGGCGCAAGACGGATCCGGGTGACAGTTTCGAATGGCCGCGCTACCGTCAGGCACTCAACTTTAAGTAATTATTCTAAAAATAAGTTTGTTTTTTTAAAACAATGGCTTGCCTTTATGGCAGGCCATTTTTACTGGCTGTTGATCAAATGTTGCCTGTGAGCGATGTCAAAAATATTGGTCTGACCAATTTCTATGAGCTAAATCATAAATCCCTCTCTTTACCCCTTAAGTGGCAAGGTTGATTCTTGATTCAGATCATCTTTTGGGTGGACTTTTCCCATGCCCTCTGCTAATTTTCGCCCCATTCATGAAATTGGTAATACCAATTTAACAAAGCAGCCTCATGCCCTATCTCAAGATTACTCAACCCAAGTTGGCCGACGCCATTGTCGCCGAGCTGGAACAGATGATTCTGGAAGGCAGTTTGCAGCCGGGCCAGAAGTTGCCGCCCGAGCGGGAACTGGCCATCCAGTTTCAGGTGTCGCGCCCCTCGCTGCGCGAAGCCATCCAGCGCCTCGAGGCAAGAGGACTCTTGTATCGTCGTCAGGGCGGCGGCACTTACGTACAAAACGCCTTGAGCAAAGGGATCGCCGATCCCCTGTTCGAGCTGCTCAGCACCCACCCGGAAGCCCAGTATGACCTGCTGGAGTTTCGCCACGCACTGGAAGGCATCTGCGCCTACTATGCTGCGTTACGGGGTACGGACGCCGATTTCGAGCGCATCCGTCAGGTGCAGTCCGCCATCGAGGAGGCCGGTCAGCAAGGCTCGCTGGTCAGCGAATCCGCTGCCGTCACCCAGTTCTATCTGGCGGTGGCCGAGGCGTCCCACAACGTGGTGCTGCTGCATCTGCTGCGGGCCATGGGCCCCATGCTTGAGCAGAACATTTTACGCAATAACGAAATTCTGAATCGCCGTCCGGGAGTGGTCGCCAAGATCCGTCGCCATCGCGCGCATCTGATCGAGGCTATCCTGTCGGGGGCTCCGGAGCGGGCCAGGGCAGCTTGTCATGAGCACCTGGCCTTTATCGAGGACACCTTGTTGGATATGCAGAGGGAAGACAGCCGGATCCAGCGATCCATGCGTCGGATCCGTCAGCAGGAAAACTAATCCCACAAGGCTTTATTGTCGAATGCTTGCGCCCTTCGCCGTGCAATGCCGTGCAATCACAACAAAATAGGAACCAGCCATGTCTGATATCCTGAAGAACGATGTGGACCCGATAGAAACGCTGGAGTGGCTTGCCTCTCTGGAATCCCTGCTGCGTGAAGAGGGTCCCCAACGCGCTCAGTTCATCCTTGAACAGTTGGCCGAGAAAGCCCGCGCAAGCGGTGTGGACGTGGCTGCCAAGGCAAACCGCGATTACATCAACACCATCCCGTCCAGCGAAGAGCCGGACTACCCGGGCGACCTGGAGATGGAGCGCCGCATTCGCGCCATCATCCGCTGGAACGCCATGATGATCGTGCTGCGCGCTTCCAAGAAAGACCTGGACCTGGGTGGTCACATGTCTTCCTTCGCTTCTTCCGCGACCATCTACGAAGTCTGCTACAACCATTTCTTCCGCGCTCGCAGCGAGAAGGACGGTGGCGACCTGGTCTACTTCCAGGGTCACATCTCCCCGGGCATCTATGCTCGTGCCTTCGCCGAAGGTCGTCTGACCGAAGAGCAGCTGGACAACTTCCGTCAGGAAGTGGATGGCAAGGGTATCCCTTCCTACCCGCACCCGAAACTGATGCCGGATTTCTGGCAGTTCCCGACCGTTTCCATGGGTTTGGGCCCCATCGCCGCCATCTATCAGGCTCGCTTCCTGAAGTACCTGACCGACCGTGGCATCAAGGATTGCTCCGAGCAGACCGTTTATGCCTTCCTGGGTGACGGCGAGATGGACGAGCCGGAAGCCAAGGGCGCGCTGACCGTTGCCGTGCGTGAAAAGCTCGACAACCTGGTGTTCGTGGTCAACTGCAACCTGCAGCGTCTGGATGGTCCGGTTGTCGGCAACGGCAAGGTCATCAACGAGCTGGAAGGCCTGTTCTCCGGCGCCGGCTGGGATGTCACCAAGGTGATCTGGGGTCGCAAGTGGGATGAGCTGCTGAAGAAAGACACTTCCGGCAAGCTGATCCAGCTGATGAACGAGACCGTGGACGGCGACTATCAGACCATGAAGTCCCGTGATGGCGGCTACGTGCGTGAGCACTTCTTCAACCGTTACCCGGAAACCGCCGCGCTGGTCAAAGACATGACCGACGAGGAGATCTTCGCCCTGAACCGCGGTGGTCACGATCCTCGCAAACTGTTCGCCGCCTTCTCCAAGGCTGCAGCGACCAAGGGCAAGCCGACCGTGATCCTGGCCAAGACCATCAAGGGTTACGGCATGGGTGAAGCGGCCGAAGGCAAGAACATCGCTCACCAGGTCAAGAAGATGGATCTGGGCTCCGTGCGTCACCTGCGCGATCGTTTCAACCTGCCGGTCACCGACGAGCAGCTGGAAAACCTGCCGTACCTGAAGATCGAAGAGGGTACCGAAGAGCACAAATACCTGCACGCCCGCCGTGCCGCGCTGAAGGGCTATGTACCGACCCGTCTGCGCGAGAGCACCACCAAGCTGGAAATCCCGGCGCTGGATGCTTTCGGTCCGCTGCTGGGTGAACAGGCGCGCGAAATCTCCACCACCATGGCGTTCGTGCGTTCCCTGAACGTGATGCTGAAAGACAAGTCCATCGGCAAGCGCATCGTCCCGATCCTGGCTGACGAAGCCCGTACCTTCGGTATGGAAGGTCTGTTCCGCCAGATCGGTATCTACAGCCCGCACGGTCAGCAGTACACCCCGCAAGACCGCGACATCGTCTCCTACTACAAGGAAGACAAGCAGGGTCAGGTTCTGCAAGACGGCATCAACGAGCTGGGCGCCATGTCCTCCTGGCTGGCTGCTGCGACCTCTTACAGCACCAACGATTGCCCGATGATCCCGTTCTACATCTACTACTCCATGTTCGGCTTCCAGCGGATCGGCGACATGGCGTGGGCAGCCGGTGACCAGCAAGCCCGTGGCTTCCTGCTGGGTGCGACCTCCGGTCGTACTACCCTGAACGGCGAAGGTCTGCAGCACGAAGATGGTCACAGCCACATCCTGGCCAACACCATCCCGAACTGCGTCTCCTACGACCCGTCCTACGCCTATGAAGTAGCGGTGATCGTACAGGATGGTCTGCGTCGCATGTACGGTGAGAAGCCGGAGAACGTCTTCTACTACATCACCACCCTGAACGAGAACTACGCCATGCCGGCCATGCCGGAAGGCGCCGAGGAAGGCATCCGCAAGGGTATCTACAAGCTGGAAACCGTGGCCGGCACCAAGGCCAAGGTACAGCTGCTGGGTTGTGGCTCCATCCTGGGTCACGTGCGCACCGCCGCCCAGATCCTGGCCAGCGAGTACGGCATCGGCTCCGATGTGTTCAGCGTCACCTCCTTCAACGAGCTGGCTCGTGACGGTCAGGACGCGGATCGCTGGAACATGCTGCACCCGAACGCCGATGCTCGCGTACCGTACATCGCTCAGGTACTGGGTTCTGAAGCCACCATCGCCGCGACCGACTACATGAAGTCCTTCGCCGATCAGGTGCGTGCTTTCGTACCGACCGAGAACTACCGCGTGCTGGGTACCGACGGTTACGGCCGTTCCGACAGCCGTGCCAACCTGCGTCGTCACTTCGAAGTGAACGAATTCTACGTGGTGGTTGCTGCCCTGACCGAACTGGCCAAGCGCGGCGAGGTAGACAAGCAGGTTGTGGCTGACGCCATCGCCAAGTACGGCATCGATGCCGACAAGGTCAACCCGCTGTACGCGTAAGAGGATCAAGTGTCGTGCCGGGACTCGCTGCCCGGCACGACCTTGCAAAGGTTAACGCGAGAGACGCGTGACAGCAGTCGGTCACGCGGATGCACGCAAGAGGATAAAGCACAATGTCCAAACAGATTATGGTGCCGGATATCGGCGCCGATGAAGTTGAAGTCACCGAGATCATGGTGGCCGTGGGTGACAAGGTCGAACTCGATCAGTCCATCATCGCGGTAGAAGGCGACAAGGCCTCCATGGAAGTACCGGCCCCGTCCGCCGGTATCGTCAAAGAGATCCTGATCAAGGTGGGTGACAAGGTTGCCACCGGTTCCCAGATCATGATCTTCGAAGCCGAAGGTGCTGCCGCACCTGCGCCGGTTCAGGCCGCTGCACCGGTTGCAGCCGCACCGGCCGCAGCTCCTGCTGCTGCCGCTCGCAAAGACGTGCACGTGCCGGACATCGGTGACGACGAAGTGGACGTGACCGAGATCATGGTTGCCGTGGGCGACATGGTTGAAGCCGACCAGTCCATCATAGCCGTGGAAGGTGACAAGGCCTCCATGGAAGTGCCGGCACCGTTCGCGGGCCGCGTGGTCGAGATCAAGGTTGCCGCTGGCGCCAAGGTCTCTAACGGTTCCCTGGTGATGGTCTTTGAAGTGGCTGGCGCCGCTCCTGCCGTTGCTGCTGTACCGGCCCAGGCTGCCGCTCCCGTGGCTGCTGCCCCGGTTGCCGCCGCTGCCAAAGAGGTCAATGTACCGGATATCGGTGGCGACGAAGTCGAAGTCACCGAGATCATGGTCGCCGTGGGTGACAAGGTTGAAGCCGACCAGTCCCTGATCGCCGTGGAAGGTGACAAGGCCTCCATGGAAGTGCCTGCGCCGTTCGCCGGTGTGGTCAAAGAGATCAAGGTGAAGGCGGGTGACAAGGTCTCCACCGGTTCCCTGATCATGGTATTCGAAGTGGCTGGTGCTGCTCCGGCCGCCGCCGCTGCCCCGGTTGCTCAGGCTGCCGCCTCGGTCGCTGCTGCCCCTGTTGCCGCTGCTCCGGCTCCGGTTGCCCAGGCTTCTGCCGCCTCCGACTTCGTTGCCAACGATGCCTACGTACACGCCTCTCCGGCCGTGCGCCGTCTGGCGCGCGAGTTCGGCGTCAACCTGGCCAAGGTGAAAGCCTCCGGTCGCAAGGGCCGCATCGTCAAAGAAGACGTGCAAGCCTACGTGAAGGATGCGGTCAAGCGCGCCGAGTCCGCTCCGGCTGCAGGTCAAGGCACTGGCAACGGTAGCGGCATGAGTGTGCTGGCGTGGCCGAAGGTCGATTTCAGCAAGTTCGGTGATGTGGAAGAGGTCGATCTGACCCGGATCCAGAAGATCTCCGGTCCGAACCTGCACCGTAACTGGGTCATGATCCCCCATGTCACCCAGTTCGACGAAGCCGATACCACCGAGCTGGAAGCGTTCCGCAAAGAGCAGAACGCGATGCTCGAGAAGCAGAAGGCTGACGTGAAGATCACCCCGCTGGTGTTCATCCTGAAAGCCGCCGCCAAGGCGCTGGAAGCCCATCCACGCTTCTGCAGCTCCCTGTCCGAAGATGGCAGCAAGCTGATCATGAAGAAGTACATCCACATCGGTGTGGCGGTGGATACCCCCAACGGTCTGGTTGTGCCCGTGGTGCGCGACGTCAACAAGAAGGGCATCATGGAGCTGTCTCGCGATCTGGCCGAGATCTCCAAGAAGGCCCGTGCCGGCAAGCTGACCGCTGCCGACATGCAGGGCGGTTGCTTCACCATCTCCAGCCTGGGTGGCATCGGCGGTACCAGCTTTACCCCGATCGTCAACGCGCCGGAAGTGGCCATCCTCGGTGTCTCCAAGTCCGAGATGAAGCCGAAGTGGAACGGCAAAGAGTTCGCGCCGCGCCTGATGCTGCCGCTGGCCCTGAGCTACGACCACCGCGTCATCGATGGTGCCGATGGAGCCCGCTTCATCACCACCATGAACGGCGTACTGTCCGACATTCGTCGACTGGTCCTGTAAGTGAGAGGGCGGGCCCAGAGCCTGCCCTTTTTACTTCTCATTTCGTTAACAGGATTGTAAACTTG
Organism: Aeromonas sp. QDB54; assembly: GCF_027707385.1. Taxonomy (NCBI): domain Bacteria; kingdom Pseudomonadati; phylum Pseudomonadota; class Gammaproteobacteria; order Aeromonadales; family Aeromonadaceae; genus Aeromonas; species Aeromonas sp. QDB54. Next base: position 55,816 of record NZ_JAPCIT010000015.1, on the reverse strand, counting down.
CCCCGTTTTTTTCACGGCTGCAGCCGCCTCGTTCTGGTTTAAGACTGCGCTGTCCGGGGATATAAGAACGACAAAGAGGTCATGATGAGTAAAGAAATCAAAACCCAGGTCGTAGTACTGGGTGCTGGCCCTGCCGGTTATTCCGCTGCCTTCCGTGCGGCTGATTTGGGTCTGGATACCATTATCGTCGAGCGTTACTCCACCCTGGGTGGCGTCTGCCTGAACGTGGGTTGCATCCCGTCCAAGGCGCTGCTGCACGTCGCCAAAGTCATTGAAGAAGCCAAGGCGCTGGCCGAGCACGGCATCGTCTTCGGTGCCCCGCAGACCGACATCGACAAGATCCGTCTGTGGAAAGAGAAAGTCATCAACCAGCTGACCGGCGGTCTGGCTGGCATGGCCAAGATGCGTAAAGTACAGGTTGTTAACGGCTTCGGTAAGTTTACCGGCCCGAACACGCTCGAAGTGACCGGGGAAGACGGTAAGACCACCGTTACCTTCGACAACGCCATCATCGCTGCCGGTTCCCGTCCGGTGAAGCTGCCGTTCATCCCGCATGACGACCCGCGCGTATGGGACTCTACCGATGCGCTGGAGCTGACTACCGTTCCTGGCAAACTGCTGGTTATCGGTGGCGGCATCATCGGCCTGGAGATGGGTACCGTGTACTCCTCCCTGGGTTCCGAGATCGATGTGGTTGAATTTGCCGACCAGCTGGTACCGGCTGCCGACAAAGACATCGTCAAGATCTACACCAAGCGCGTGGCCAAGAAGTTCAACATCATGCTGGAGACCAAGGTCACCGCAGTTGAAGCCCGTGAAGACGGCCTGTACGTCTCCTACGAAGGCAAGCACGCCCCGGCCGAGCCGGTGCGTTACGACAACGTGCTGGTTGCCGTAGGTCGTGTGCCGAACGGCAAGATGCTGGATGCCGAGAAGGCCGGCGTTGCCGTGACCGAGCGCGGTTTCATCGAGGTGGACAAGCAGCTGCGTACCAACGTGGCTCACATCCACGCCATCGGTGACATCGTTGGTCAGCCGATGCTGGCTCACAAGGGTGTGCACGAAGGCCACGTGGCTGCCGAAGTCATCGCCGGCAAGAAGCACTACTTCGACCCGAAAGTGATCCCGTCCATCGCCTACACCGAGCCAGAGATGGCCTGGGTTGGTCTGACCGAGAAGGAAGCCAAGCAACAAGGGCTGAACTTCGAAGTGGCCACCTTCCCGTGGGCGGCTTCCGGTCGCGCCATCGCGTCCGACTGCTCCGACGGCATGACCAAGCTGATCTTCGACAAGGAGAGCGGCCGCGTCATCGGTGGTGCCATTGTGGGTACCAACGGTGGTGAACTGCTGGGTGAAATCGGTCTGGCCATCGAGATGGGTGCCGACGCCGAAGACATCGCGCTGACCATCCACGCTCACCCGACTCTGCACGAGTCTGTGGGTCTGGCTGCCGAAGTGTTCGAAGGCTCCATCACCGACCTGCCGAACGCCAAGGCCAAGAAGAAGAAGTAATTCGCTTCTGCCTGTAAAAAAGCCGCTCAATCGAGCGGCTTTTTTGTTTTTGTATATAGCTGAGATTTGTTCGGGGCTGATTGCTATGCTAATGACTTCCATATCACTTGCTGGAGTCAGCCATGCAAACACCGGCTATCCCTGACAATGAAAGATTGCGCCTCGACGCATTGCGCCAGATCTCCATTCTCGACAGTTCCGCCGAAGAGCGTTTCGATCGGATCACCAGGATGGCGCGCAGCATGTTTGATGTGCCCATCTCGTTGGTGTCGCTGGTGGATGAAAACCGGCAGTGGTTCAAATCCTGTTGTGGTTTGCCGGTGCAGGAGACACCGCGCGACGTCTCTTTCTGTGGGCATGCCATTCTCGGTGATGGTCTGTTCGTGGTGGAGGATACCAGGCAGGATCTGCGCTTTGCCGATAATCCACTGGTATCCGGTGAACCCCATATCCGCTTCTATGCCGGCTGCCCGTTACAGATTGGCGAAGGCTACAAGCTGGGTACTCTGTGCATCATTGATCGCAAGCCGCGACTGCTGGATTCCCGCCAACAGGACTTGCTGACGGATCTGGCCGGCATGGTGGAGCGCGAGCTGGCCGCGATCCAGCTGGCTACGCTCGATGAACTGACCGGTATTACCAATCGACGCGGCTTCATGCTGCTGGCGCAAAAATGTCTGCAACTGGCTCACCGGCAGGAGCGGGAGGCTACCCTGCTGTTCATCGATCTCAACCGTTTCAAGGAGATCAACGACCGGCTTGGGCACGATGTGGGTGATGATGCCTTGCAACAGATGGCCGGTCTGATGTGCCGGGTTTTTCGGGAGGCGGATATTTTTGCCCGGCTGGGGGGTGATGAATTTGCGGTGCTGCTGCTGGGTTCAGGCCCTCTTGAGATAACAAGGGTATTGGCCCGTTTTGCCGAGGCTCTGGCCGTCTTCAATCAGGAGGGTGGCAAACCCTATCAGCTGACCTGCTCGATCGGCGTGGGACATTATGACGGACGCTCGCCGCCTGCGCTGGAACAGCTGCTGCAGCAGGCGGACCAGAAGATGTATGACTGTAAAAAAGGGCGCTAGCAGCGCCCTTTCTTGGCCTGCCCCGGCGGACAGAAGGTACCATAACCCCCCCGATCCCCGTCGCTGACCCGTATCCGGGTATCGTCCACGCTCACGTCGGCGCCGTGTACCCGTACCGGCCCGCTGCTGCAGGCGCTGAGCAGACCGCTCAACAAGATCATCACTACCAGCTTGCCCATAACTCCTCCTCTCATTTTCCTGATTATGGGGCATTTTCAGAGGCGGGTGGAGGCGGCGCAAAGCCCCTGCGTCACGGCCTGCCGTGGTGGCGACAGAGGGCGCCGCAGCGCCCTCTGGCAAGTCGTGCCGAGGCAGCCAAAAGCTACAGACGGAAGTTGCCGACCAGCTTGTCCAGCTCGCCGGAGAGCTGCTGCAGGCCGCGACTGGCATCGGTCAGCTGGTGGGCAATGTCGGCGGTTTCCATGGTGAGCTGGTTGATGTCCTCCACGTTGCGGTTGAGTTCGCCGACCACGCTCGACTGCTCTTCGGTGGCGGTGGCGACCTGGATGTTCATGTCGTTTATCTGGGTGATGTGGGCGGTGATCTGGCCGAGCGCGCCGTTGGCCTCGTCAGCCTGGGTCACGACGGCCAGGCTCTGGCTGCGGCCCTGGGTCATGGCGCTGACGGCGCGGGCACTCTGCTCCTGCAGCCGGTTGATCATGCCCTGGATCTCGGCGGTGGAGGCGGCGGAGCGGTTGGCAAGGTTGCGCACCTCATCCGCCACCACGGCGAAACCACGACCCTGCTCCCCGGCGCGGGCGGCCTCGATGGCGGCGTTCAGTGCCAGCAGGTTGGTCTGCTCCGAGATGCTGCGGATGGTTTCCAGAATGCTGCCGATGGAGTCGGTCTGGGTCGCCAGCGACTCGATCACCCCGGCGACCTGTGCAATCTCGTCGGAGAGACCGACGATGCCGTGGCGCGCCTGGGCGACCACGCCGGCACCCGCATCCGCCTGCTCGTTGGCCTGTCTCGCCACTTCTGCGGCGAGGGAGGCGTTGCCGGCGATCTCGGTGACGGTGGCGCCCATCTGGTGGATGGCGGTAGCCACCTGCACGGTGCGATCGCGCTGGGCGGTACAGTTCTGCTGGGTCAGCTGGGCCTTGGCGGCCACCTCGTCGGCCGTGGCGGCCAGTTGGTGGGAGTTACGGGCCACCTGCTCGATGGCGCTGTGGATCTTGCTGACGAAGTGATTGAAGCTCACCGTGATCTCCGCCAGCTCGTCATTGCCGTTCAGCTGGGCACGGGAATCCAGCGCCAGGTGTTCGGCGGCATAGCCGATGTACTGCTGCAGGAAGCCGACCCGGCGCTTGAGGTTCATCAGGATGAGTACCGAGACCAGCAGCGAGATGAGGATGGCGCCGGTGATGATGCTGATCATCTGCAGCCGCCCGCTGGCATAGCTCTGTTCACCGAGCTGATGACGCTGCTGGGCCTGCTGGATCAGGCCGTCGAGCAGGGCGTTGGCATCCTTGCGCATGGTGCCGTAGGTGACGGTATAGCGATCCCGATAGATGCCCCTTGCCGCTTCCATGTCGCCCTGTTCCAGCGCCTGCAGCATGGGAGCCAGCTCGTTGCTCGCCATTCCCTCGAACTGGCTGAGCAACTGCTGGGCATTGGCTTTGGCGGCGGGGTCGGTCTGGGCGGTGACGGCCTGTTGCATGGCCTGACGCATCTCGGGAATGTCCTCCTCCCGGCTCTCCTTGACCCGGGTGATCACCCCCTTCGCATCCTTGAGAGAGGTATCCTGCAGCAGCATCATGTCGATGCCGACCCGCATGCGGGGAATGCGCGACACCACCTCCGCCATGGCGCGCATGGGGGTGGCGGTGTTCTGGTAAAGCTCGGTGGATTGCTGCTGGATGGTGCCCATGCTCTTGAGGCTGGCACCGCCCACCAGCAGCAGGGCGAGACAGGGCACGGTGACAGCCAGGATCAGCTGCAATTTGAGCGTCAGTTTACCTTCTAGCATGGGTTTTCCTCGCTGATCATGACGATGTGAATTGTCAGAGTATAAATCGACGGATTTGGCGCCAACTTGAGTTGTTGTTAACAAACAACCAACAAAAAGGGGCGCCATAGCGCCCCTCATGATGTCAGAAGTCTTAAAGCCGGAAGTTGCCGACCAGCTTGTCCAGCTCGCCGGAGAGGTGCTGCAGGCTGCGGCTCGACTCGGTCAGCTGGTGGGCGATGTCGGCGGTCTCCATGGTGAGCTGGTTAATGTCTTCCACGTTGCGGTTGATCTCGCCCACCACGCTGGACTGCTCTTCGGTGGCGGTGGCGACCTGGATGTTCATGTCGCTGATCTGGGTGATGTGGGCGGTGATCTGGCCGAGGGCGCCGTTGGCCTCATCAGCCTGGGTCACCACGTCCAGGCTCTGGTTGCGGCCCTGGGCCATGGCGCTGACGGCGCGGGCGCTCTGCTCCTGCAGCCGGTTGATCATGCCCTGGATCTCGGCGGTGGAGGCGGCGGATCGGCTGGCGAGGTTGCGCACCTCGTCGGCCACCACCGCGAAGCCGCGGCCCTGTTCCCCGGCGCGGGCGGCCTCGATGGCGGCGTTGAGCGCCAGCAGGTTGGTCTGCTCCGAGATGCTGCGGATGGTGTCGAGGATGCTGCCGATGGAGTCGGTCTGGCTGGCCAGCGACTCGATCACCCCGGCCACCTGCTCAATCTCGCCGGAGAGGCCGACGATGCCGTGACGGGCCTGGGCTACCACCAGGGCGCCGGCGTCGGCCTGTTCGTTGGCCTGCTTGGCCACATCGGCCGCCAGCGAGGCATTGCCGGCGATTTCACTCACGGTGGCGCCCATCTCGTGGATGGCGGTGGCCACCTGCACGGTGCGATCGCGCTGGGCGGTACAGTTGTGCTGAGTCAGCTGGGCCTTGGCGGCCACTTCGTTGGCGGTGGCGGCGAGCTGGCGGGAGTTGCTCGCCACCTGCTCGATGGAGCCGTGGATCTTGGCGACGAAGTTGTTGAAGCCGGTGGCCACCTGGGCCAGTTCATCCCGCCCCTCCACCTTGAGGCGCTGGGTCAGATCGCCGTCGCCGCTGCCGAGTTCGCGGAACAGACGGGCCAGCTGGTTGAGCGGGCGGCTCACCGAGCCGGCCAGCAGCATGCCGAGCAGCCCCATGCCGGCGGCGATGGCCAGGCTCACCAGCAGGATGTGCAGGCGGGCACGGTCCAGTTCGGCATAGATCTCCGCTTCCGGCACCTGGGCCACCAGATACCAGTCGAGCAGCGGAATGTAGCTGCTGGCCAGCACCACCGGCTGGCCGTCGATCTCGGCGTGGGTGGCGGCAAAGGGCTGCTTGTTCAGCAGGTTGCCGCTGCCGCTTGCCAGCTGGGCCAGGCTGTCACGGTCGATGCGGCTGGCGTCTGGGTGCAGTTTCACCTTGCCGCTGCCGTCGGTCATGAACACGAAGCCGCTGTCGCCGATGCGGAAGTTGGCGAGCATGCTGACCATGCTGTCGAGGGACTTGGCGAGGCCAGCGAGGCCGCGGCCATTGAGCTGCTGGAAGTTGACGAACAGCTTCACCTCGCCGTTGCTCTCGCGAAAGATGCTGAGCATTAGGTCTTGCTGGCTCTTGGTGTAGCCATAGAACCAAGCATCCTGCTCCGGGGTGAGGTTGCGCAGGAAGCCATCCTGGTTGTAGTAGGCGGCGCTCTGGCGATCGGCGAATGAGGCGGTGACCAGCCCGTACTGGGCTGCCATGTCCTTGAGCTGGTCGATCAGGATCGACTCCTGCTCCTTGGGCATGCCGCGGGCCACCCAGTCCAGCACGAAGCGATCGTTGGCCAGCTGTCTGGCGGCGCCGGCGACCGAGGTGAGATCCTTCTCGATCTCCTTGCCGATGCGCTGGGTCAGGTTGGGCAGCTCCTGCTCGAACATACGGCTTTCGATCAGCTGCTGCGCCGAGCGCTGGCTGAAGTAGCCTACCAGCAGGCAGGAGAGCACCACGGCCAGGGTGACCGTGGCCAGGATTTTCTGTTTGAGTGTCAGGCTTGCAAGCATAGGAGTGACTCGGGTGTGTGAACACGGGATTGAGGACATATTAGCGGCAGCCCGGCGTCACCCTTGATAGGCCGACCCACTTTATTGACGGATTACGTTTGCGCTCACATCGCTGCATGGGCGGCCAGCGTCGCAATGCGTGCCGATATCCCCTGCGAACTGTTGCGGTTCGCCGGCCGCCCCTTATAGTAGGCTTCACTGCCTAGCTGGCTCGCCCTGGATTCAATGGAAAATCATATGCGCATCTTTCGTCGAGGATGGAACCCCCTGTTCCTGATATTGCTGGCCTGTCTGCCGCTGATGGCGGCGGCCCAGTCCGAGCGGCCCAAAATTGCCCTGGTGCTCAGCGGCGGCGGCGCCAAGGGGGCGGCCCACATCGGCATCCTCAAGGTGCTGGAAGAGAAGCGCATCCCGGTCGACATCATAGTGGGCACCAGCATGGGTTCCTACGTGGCGGGTATGTACGCCATGGGACTCAGCGCCGAAGAGGTGGAGCGCACCACCCTGGCCATCGACTGGAACAAGGGCTATCAGGACAAGGTGGGGCGCGACGAGCTCTCCCTGCGCAAGAAGCAGCAGAGCGAGCAGTATCAGCTGCGTACCGACATCGGTATCAATGGCGACTCGGTCCAGTTCCCCGACGGCTTCTTCCAGGGCCAGTCCATGGCCAGCCTGCTGCGCCACGCCACCTCCAACCTGCCGGTGCAGAAGAGCTTCGACGATCTGCCCATTCCCTATCGCGCCATGGCCACCGACATGGAGACGGTGACCCCCTTCGTGCTGGACCACGGCAGCCTCGCCAAGGCGATGCAGGCGTCCATGTCCATTCCCGGTGCCCTCAAACCGGTGGAGTGGGAGGGACACATCCTGGCCGATGGCGGTACCGTCAACAACATGCCGGTAGACGTCGCCAAGGCGATGGGGGCCGACGTGGTGATCGCGGTGGACATCAGCGCCAAGCTGCGCACCCGCGAGTCCTTGAAGTCGGGGCTGGCCATGATCGATCAGCTCACCACCTACATGACCCAGGTCGGCACCGAGAAACAGAAGGCGCTGATGGGGCCCAGGGACGTATTGCTGACGCCTGAGTTCGGCAACATGGGCATCGCCGACTTCGCCCTGATGCCGGAGGGGATCAAGCTCGGGGAGCAGGTGGCCAACCGCGCCTCGGCCCAGCTCGATGCGCTCTCTCTCTCGCCCGCTGCCTATACCGCCTATCGCAACCAGAAGCTGAGCCGGCGCGCCGAGCGCAGCGGCCAGCCCGCCTACTACATCGACAAGGTGGAGATCATCAACAAGTCCCGTCTCTCCGACGAGACGGTGCGCGCCATGCTGAAGGTGCGGCCCGACAAGATCCAGACCAACGAGAGCCTGGAGGCGGGCATTCGCCGGCTCTATGCGCTGGAGTCGTTCGATCGCATCACCTATGAGGTGGAGGAGCGGGGCGGCGAGAACGTGCTGGTGGTCAACGCCAGCGAGAAGAACTGGGGGCCGGGCTACCTCAACTTCCAGTTCGGCTTCTCCGATGACTTCGAGAGCAGCTCCAACTACAACGTGGGCATGTCCTACACCCTCACCAACGTCAACGACTGGGGGGCCGAGTGGCTGACCGAGGCATCGCTCGGCACCGCCAAGCACTTCAAGACCGACTTCTACACCCCGCTGGAGCCCTCCCAGACCTTCTTCGGCGAGGCGAGCCTGGCCTACGACAAGACCCAGCGCCGCATCTTCATGCCCGAGGAGACGCGGGCGGCGGACGGGGTGAGCTATGTCGATTCCGAATACAACTTCACCAACGTCGATCTGGCGGTGGGCTGGAATCGCCAGCCCTGGAGCCGCCTCTCGCTCGGGTTGGAGGGGAAGGTGGGCGACATCGATGTGCGCAACGTGGCGGATGCCAAGGTGGATGCCTCCTCCTGGGGCCCCTATGTCCGCTTCGAGCACGATACCCTCGACAGCCGCTACTTCCCCTATCAGGGCGCCTACTGGGACATCAAGGGGGGGTACTCCGCCGTCCGGCTGGATAATAACAGTGACATAGATGATCGCTATGAGGGGGTCAACTATCACCTGGCGATGGTCAAGCCCTGGTCCTGGGACAGACACAGCCTGAACCTGTTGCTGGAGGGTGGGGGCTCTACCTCCCAGGAAGAGCTGCCGCTGTTCGTGCAGGATCTGGGCGGGTTGTTCCGCATGTCCGGCTTCCAGCGCTATCAGCTGAGCGGCCGTTACAGCCTGTTTGGCGGGCTGCGCTACATCTACCGGGTGGCGGACAACGACTTCGGCGCGCTGCGGGCGCCGCTCTATCTGGGCGGCTCCCTCGAGCAGGGCGGGGTGTGGGACAAGGGCGAAGACATCAGCATGGAGAGCTCCTTCACCGCCGGCTCCGTCTACGTGGGGGTGGAGAGCTTCCTCGGCCCCATCTTCCTCGGCTACGGCATGGCGGAGGGGGGCAACGACATGTTCTATCTGCAATTGGGCAGCACATTCGAATAGCGGTCAAATGCTGCCTTTTTGTTAACTTATTTCTGGTGTGCCATTTATCTGTTTGTAAAACACCAGCAACTTTAGATGGTTATGTTGTTTTGATGAATATCTGTACAGGCTTTGGATTTTAATTAGTCGTTAAAACTTATATAGTGGGGGGCACCCTACGGGTGTCCCGCAAGGACGATCGCCGCGAGCGTGGGCGAACCCCAAAAAAAGACCAAAGAGGAATTAGTCGTGCTTGAAACATACCGTAAACACGTCGCAGAACGTGCCGCCGAAGGCGTGGTTGCCAAACCTCTGGACGCAGAGCAGGTCGCCGCCCTGGTCGAGCTGCTGAAGAACCCGCCCGCCGGCGAACAAGACTTTCTGAAAGAGCTGTTGTCCTCCCGTATTCCCCCTGGTGTTGATGAAGCGGCCTATGTCAAAGCCGGCTTCCTCACCGCCGTCGCCAAGGGCGAAGCCCACTCTCCCATCCTGAGCGCTGCCGAGGCCGTCGAGCTGCTGGGCACCATGCAGGGTGGTTACAACATTCAGCCGCTGATCGACCTGCTGGACCACGGGACCCTGGCTCCTCTTGCCGCCAAGGGCCTCTCCCACACCCTGCTGATGTTCGATTCCTTCCACGACGTGGAAGAGAAGGCCAAGGCGGGCAATGCCCACGCCAAGCAGGTGATGCAATCCTGGGCCGACGCCGAGTGGTTCCTCTCCCGCCCTGAACTGGCCGAGAAGATCACCGTCACCGTGTTCAAGGTGACCGGCGAAACCAACACCGACGACCTGTCGCCGGCGCCGGACGCCTGGTCCCGCCCGGACATTCCGCTGCACGCGCTGGCCATGCTGAAGAACGCCCGTCCCGGCATCACCCCGGACAAGGATGGCGTCATTGGCCCCATCAAGACCATCGATGCCCTGAAAGAGAAAGGTTTCCCGCTGGCTTACGTGGGTGACGTGGTCGGTACCGGTTCTTCCCGTAAATCCGCCACCAACTCGGTGCTCTGGTTCATGGGCGACGACATTCCGCACGTGCCGAACAAGCGCGCCGGCGGTGTCTGCCTCGGTGGCAAGATTGCCCCGATCTTCTTCAACACCATGGAAGATGCCGGCGCTCTGCCCATCGAGGTGGATGTCTCCAAACTGGAGATGGGCGATGTCATCGACATCTACCCGTTTGCCGGCAAGATCTGCAAGCACGGCACCGACCAGGTGCTGGCGCAGTTTGAACTGAAAACCGACGTGCTGATCGACGAAGTGCGCGCCGGTGGCCGTATCCCGCTGATCATCGGCCGCGGCCTGACCGACAAGGCCCGCGAAGCGCTGGGTCTGCCGTTCTCCACCGTGTTCCGTCGTCCGCAGCCTGTCGCCGACACCGGCAAGGGCTTCACCCTGGCCCAGAAGATGGTGGGCAAGGCGTGCGGCGTGAAGGGCATCCGCCCGGGCACCTACTGCGAACCCAAGATGACCACGGTCGGTTCCCAGGACACCACGGGCCCGATGACCCGCGACGAGCTCAAAGATCTGGCCTGCCTCGGCTTCTCCGCCGATCTGACCATGCAGTCCTTCTGCCACACCGCGGCCTATCCCAAGCCCATCGACGTACAGACCCACCACACCCTGCCGGACTTCATCATGAACCGTGGCGGCGTGAGCTTGCGTCCGGGTGACGGCGTCATCCACTCCTGGCTGAACCGCATGCTGCTGCCGGATACCGTGGGTACCGGTGGTGACTCCCACACCCGTTTCCCCATCGGCATCTCCTTCCCGGCGGGCTCCGGTCTGGTGGCCTTCGCCGCCGCCACCGGCGTGATGCCGCTGGATATGCCGGAATCCGTGCTGGTGCGCTTCAAGGGCGAGTTGCAGCCGGGCATCACCTTGCGTGACCTGGTCCATGCCATCCCCTACGCCGCCATCCAGAAAGGGCTGCTGACCGTCGAGAAAGCGGGTAAGAAGAACATCTTCTCCGGCCGCATCCTCGAGATCGAAGGTCTGCCGACCCTGAAGGTGGAGCAGGCGTTCGAACTGGCCGACGCCAGCGCCGAGCGTTCCGCCGCCGGTTGCACCATCAAGCTGGATAAAGAGCCGATCATCGAGTATCTGAAGTCCAACATCGTGATGCTGAAGTGGATGCTGTCCGAAGGCTACGGCGATGTACGCACCATCACTCGCCGCATCAAGGGGATGGAAGAGTGGTTGGCCAACCCGGTGCTGATGGAAGCGGACAAGGATGCCGAGTACGCCGAAATCATCGAGATCGATCTGGCCACCATCAAGGAGCCGATCCTGTGCGCGCCGAACGATCCGGACGATGCCCGTCTGCTGAGCGACGTGGCTGGCGACCAGATCGACGAGGTGTTCATCGGTTCCTGCATGACCAACATCGGTCACTTCCGCGCCGCCGGCAAACTGCTCGAGAAGTATCAGGGCGAGCTGCCGACCCGCATGTGGATCGCCCCGCCCACCAAGATGGACAAGGATCAGCTGACCGAAGAGGGCTACTACGGCATCTTCGGCCGGGTCGGTGCCCGCATCGAGATCCCGGGCTGCTCCCTCTGCATGGGCAACCAGGCGCGGGTAGCGGAAGGGGCCTCCGTGGTTTCCACCTCCACCCGCAACTTCCCGAACCGTCTGGGCAAGGGTGCCAACGTCTATCTGGCCTCTGCCGAGCTGGCTGCGGTTGCCGCCATCATCGGCAAGATCCCGACCGTGGCCGAGTACCTGCAGTACGCCAAGACCCTGGACGCCACTGCGGCCGACACCTATCGCTACCTCAACTTCAACGAGATCGCCTCCTACACCAAGAAGGCCGATGCGGTGATCCTGCAGCAAGCGGTGTAAGGGTCGGCGCCGTCATGGCGCTCCCGTGCTGATGCAAAGCCCCGGTCCGTGCCGGGGCTTTTGTTTTTGTTCTGGGCATGCTTGGTTGTTTTTTGCACACATTAGGGCTGGGTTCAGCATCGGCTGTTAAGGTGGGCTGCCATGTTTGCTGTCTGGTCCCGCTATGTCGATGTCGCTGCCCAATCTGGATTTCTCCCGTCCCTGGCTCCGTCTTGGCTGCACCCTGTTGCTGTTCAGCCTGCCTTTCTCGCTCGGCGGCTGGGCCATCTACAACAGTCATATGCACGCTCTGGATCGTCAGTCCGAGCACTCCGCCAGACAGGCGGTGACCCTGATGGAAACCATGCTGGCCCACGCCGAGAGTGCGAACCGCTCGCTCTTTCCCTTCATCGATCAGCCGTGCGAGCAGGCCCTGTTCACCCTGCGCCAGCAGGTGGCGTTGGTGCCCTTCGTGCGCACCGTCAACCTGGTGGGGGAGAACGGGATCTACTGCAACTCGCTGTTCGGTGCCATCCAGTGGCCGGATCGGCTCGAGCGCTACAGCGGTGGACGGCTGCTGCTGTTGGCGGGCAACCAGGTGCGGGCCCACCACCCCCTGCTGGCCCTGCGCGACAGCCATGGCAAGGGGGCCGCTTTCAGCACCATAGACGGCGAGTACCTGCGCTTCATGCTGGTGCTGAGCGGACGGCCCTGCACCCTGCTGCTGCACGTGGGGCAGCAGTGGCTGGATGAGCGGGGCGTGCTGAGCGAAGGGGGACAGCCGCAGCCGATGCTGGCCAGCCATGAGATCCACTCCAGCCGCTATCCGCTCTCGATCTATGCCGGGCACGAGGTGCCCTCGTTCTGGAACTCCCTGTGGCAGGCCAGGCGCTGGGCCATTTTGCTGTTGCTGGGGATCTCCCTCGGCTTCGCCCTGCTCATCTGGTGGCTGCTGGGACGGCCCCGTTCACCGGAGGTCGAGCTGGCGCGAGCCCTGCGCAATCGGGAGTTTGTGCCCTATTTGCAACCGCTGGTGGCGGCGGGGAGCGAGCGGGTGATCGGGGCCGAGGTGTTGATGCGCTGGCAGCACCCGACGGCCGGGCTGATCCGCCCGGATTTCTTCATCCCCCAGGCGGAGGCGAGCGGTCTGATCGTGCCGATGACCAGCCTGCTGATGGAGGAGGTGGCCCGCGAGCTGAGCATGGAGCGCGACCTGGTGCCCGACGGGTTTCACATCAGCTTCAACATCAGTGCCGCCCACTGTCGCGACATGGCGCTGCTTGCCGAGTGCCGGCGCTTCCTCGATCACTTCGCGCCGGGCCAGGTAGTACTGGTGCTGGAGCTGACCGAGCGGGAGCTTCTGGTGGCGGATCCCCAGACCCTGATGCTGTTTCGCCAGCTCGACCAGATGGGGGTCAGGCTGGCCATGGACGATTTTGGCACCGGCCACTCCAGCCTGCACTACCTGCAGCAGTTCCATGTGGACTATCTCAAGATAGATCAGTCATTTATCGGCAGGATCGGCACCGAATCCCTGTCCGAGCACATAGTCGACAACGTGATCGATCTGGGGACCCGGCTCGGCCTCGCGCTGGTTGCCGAGGGGGTGGAGACGCGCCAGCAGGCCGACTACCTGAAACGCAAAGGCGTCGACTACCTGCAGGGCTATCTGTTTGGCCGTCCGCTGCCGCTGCGCGACTTTCAGGCTGCATTGGCCCAGCCTCAGGTCGACCGCACGGCGCAGCTGGCTTCTGCCTGAGCCATCAGGTGAGGGATTGCAGCCACTCCGCCAGCCTGGCGTGGGCGCTGCCGGGAGCGGGCGGGGCGGGGGCGAGCAGGTGGTAGCCGGTGCCGTCGGGACAAAAGCCGAGCGGCGCCACCAGCAGGCCGGCCTCGATGTCGTCGCACACCTGCCGGTAGGGGCCGATGGCGACCCCCAACCCGGCGACGGCCGCCTGCAGGCTGAAGTAGAAATGCTCGAAGGTCTGCCCCGGCGCCTCCTCGCCGGCGGACTGGCCGGCGTGCTGCAACCACTCCTGCCAGGCTCCCGGCCGGGTCTTGGTGTGCAGGCGGGGGGCTGCAGGGCGCAGGGCCGGGCCGTTGGCCCCCGTCTCGAAGAACTGTGCCACCTTGCCCGGCTGGCAGACCGGCCCGGTCAGCTCCTCGAACAGCGGCTGGCTGTAGAGCTCGGCCGGCCACTGGAAGTCGTTGCGCCGGATGGCGAGATCGATGCCGCTGCCGAAGCTGAGGGCACCGCCACCGGCCATCAGGTGCACGTCCAGCTCGGGATGCAGGGCCTGGAAGGCGGGCCAGCGCGGGATCAGCCAGCGCATCAGCAGGGTTGGCTCGCAGGAGATGACCAGCGACGTCGGCCGCCCCTGCCGGCGCAGCGCCTGCGCCGTCTGGCGGATGCCGCCCAGCCCCTCCCTGACCGCCTGATAGAGCCGATCCCCCGCCTCGGTCAGAAAGACCCGGCGCTGGCGCCGCTCGAACAGCATGACCCCGAGATCCTCTTCCAGCAGGCGTACCGCCCGGCTGACCGCGCCGTGGGTGAGGTGCAGCTCGTCGGCGGCGCGGCTGAAGTGTTCGGTACGGGCCGCCACCTCGAAACAGCGCAGCGCGGTCAGGGCCGGCAGCGACAGGCTTTTCTGTGAATCATTCTCACCGTTCATGTCAGAAGTTATCGTTCGTTATTGGTGCTATGGCCAAATAAAATAGCCGATATTCCATGTGATCAGGACTATTTTCATGACCGAATTGTTAGCCGTAGTAGCCATTACCTTCTTTGCCGTCATCAGCCCGGGGCCCGACTTCGCCATGGTGTCGCGCAACAGCCTGCTGCTCTCGCGTCGCAGCGGGGTGCTGACGGCGCTCGGCATCGGCGCCGGGGTCTGCGTGCACGTCACCTACACCCTGCTCGGGGTGGGGCTGCTGATCCAGCAGTCGCTCTGGCTGTTCAGTCTCATCAAGCTGGCGGGGGCTGCCTACCTCATCTTCCTTGGCATCAAGATGCTGCGGGCCAAACCGGTGACCGCCGAGGTGCTGGCCGAGCAGCCCGCCCTCTCCAGCCTAGGGGCGCTGCGCACCGGTTTTCTGACCAATGTGCTCAACCCCAAGACCACCATCTTCATCGTCAGTCTGTTCATGCAGGTGGTGCAGCCGCAGACGCCGCTGGCGGTCCAGCTCGGTTACGGCGCCTTCATCGTGCTGGCCCACGCCGTCTGGTTCAGTGCGGTGGCGATCTTCTTCTCCACCGACTCGGTGCGGGGTCGGCTGCTGGCGGTGCGCCACTGGATTGATCGGGTGTTTGGCGGGCTGCTGGTGGGATTCGGCATGCTGCTGGCACTGACTCAGCAGACGCGCTGAGGCGAGGGGAGAGGCGCTCTCCCCTATCCACCCCCGACTGTAGGGGCTTGTTTTTCATGCCTTGCGCCCCGCTTTTCGGTAGAATTGGCGCTCATTTTGACGTCAATAAAGATGAGGGGCGGTATGACGGTCAGGTTCCAGGCATTTCACAGCATCAAGGCGATAGGTCAGCGGGAGGTGCTGTTCAACTGGTCCAGGACCAATCCGCTCGGCGCACTGGAGCAGGTGTGGCGTCCGAAGAATCGCGACGAACTGCAACAACTGCTGCGGGAAAATCCCGAGCGCAAGCTGCGCCTCATCGGCTCCGGCCTCTCCTTCGAACCCATCCACAGCGTCTATGCCGAGGGCAGCCAGGCGCTGCTGGTGGACTTGCACCACCTGCGTGGCCAGCTAGGGCAGACCGCCGACACCGTTACCTATCAGGCGGGCACCCCGCTCGACACCGTCTACGCCGATCTCATCGCCATGGAGCGGATGCTGCCGGCTTCCCCCGGCGTCATCGGCATCCAGACCCTGGGCGGTGCGCTCAGCACCGGCACTCACGGCCAGGGGCTGCACCAGTCCGCCCTGTGCGATGCGGTAGAGGCGATGACGGTGATGCTGGCGAGTGGCGACATCATCCGGGTGGACCGCAGCGATCCACGCTTCGGCGCCTTCGTGATGGGCATGGGGATGCTCGGCATTCTGCTCGACGTCACCCTGCAGACCGTGCCCAACCGCATCATGCGCTGCACCAAGTTCACTACCGACTATCCCTTCCTGCTGGCGCACAACGAGCGGCTCAATCGCGAGCACGCCTTGGTGAAGAGCTGGTGGTTCGCCTGGACCGGCGAGAGCCACATCTGGCTGGTGGATCCGGCCTCCGAGGAAGAGGTGGCCCGCTACCGCGCCGGTGGCAGCGAGCCGCTGTTGCTGGAGGGCGACATCGACGCCCGCATGAATGCCACCATAGATGCGACTCTGCAGAAGATGGCCAAGGACACCAAGGATGAGGCGCTGGCCGGCGAGCACTTCGAGACGGTGCGCCGCTTCAAGGATGCCTCCGATCTGGTGGGCAACGTCTACCAGATCCTCTGCAAGGGGATCCCGGCGCCCCAGATCAACTGCGAGGTGGCGGTGCCGCTGCATCGCATGAACGAGGCGCTGGAAACCCTGCAGGCGTGGCAGCAGGCCAACCCCGGCGTGCTGCATTACCCCTTTATCCTGCGCTGCACCGGCCCCTCCAAGGCCTGGCTCAGCGCCGCCTATGATCAGTCGGTCTGCTGGATCGGGTTCCTGGTCTATCTGGCGGCGGACGGCACCTTCGTCAACGGCTCCATGGAGCAGATGCGCGAGCTGCAGCAACTGCTGGTGCCGCTCGGCGGCATCCCGCACTTCGGCAAGCACCTGGCGATGGATCTCTACGACTTCCCGGCGCTGCTGCCGCGCTGGCACGACTTCCTGGCCCTCAAGGGCGAGCTCGACCCCCACGGCCGTTTCGAAAACCGCTGGCTCGCCGACCTGTTTGCCAACCGGTAAGGATCTGACATGACCGATATGCAAGACACTCGCTTACTCATCACCCTGCCGACCAGAGGGGAGTCATCCCTATGACGGACATGCAAGATACGCGTATCCCTGTGACCCTGCTGACCGGCTTTCTCGGCAGCGGCAAGACCACCTTGCTCAACCACTGGGTCAAGCAGCCCGAGCTTGGCGAGTGCGCTGTGCTGATCAACGAGTTCGGCTCGGTGGGGCTGGATCACCACCTGGTACAGCAGGTGGACGAGCAGGTGGTGCTGCTCGATTCCGGCTGCATCTGCTGCTCGGTGCAGGGCTCTCTGGTGGAGGCGCTGCAGGGGCTGTTTATGAAGGCCATTCAGCGCAAGATCAAACCGTTCAAGCGACTCATCATCGAGACTACTGGCCTCGCTGACCCGGCCCCCGTGCTGTTCACGTTGAGGGAAGAGGGCTTTATCGCCCAGCGTTACCGTTTCGACGGCACCGTCACCGTGGTGGATGCCGGCCATATCGAGCAGCAGCTGGCGGCTCAGTATGAAGCGGTGAAACAGGTGGCGCTGGCGGATCTGCTGGTAGTGAGCAAGGGCGATCTGGTGGATGAAGAGACGCTGGAGCGAGTCGAAGCCCAGCTGGCGGCCCTCAATCCGGCGGCCCCCATCGAACGGGTCAGCAACGGGGTGCTCTCGCCCGCAGTGCTGGAGAAGCTGGGGGCTTACAACGAGGCGGCCGGGCGCGATGTGCGCCAGCTGCTGGCCTGGCTGCGCACCGAAGCCCCGAAACAGGGGCTGGCCTCACCGATGCAGCCGAAGATGAAGCCGTTCGCCGCCAAGGTGGGCACGGCCGCGCCGACCCACTTCGAGCACGGCAATATCGAGAGTTTCGCCCTGCGCATCGGCGAGCCGCTCAAGCCGTCCCGCCTGCTGGCCGCCATCGACGCGGTACAGGCGCAATACGGCGATGCGCTGCTGCGGCTCAAGGGCATCTTGCAGCTGGAGGGAGAGAGCCAGCCGGTGGTGATCCACGGCGTTCATGGCCAGCTCTATCCGCTGCAGGCGCTGGGAGAGTGGCCGGAAGGCAAGGCCCAGTCCCGGCTGGTATTCATCGTGAAAAGTCAGGACAAGGCGGGCATAGAGCGGTTGTTCCTTGAGACGCTCAAGGCGCCCGAGCCCAGCCTGGAAGAGCAGCTCAGAGCCATGCTCGGCCAGCCTGATGCCTGATGTAATGAGATGACCCGCGCTTGTGCGGGTCTTTTTTTGTCTGAAGAGGAGGTGGATGCAGATGCCCGATAGCACACACATGGTGACCCCTGCCCAGCGCAAATGGCTGCCGCCGCTCACGGCGGTCGGTTTCTTCATGCAGACGCTGGATGGCACCATCCTCAACACCGCCCTGCCAAGCATGGCCGAGACCCTGGGCGAGAGCCCGCTGCAGATGCAGTCGGTGATCATCGCCTACATGCTGACGGTGGCGCTGCTCATTCCTGCTTCCGGCTGGCTGGCGGACCGATTCGGCACCCGCCGCATCTATCTGGCCGCCATCCTGCTGTTTACTCTGGGCTCCCTGGCCTGCGCGGCTGCCAACTCCCTGCCGCTGCTGGTGGCGGCGCGGGTGCTGCAGGGGATTGGTGGCGCCCTGCTGATGCCGGTGGGCAGGCTGGCGGTGCTGCGGGTCTACAGCAAGCACGAGCTGCTGCGGGTGATGTCGTTCGTCACCATCCCCGGCCTGGTGGGGCCGCTCATCGGCCCGGCACTGGGGGGCTGGCTGGTGGAGGTAGCGAGCTGGCACTGGGTGTTTCTCATCAACCTGCCGGTGGGGTTGCTCGGCTTTATCGCGAGCTGGTACTTCATGCCGGATCTGCGCCAGAGCACGGCCAAGTTCGACTGGCAGGGATTCGTGATGTTCAGCGCCGGCATGGTGCTGGTGTCGGTGGGCCTGCAGGGGCTGGGAGAGCACAGCATCTCCACCGGCTGGGCGCTGTTTGCCCTGCTGTTCGGGCTGGCCGCCATGGCGAGCTACTGGCTCTACGCCGCCAATGCCGAGGAGCCGCTGTTCGGGCTGGGGCTGTTCAAGACCAGCACCTTCGCCATCGGTATCTGGGGCAACCTGTTTGCCCGGCTCGGCAGCGGCGCCATGCCGTTTCTCACCCCGCTGTTTCTGCAACTGGGGCTCGGCTTCTCGCCTAGCAAGGCGGGGATGACCATGATCCCCACCGTGCTGGGGGCCATGTTGACCAAGACGCTGGTGAACAAGCTCATTCCGCGCATCGGGTATCGCCGCATCCTGATCGGCAACACCCTGGCGCTCGGGGTGATGATCGCCAGCTTCTCCCTCATCGACAACCAGCTCCCCTACGGGGTGCTGCTGGGCTGGCTGATGGTGTTCGGCGCCATCAACTCGCTGCAGTTCTCCGCCATGAACACCCTGACCCTGCAGGATCTCAGCCCAGAGTTTGCCAGCAGCGGTAACGGCCTGCTGTCGGTGGTGATGCAGCTCTCCATGAGCCTGGGGGTGGCCATCGCCGCCAGCCTGCTGGGGCTCTTCTCTGCCGGCTCGTCGGCGGCGGATGGTCAGTGGCTGGGAGGCTTTCACCTCACCTACCTCTGCATCGGCCTGATGTCGATGCTGGCGGCGCTGATCTTCGCCCAGCTGGCGCGGGACAAGCGCTGAGCCGCGGGCTCAGGGGGCTGGCAGGTAGCTCACCTGGCAGGGCAGCTGGGTCAGCAGCCCGGCCAGGTGGGCGGTTTCCAGCAGGAAGGTCTGCTCGGGGTGGCCCGGCGTCCAGGTAAAGGCGTGGTGGGCCATGAGAGTGGGATCCACCAGCAACGGAATGTCGGCGCGGGGCAGGAAGGGGCAGACCGCGCCCGGCAGGCAACCGATCTGGGCCTGCATCTCGTCGGCGGTGCAGATGGAGGGCTTGGCGCCGAGCGCCGCCTTGACCGCCTTGTTGTCGAGTCGGCCGTCCCTGTGGGTCAGCAGCAGGGCGAAGCGACCATCCTTGAACTTGAGAAACAGGGTTTTGCTGAACTCGGCCTGCCAGCCAAGGCGGGCTCTCACCTTTTCATCGGTGGCGTAATCGAGGATGGGTTCGTGCTCGAAGCGCTGATGGGGCAGCCCGGCCAGCAGCCGG
Source organism: Aeromonas sp. QDB54 (assembly GCF_027707385.1). Taxonomy (NCBI): domain Bacteria; kingdom Pseudomonadati; phylum Pseudomonadota; class Gammaproteobacteria; order Aeromonadales; family Aeromonadaceae; genus Aeromonas; species Aeromonas sp. QDB54. The sequence goes on along the minus strand of NZ_JAPCIT010000015.1, from coordinate 35,921 downwards.
CAGTTGAAGTCGTGAATGGTATCGAGTGGCATGGGGTTCTCCTGTGATGGCGGCCATCCTGCCACTTGCACCGGCGCAGGCCCAATCACGGTTTCTTATCCGTTATCAGCTCCGTCCATCAACAACAAGGGCACCCGTGGGTGCCCTTGTTGTTCAGTGGTGCTGCAATTCGCCCGCAGCCCAGTGAAAGGGGATGGGGCAGAGCCGCTGGGAGGCCTTGTCATAACCCTCCCACAGCTCACCGAGAGTGCGGCCATCCAGCGGATGGCGCAGGGCAGGTGCCAGTTCGGCCAGCGGCCAGAGCACGAAGGCGTTGCTGAGGATCTCGCCGCGCGGCAGCACCAGCGGCGTCTCGCAGACCAGCTCGCCATAGAGCAGCAGATCGAGATCCAGGGTGCGCGGGGCGAACTTCTTGGCGTCCGGCTCGCGGCCGTGGGCAAACTCCATGGCTCGCAGTCGCTGGCACAGGGTCGCCAGCGGCAGCTCGGTATCGGCGCCCACCACCAGGTTGTAGAAGGGGCGGCCGTTGAAGCCCACCGCCTCGCTCTCGAACACCCGGGAGACCTGCAGCTCGCCAAACTCGGCCTGCAGCGCATCGAGGCCGGCGCGGATATGACGCTCCCGCTCGATGTTGGATCCCAGGCTGATATAGACACGAGTCATGCGGTGCTCCCTGTCATCTGGTTGGAACCCAGGCTGATGTAGATACAGGTCATGCAGCACTCCCTGTCATCTGGCTGGAACCCAGGCTGATATAGATGCGGGTCATCAGTTGGCGCTCGCGGCCGGGGTGCGGTGACGCAGGATCTCGACACCGACGCCGGCGGCGTTGGGGACGGCGCCCGGTTTGGTCAGGGTGACTTTGACCCACTGCACTCGTTCGTCGGCCAGCACCAGCATGGCGACCTGTTCGGCCATGGTTTCGACCAGCTCCACTACCTTGCTGGAGGCGTGATCACAGATCTTGCGAGAGAGGGTGGCGTAATCCAGTGCCAGCTTGATATCGTCGGTTGCGGCGGCGGGGCGGTTGTCGAACCCCATCTCGAGGTCGAAACAGAGCTTCTGGCGAATGCCTTTCTCCCACTCGTATACACCGATAGTGGTCAAAACCTCGAGTCCGCGAATAAACACCTTGTCCATGACAGTACTTCTTCTTTACTCTTGATGGGCTGTGATGACAGCGCAGGGATGCAGGCCTGGCCAGCGGATGAGTGCCGGCGGCCGGTTTGGGCGACACGCGTTGGGCAACCCCACGTCGGCGCCAGAGAATGTGGCCCGCATCATACCCCATTCATATCGTGGTAAAAACGACCAAGATGACGGCCCTGACGATTTTGATGATTATTCTGGCCTACCTGGGCGGCTCGCTGTCCAGTGCGGTGCTGGTTTCCCGCATCACGGGTCTGCCGGATCCCCGTGATCACGGCTCCCACAACCCGGGGGCCACCAATGTGCTGCGCCTCGGTGGCCGGCTGGCGGCCGTGGTGGTGTTGCTGCTCGATGTGCTCAAGGGCACGGCTCCCGTCTACCTCGCCTGGTATCTGCAGATCAAACCCGTCTACCTCGGCTTTATCGGGGTGGCTGCCTGTCTCGGCCACATGTACCCCATCTTCTTCCACTTTCGTGGCGGCAAGGGAGTGGCCACGGCGCTCGGCACCATGATGCCCATCGGTTTCACCATGGGGGGCGCGGTGATCGGCACCTGGTTGCTGGTGCTGCTGGTGAGCGGCTATTCGTCGTTGGCCTCCATCATTACCGTATTGCTGACCCCGCTCTTTACCTACCTGCTCAAACCGGAATACACGTTGCCGGTGTCGCTGCTCTCCTGCCTCATTCTGATCCGCCATCACGAGAACATTGCCCGCCTGCTGAAGGGGGAGGAACCCAGAGTCTGGGGCCGCCAGAACCGTGCCGAGCAGGAAGAAGTGCTGGAAATGGATGATCCTGAGCAAAAAAGAGACGAACGAGACAAAAAGTGAAATTTCCCGTTGACCACCTGCCTTAAAATCCGTTTAATAGCGCCCACGCCCAGATAGCTCAGTCGGTAGAGCAGGGGATTGAAAATCCCCGTGTCGGCGGTTCGATTCCGTCTCTGGGCACCAAATTTTGGTGCCATGAAATAAAAACTTGTTCATGCACAATGGTTTAAAGTGTGCCGGCTTAGCTCAGTAGGTAGAGCAACTGACTTGTAATCAGTAGGTCACCAGTTCGATTCCGGTAGCCGGCACCATTTGCCCAGATAGCTCAGTCGGTAGAGCAGGGGATTGAAAATCCCCGTGTCGGCGGTTCGATTCCGTCTCTGGGCACCACAATAAAGGCGACGAGATAGCGATATCTGGTCTCCGATAGTTAATTCCTCCTTAGTTCAGTCGGTAGAACGGCGGACTGTTAATCCGTATGTCACTGGTTCAAGTCCAGTAGGAGGAGCCAATTCAAAAGCCCAGCAGCAATGCTGGGCTTTTTCTTTGCCTGTTTGCCGCTATTTGGCACTCACTGCGGACAATAAATGGGCCAACCGGCGCCAAGTTGTCGCATGGCTCACCCTGTCCCCTCCCCATCAGTGACTTCGTCGGCTCGGCTAGTATGATGGCTTGCTGAGTCCGTCTCCTGCCCGGTTCGGGTCATGCAGGCTTATCGGGTACCAGGCCCGGAGCAGGTAAACGGAACCGTTTTTTGAGCGAGGTCATCCATGAATGCTACAGAGCTTTGGCAGCTTTCCCCCGAACAGTTCAACGAGTGGCGCCGGGCCAACGACTATCCCCTGATCTGGGATCTGCTGGTGGCGTCGCTGCCCCATTTCGACGACTGGATGACGGAGCAGAAGATCGACAAGCAGGTGATCTTCCAGATCGGCATTGCCCGCTTCATCAGCTCCCGCTGCGTGCTGAGCCTGTGTCTCTACATGAGCGACGACAAGATCAGGCTCTATGAGACAGCCTCGAGCGCGCTGGAGTCCCTGCGCAAGAGCGGGTTGATCCGCGCCGAGACGCGCTTTGAACCCTACTGCATGTGGCTGGCCGGCAAGCACGGCAAGGACGAGGTGAAGCGGGTGCAGAGCCTGCTCTCGGTCTCCGAGAACAACAAGGGGGAGGCCCAGGTGCTGGGCAAGCACCGCCTGCTCAACATCGGCGGCGTCGAGCTGAAAAGCCCCATCATCTCCGGCCGGTTGCTCGACTTCACCTGCCTGGACGAGCTCTCGCTGGATGGCGCCGTCAACAACTCCAAGGTCTATCTGTGGCACTGCTCGGCCAAGGGGGTGAGGGTCAACGGCGGGGTGATCGGGCTCGATCTGTTCGACTCCCTGCTGTGGGACCACAGGGCCTGGGCCAAGAAGCGGGAGCTGGCGCTGGAGGACGGGGTGTTTCAGGACTTCACCATCGAGTGCGAGGAGATCCGTTTTCACTCCTCCCGGGCGGTGCTGAAAAACTTCAACGTGCGGGCCAAGAACTTCGACGCCACCATGGAGCACACCAACCTGGACAAGGTGCAGGTGGCCTACAACGAGAATGGCCGGGTCGATCACAGCGAAGCCAGCAAGCTCTACCGCAACGCCAAGCGGCTCTTCTCCAGCGTGGGCGATACCGTCGATGCCGGCGAGTGTTACTACAAGGAGAAGCTGCACGAGATGAAGTCGCTGGCGAGCCCCAGAGAGCTGTTCAAGGAGTGCTGGCTGCGCAGCGGCTGGCTCAAGAAAGGCTGGCTCACCCTGCTGTGCTACCTGAAGTGCGCCGCCAAGTTCATCAGCTTCATCACCTGGGGTTTTGGTGAGCGGCCGATCCGCAGCCTGTTGCTGTCGATGGGGGTGATCCTGCTGGCGACCCTGACCTATTTTCTGGCGCCGGCCTCGGTTACCTACCACCATCTGGGCCGCTCGCTCTACTTCAGCATCGTCACCTTCGTGACCCTGGGCTATGGCGACATCTCCCAGACCTCCTCCCCGCTCCAGCTGTTGTCGGCCATCGAGGCCTTCTGCGGCATGTTCCTGACCGGGCTGTTCCTGGCGGGGTTTGCCTCCAAGACCAAGCAGTATTGATGGGGAGTTGGTTACCGGTAGAGCGGGTCAGCCGGCTGGCGTGATCTGCTGCATCTTGAGCCAGAAGGCCTCCTGGCAGGGGTTGTGGAACAACTTGCGCACAGGTGTGATGGGAATGGGGCTGGTGACCACCCAGTAGCTGATCCAGCACTCCGGGCAGATCTGCGGAGAGGGCTCTTCGTCCAGCTCCAGCTGGTGGCAGATGACCACGTCGTTGGCAAACCAGTAATGGGTCTGCCGGTGATGAGTCAGGGTGCCGCTCTCGTCCTGCTCGCTGTACTGTTCACTCTGCTGGCGGACGATGATCGCCGGCCCGGCCTGGCGATGGATGGCCCTGATGTAGGTCACGAGGTCGTTCATGGTGCTGCTGGATGAGTAGATGGATGGCCGATGGGGCGAGCTTACCCGCGCCGGCCGTGGACGGCAATCTCGCCCGCCGCTTGTCGGGTGGCGGGCATTCAGGAGAAAAGTGATGGGGATCCCTGCTGACAAGGCCGAGCTGCTGCTCGCCATCGAGATGAACTTCGGCAAGCTGCTCAAGGCCTTGCAGGCCGTCCCCGAGGGCCTGACACGGCAGCCGGTGATGGAGGGGCACAGCAAGGGCACCCGCATGAGCGTGGCCAATCTGGTGGCCTACCTCATCGGCTGGAATGAGCTGCTGATCAAGTGGATCGAGCGGGATGCGGCGGGTCTGCCGGTGGATTTTCCCGAGACCGGTTTTAAATGGAACGAGCTGGGCGGGTTGGCGCACAAATTCTATCGGGACTATGAGGGGCTGACCTACCCGCAGCTGCTGACCCGGCTGGTGGCGGCCAGGGCCCGCATCGTCGAGCTGATCGGGCAGCGCAGCAACGATGAGCTGTACGGTCGCCCCTGGTATGAGCGCTGGCCGCTGGGGCGGATGATCCAGTTCAATACCGCCTCGCCCTATCACAATGCCAACGGCCGGCTGCGCAAGTGGTTGAAGAGCGAAGGGGTGAAGCCGTAGAGCTCGTTGGCGGCCAGCACAGGCGAGGGGGTGGCAAGGCGCAGGTCTCCCCCCTTGTTTCGCTGGCAGGCCCCAGTTGTTATACTGCCGCCCCGTTTCGTCGCCGGGCTGGCCGTGGGCCGGCGCGCTGGCGCGAGACGGACAGACTGGACAGGATCGTCCGGCCACCCGTGTTTCTTCCCTGGTTCAGCCGCTGGCGCGGCGAAGCGTCAATCCGTATGGCACGGGTTCGCGGCCAGCAGGAAGAGTCATTCAAGGAGCCCTTGTCGCAAGACAAGGGCTCCTGCTTTATGGGTGCCATAACAACAATACTCACCACACAGCGACAGATTTCAGGATTGGTATGGAAAATCAAGTAGTTAAAGATTCTCACCAGGGAGCGGCCTCCCTTCGCCGCTGGCTGGAGCCGGTATTGGTGCTGGTTATCCTCGGCAGCCTGTTTGGCTACCTCGGCAGCCAGATGGGCCTCTCCGCCCTGGTCAACACCCTGTTCAACACCGCCCACCAGCTGTTGCTCAACACTGTGCTCTTCATCATGGGCATTACCGTGCTGTCTGGCGCGCTCAGCCAGCTGCTCAGCGAGTTCGGGGTGATCCGCCTGCTGGAGGTGCTGCTGGCTCCGCTGATGAAGCCGGTGTTCCGGCTGCCGGGGCGCACCGCATTGGCGGCCCTGATGACCTTCTTCTCTGACAACCCGGCGGTGATCAGCCTCGCCAAGGACAGCCGCTTTCGCAAGGGCTTCACCCCCTGGCAGCTGGTGTCGCTCACCAACTTCGGCACCGCCTTCGGCATGGGGCTGATCGTGGTGACCTTCATGGCGACCTTGCAACTGCCGGGCGGCGAGTCCACCGCCAGCGCGGCGCTGATCGGTCTGCTCGGCGCCCTCATCGGCTCCGTGGTGTCGACCCGGCTGATGCAGCGGATGATCCGCCCGCTGGTGGGGGAGGTTCCGATCACCGACGAGGTGGCGAGTGTGGGGGCCAAACCGGGTCTGAGCCAGGAAGTCGCCCCTACCTGGCTGCGGGTGCTCAACGCCCTGCTGGACGGTGGCAAGTCCGGGGTGGAGCTGGGGATGGCGGTGATCCCGGGGGTGCTCATCATCAGCACCTTCGTGATGCTGCTGACCTTCGGCCCGGGCGAGCAGGGCTACAGCGGTGAGGCTTTTCAGGGGGTAGCGCTGCTGCCGGTGCTGGCGGCCAAGGTGGGCTGGCTGTTCGAGCTGCTGTTCGGCTTCACCCATGCCGAGCTGGTGGCCTTCCCGGTCACCTCGCTGGGGGCGGTCGGGGCCGCCATGTCGCTGGTGCCCCCCTTCATCGGCAAGGGCTGGATCACTGGCAACGAGGTGGCGGTGTTCACCGCCATGGGCATGTGCTGGAGCGGCTTCTTGAGCACCCACACCGCCATGCTGGATGCGCTCGGCTATCGCCATCTCACCTCTCGCGCCATCGTGGCCCACACCATCGGCGGCCTGTGCGCCGGGGTGGCGGCTCACCAGCTCTATCTCTGGCTGGGCTGAGCCATCAAGCAGCAAAAGGGCGCCTCGGCGCCCTTTTGCTTGCGTGGCCGTCCGGCGGCCTCACAGGTTGCCGGGTCTGGGGATGGGGATACCGAGCAGGAAGTTGTCCATCATGCCGACCATTCGGCCCAGCTCCGGTTTGGTGATGGTGTCGTTGGCGCCCAGCTGCAGCGCCTTGTGGCGGTTGTCATCGCTCATCAGCGACGAGAACATGACGATGGGGGTGGTCTTGAAGGCGGGGGTATCGCGCAGCCGCTTGAGCAGGTGCATGCCGTCCATGCGGGGCATCTCCACGTCGGTGATGATGCCGCTGACGAACTCGGCCACCGGGATCTTCTCCTCCTGCGACAGGCGATCGAACTCCATCAGCATCTCCAGCCCGTCACCCCCGTCCTTGGCGGTCACCACGTTGTAGCCCGCGGTGCGCAGGGTGGTCTCGATCATCTTGCGGATGAAGGCGGAGTCGTCCACCACCAAAATGGTTTTGGCCTGGCGCATGGCCATCATGCGATCGTCGATGATGACCTTGCGATCCTGGGTCACATCGTACTTCTCCATGCTCAGCTCTGGGTTGATGTCGGCGATGATCTTCTCGAAGTCGAGGATCATGATGAGGTTGCCGTCGCGCCTGACCACCGCCACCACGCAGTCATTCTCGCCCGCCTCCAGGAACTGGCTGGGGGACTCCACATCCTCCCAGGAGACCCGGTGGATTCTGCTGACGCTGTCGATGAGGAAGCCGTTTGCCATCTTGTTGAAGTCGGTGACGATGACCACCTTGTTGCTGTTGTCCGGGTTGGTGCGGATGCCGAGCCAGCCGGCCAGATCCACCAGCGGGATCAGCCGCTCGCGCAGGGAGAAGACCCCCACCATGTGGCGCTGGGCATTGGGGTAGTCGGTGGTCTCCGGCACCCGGATCACCTCGCGCACCTTGGCGACGTTGATGCCGTAATAGGCTATTTTCTCGCGGCCATCGGGCAGCTGCTTCTTGAGGTGGAATTCGATGATCTCGAGCTCGTTGGTGCCGCTCTCGGTCAGGATGGATTTACGCTCTTCCCCGTCTTTGGACATCATGGTCACTCTCGTGCTTCTGGTTGCGCTGGCAGCACCCGCTGCGGTTTTCCCTCAGTATAGGAATGGATCCGCCGACGACGGCGGGATCCACACAAGATCGCCTCCATAACCGCTTGATCCCGCAGGCTGGAAGGCGCGTATCAGCCTATCAGGAAAAGCGCGGGGCGATGGAGAAGGCCATCACACTCGCCACAAGGGGGCTCGTCATGGAAGAGAGTGTCGTGGTGATCGGCGCCGGCGGTGGGCTGGGAAGCGCCCTGGTCGAACACTGGCTGGCGGCGGGCGCCGCGCCCGTCATCGCCGTGAGTCGCCAGCCGCAACCGGCGGAGCTCAACAGCAGCAAGCTGCACTGGCTGCGCTGCGATTACAGTGATGAACAGCTGGCGCAGGTGGTGGCCCGCATCGGCGAGCTGGCACCGAGGCTGCGCTGGCTGGTGATCTGCAACGGCCTGCTGCAACAGGGCGGCATCCGGCCTGAGAAGCGGTTCGAGGCGCTCAACCTCGAGGCCATGACCGAGCTCTACCAGACCAACGCCCTGCTGCCGCTGCGCTGGATCAGCCAGCTGCTGCCCCTGCTGGGGTCGAGCCCCTGTACCCTGGCGGTGCTCAGTGCCCGGGTCGGCAGCATCGGCGACAACCGCGCCGGGGGCTGGTATGGCTATCGCGCCGCCAAGGCGGCCCTCAACATGCTGCTCAAGTGTGCCGCCATCGAGCTCGCCAGACGAGCGCCCGGCGTCAAGTTGCTGGCGTTTCATCCGGGCACAGTGGATACCGCGTTATCTCGTCCATTTCACGGCAACCTGGCCGCCGGCAGTCTGCACAGCCCGCAACAGGCTGCCGCGCATCTGGTCACGCTGATGGCGCGGCTGACGCCGGATGGCGAGCTGAGCTACCTCGACTGGCGTGGTGAGCCTATCGAGTGGTAGCGGGCGGCAGCAGCCGGGCCAGCAGGCTGCGCAGCGCCTTGATGACTGCCGGCTTGCCTGCCAGTTGCAGCCTGGCCGCCAGCGATCCCCAGTCGGCATATTGCCAGATGGTGGCGATCAGCAGTTGCCGCTCGGCGGGGTCAAGCTCTGCCAGTGTTGTCAGGTTGCCCGCCAGCCAGCGCTGCAGGCTGGGCTGGCACAGCTCGAACGGTTTGTGGTGGTGGGCAAAGCAGACCAGCTCATTCTGATCAAACTCATCGAGCCCGCTCGAGGTGGCCTCACCATCCTGCAGGCACTGCCACACCAGCTCGGATTCAAGATTTTTCAGCTCGCCCGCCAGCAGGGTCGGCAGTTGGCGCACGAAGCGTTGGTGCCAGTCGGCCAGCTCGGCGGCCCGTGTTGGTTGCAGCGCCTTGAGCAGCAGGGCGGCGTGGCTGCCGCTGGCGGCATCCCGCTGCAGGCCGATGCGCAGCACTTTGAGCCCGGCCTTGCACCAGAATGGCAGCAGATCGGCGCTGGCCGAGAAGGCCGAGCCCAGATAGTCGAGCCCTGCCGCCTGATAATGCTGTTCGAGGTGGGCCAGCAGGAGCGACCCCAGCCCGTGGCGATGCAGCGCCGGGTGGATGGCGATGCGCATCACCCGGGCGTAGCTGCGTGCGCCTGCGGTTTTGAAGCCGGCGTGCGCCAGCAGCGACTGGGGCAGCAGATGGCCGCGCGGGCGCCGTCGCCCGGCCCAGATCGCCTCGGCCAGCTCGTCTGCTATCTCTCCTTCCCGGGCCACCAGCGCCACCCCGAGCAGATGTGTGCCCTGCTCCAGCAGGTGGATGTCGAGGGCCGGGCTCTCCAGCAGGTAGCGCAGATCGCTCGGCGTGGTCTGGTAGTGGGCCAGCACCAGCAGGCCGAACACCCGATGGAGCAGTCCCTCGTCGGCAGCCAGTGCATCCTGTTCGAGCAGGCGCCAGCCAGGGTGGGTGGGTGCTGGCGGCGTCTCGACCTCGGCATTGAGGCCGAGCAGCCGGAACACCAGCGGCTCCAGCGGATCCCGGCTACTCCAGCGGATCGGCTCGGCCAGGTGGATCTCCTGCCAGCCGGGCGTCTCGCGATCGAGCACCCGCTTGAAGCGCAGGTGAAAACCGCGCCCGGTGCCCTCGTAGCCGTGTTCTGTGGTGGCGAAGACGATGCGGCCGTGCCGGGCCAGCATGGCTTCCAGCAGCGGGGTCGGAATGGCGGCCGCTTCGTCCACCAGCAGCAGGTCGGGTTGCAGCGGTTCGTGTACCAGCCGATCGGGCGAGCAGTAGCTGAGTCCTGTCAGCAGCTGCGGCGCGTCTTCAAGGGCGCGGGCGGCGTGAGCAAACAGGGTGGCGACCGTGGCCTGGGAGGGCGCCGTCACCACGATCTGCAGATCGGGTTGCTGGCGCAGCAGCTCGGCGGCGGCCAGCCCCAGCAGGCTGCTCTTGCCGCGGCCCCGATCCGCGCTCAACACCAGCGGGCGGCGGCGGTGACCGTGCAACACCTTGTGGATGGCGGGCAGGGCGCGCGCCTGATCACAGCTCAATGGCCGCGCTGGCCCAACCGGCTGCCACGGGGTCGTTGTGGCAGGGGGCGTCAGCTCGAGGGCGGGGTCACCCACCAGCAGCCGCACCAGCCTAGCGAGAAAGCCGTGACCCGCCAGCACCATGTCTTCCGGTTGTGCCACCAGCCGTACCCGGTCTGGATCCGGCCAGGCTGGCCATTGGGTCCGCGGCGGGGTCAGCAGCAGCAGCAGACCGCCTGCCCGCAAGGTGCCTGCCAATGCCCCGAATGCGTCGGGGTGAAAACCGCTGAACGTATTAAATACAAGCGTGTCGCATTCCTGACCGAGCCGCTGCAACGCCTTGGCCGCCGGTTGCGGGTGGTGCTCGCTCGGGCCATTCCCCAGCCAGTAGCTGACGCCGCTCAGCAGCGCCTCGGCTCGGGCGATGCAATCGGCCTCATCACCTTCCAGCCAGATCAGCCGCCGTTCGCCGGTGCGGGCCAGCACCTGGCGCAACTCGTCGAGCGCAGCCGGCATCATGAGGCGGTGCTGTCGGCCGGTTTGCGGGGCTCGAACATGCGATCTCCCATCTGGTCGATGAAGGTGTGTGCCTTCTGCACCATGAAGCGCTCTGCATCGGCGGGGTTGGCAAACAGATCGGAGCGGATGAAGCGGTGGGTCTGCAGCACGCCATCCAGCTCCTTGGTGATGCGGCCAGCCAGTCGATACTGACCCCCTTCGGCCATGGGCTCGGGATAGATGAGGTAGCCGGCGTATTCGGTGGGCGTGACTTCGGCGACCGCAGCGGGCTGGCCGCCAAACAGGGCAGTGAACAGTTTCTTGAGCATGATGTTTCCCTCAGTGACAGGGCATTGTCACCAAGGGGTTGATGGCTGGCAAGCGGGGGATCTTATTACCAATCGTTATTTGCACTACGAACCATTCTCATTTAGATTTCATGGCAATCCAGCATGAGGTAAACACTATGTACGTCTGTTTGTGCCGCGGCATCACAGATTCCCAGATCCGCAAGGCGGTACAGGCAGGCAAGACCGAGTTTCGCCAGCTCAAGCAGTCGCTCGAAGTGGGTGCCCAGTGTGGCAAATGCGTGCGCATGACCATGGAGGTCATCGCCGCCGAACTCGACAAGGCCGAGCTGGAACAGGCGCCGCTCTACTACGAGGTGGCCTGAGCAGGGCCTGTCGCCGGTAAAACCGGCCCGTCTTTTCAATTTCTCCCCGCAGGCGAGCTGGCTCGCCGGACCTCTTGTTGTCACTTTTCTGGACTAAGCTCTAAGGATCTCAGCCTCAGGCACGAACCAAGGAGCACTGTCGATGAAAGGAGATCCCAAGATCATTGTCCACCTCAACAAGGTGCTGGCCAATGAGCTGATAGCCATCAACCAATATTTTCTGCATGCCCGCATCTACGATGACTGGGGCCTCAAGGCGCTTGGGCACAAGGAGTATCACGAGTCCATCGACGAGATGAAACACGCCGACGAGCTGGTCAAGCGGGTGCTGTTTCTGGAAGGGCTGCCCAACTTGCAGGATCTGGGCAAGCTGCGCATCGGCGAGACGGTGGAGGAGATGCTGCGCTGCGACCTGTCGCTGGAGATGGACGCCATCCCGGACCTGAAGGTGGCCATCGCCTACGCCGAGTCGGTGCAGGACTACATCAGCCGCGACCTGTTCCAGGAGATCCTGGAAGACGAGGAGGAGCACGTGGACTGGCTGGAGACCCAGCTCGATCTCATCGATCGCATCGGGCTGGAGAACTATCAGCAGTCCCAGCTGCATCACGGCGGCTCCTGAATAGTTATGGCATGAAAAAACGATTAAAAAACCCGCTGCGGCGGGTTTTTTAATGTCTGGCTGCATAGCTTTTCATGAGGCTTATCATCATGAAAAGTAAGCTTATTTTTGTTAATCAGGTCGCAAAAAAGTACGCGGGAGAGATGCACTATTGGAACCCCTTATTGGGGACAAACAATAACAACGGTTAAAGGACTACACCATGCACTTCTTGCCCAACAAGCTGGCGCTGGCTTGCGCCATCGCACTCTCGCTCGCTGCCTGCAATGACAACAGCTCCAACGCCCCGGCGGATCCCGCCGCCACCAAGGCCTCTCTGATGCAGACCATGGACGAGGCCCTGCGCGAGGGCCAGGCGCTCGACCCCTACGGCTTTGCCATCGATGCCGCCAGCATCGCCAAGCGCAAGGCCCTCGACAGTTCCCTGCTCAAACGGCTGGATGCCCTGGACTCGAGCGTGCTGAGCGAACGGGACCGGTTGTTCTACGACATGATCCGCTGGGATCTGCAGATTAACCTGGCGGGTTACGATCTGCCCCAATCCCAGATCCCGATCCATCACTTCCGCAACCGGGTGGTAGATCTGGCCGATGAGGTGGGGGCCGCCCCGGCCAGTGGCAGGGCCGCCCGCACCGTCGAGCGCGGCTTCGATTACTTCGAGCAGAGTTCGGCCGAGCGGGTCGCACCGGGGGATACCGCCTGGCGGCGCGACCTCGATCGCCCGGCTGCGGCACCGGTGCTGGCGAGCAAGGCGAGGGCCGCCACCGCGCCACTGGCCTGGTATCAGGAGCACCTCACCTGGCTCAAGGCCTATGACGGCTACCTTGCCGAGGTGAAGCACCAGTTCGAACTGGGCAGCGCCCAGGGCAACACCCTGCCGGACGAGCTGGTGGACCGGCTGCTGGCCCAGCTCAACAGCAAGCTGGATGGGGAGGCGATCGCCGGTTCCTACCTTGGCTGGCAGCAACTGCCGGGAGAGACGGACGAGGCGCTGCGCAGCGAGTACAAGGGGGTGCTGGACAGCATCAACGGCCGCTATCTGGCGCTGCGCGACTACCTGGATTACCAGCACGGCGGCGCCTATGCGGTGCGCCTTGGCAGCGGCGAGTGCGACGACGGTTTCTGCGGCATGACCAACGGGCGCGACTGGTATCGCTGGCTGCTGAAGAAGCACACCACCACCGACATGACGCCGGAGCAGGTGCATGCGCTGGGGCTGAGCGAGGTGGAGCGGATCTTCGGCGCCATGGTCAAGGTGTGCCATACCGTCGGCAAGTGTGACAGCGACGACGTAGTCCAGAGCAAGCAGAGCGGCCAGATCTACGCCTTCTTCCGCTATCTGAACGAGCCGGCCTTCTTCTATCAGAATCCGCTGGCTGTCTGGTCGGCCGGCCTCAACCCGGACAATGCAGCCGGGGCGACCCTGAGCGGGCCGCAGCAACAGGCGCTGGCCGAACACGAGCGTGCACTGCAGGAGTACAACGCCTTCAAGAGCAAGGCGGCGCTGGTGCTGCCGGACTTCTTCGATGCCGAGCGTACCATTCCCAAGCTGGATTACGAGGTGGTGCCCGTCTCCTATGAAGATGCGCCATACGGCGGGGTGGCCTGGTATCAGGACGGCAACCCGCAGACCGGTCGCAAGGGGCAGTTCTTCCTCAACACCTACTACCCCTATGGTCTGCAGAGCTGGAACATCAGCACCCTGCTGGCCCACGAGGCGGCGCCGGGTCACCACTTCCAGATCACCATAGCCCAGGAGCTGGCCGCCAAGGATCCCGACTTCCCGCAGTACGTGGCGAACGCCTCCTACACCGCCTATGCGGAGGGCTGGGCGCTCTACACCGAATACCTGGCGGATCACGACATGGGGCTCTATCAGGGGCGCGGTCTCTATGATCCGGCGGTGGGGGACGTGAAGGTCGAGGGCTCGTCCGCTTTCAACAACCAGCTGCAGTATTTCGGCCGCCTCAACGAGGAGATGCTGAGGGCCATGCGGCTGGTGGTGGATACCGGCATTCACTGGTATGGCTGGAGCCACGGCCAGGCCGTCAACTACATGAAGGAGAACTCGGCACTGGGGGCGGGGGACATCAGCTCCGAAGTGCCGCGCTACATGGCCTACACCGGCCAGGCGACCTCCTACAAAGCGGGCCAGCTGGCGCTGATCCGGATGCGGGAGTCGGCCGAGCAGGCGCTGGGCACAGGCTTTGACCTCAAGGCGTTCCACCACCATGTGCTGGAATACGGCATGCTGCCCATCTCGGTGCTGGAGCAGAAGAACAAGCTGTGGATTGAACAGTCGAAGTGATCACAGTTACGGCGCCCGGCAAGGCAACGGGCGCCGCTTTCGATTAGGATACGGCTCTATTCAAACAACACTGCTACGGATGATGTCCATGGAACAGATCGCCCGTGAGATGGCGGCCCACAAGCGAGTGGCGCTGGTGGCTCACGACAACATGAAGACCCCCCTGCTGAACTGGGTGATGCGGCGCAAGGAGGAGCTCAAGCTCCACCACCTCTACGCCACCGGTACCACCGGCACCATGCTCGGCAAGCAGGCACAACTGCCCATCACCTGTCTTTTCTCCGGCCCCATGGGGGGCGACCAGCAGCTTGGCGCCCTGATCGCCGAGGGCAAGATCGACGTGCTGATCTTCTTCTGGGATCCCCTCAATGCGGTGCCCCACGATCCGGACGTGAAGGCCTTGCTGCGCCTCGCGGCAGTCTGGAACATCCCGGTCGCCACCAACGAGGCGACCGCCGATTTCATCATGGACAGCCCTCACATGCGCCAGGCGTTCAGCGTGCAGATCCCGGACTACGCCGGATATCTCAAGGCGAGAACCCAGTAACGGGGCAGAAACGACAGAGCCGGCCACAAGGCCGGCTCTTTTTATTGGCGGGAACGAAGATCAGCGCTGGAAGCTTTTCTGCGCGAACTTGGGTCTGGCATTCATGATCTGCTCCACCTGCTCGTCGCTCATCTTGCCGCGCGACAACCCCAATACCTTGTAGGTGAGCAGCGGCCGGGCCGGTAGGGCGATCATCAGGGCGCGGATCTGGTTCTCGTCCTCTTTCTCGCGCACCGGCTTGCCATAGGCATAGGTCAGTACGCCGGCATCCATCAGGTTTTTGACGGCAGGCTCGGTGATCGGCAAGTTTATGACGCTTTTGCGTTGCAGCACGAACTCGCGCAGCACTGCCTTCTCGTTGAAGTCGAGAAAGGAGATCATCTGGGCCAGCTGATCCTGCTGGCGGCGGGACTGCCACTCGTCGCAGGCCCACTCCCAGGCGATCAGGAAGCCCTGACTGCAGAAGTAGGAGATGGCGATCAGCATGCCGACGCCGAGCCAGGCGGCGTGTGTGGCGGCCCACTGGCTGACGGCCCCCTTCATCAAACCGGCCGGAAACAGCAGGATGATGCTGCAGCAGAGCAGCAGCCAGACCATCAGCCAGTTGAGGCGGTTCAGTTGATAGAAATGTTGGATCCACCGTTTCATCGTTCACCCTTCCCAAATCAGTGTGGACAGTAGTCATCTCATAGCAAACGGTGTGCCAAGGCGAAGCGTTCAGCGGCAGGGGAGTGGGTCCGGACGGCAGAACCGGTGGAGGGCACGGTTACATTCCCTTACAACTTGTTGAGCGAATGATCATTAGTTTGCCTTGTGAGGCGGCACTCAACTTGGTAAAAAGCCCGCACTGTCATAGGGGAGTAGCAACCCGCCCGTGATCCGGGCAGGGCTCATGTCAACATTCTTGGATCCTCAGGTCCATGGCATGGGCGGCGATGGCATCCATCGCTCTGCAAGACCTTTGGCCTCGATATGCAAGCCAGCCGGGCGAGCCGTATCGGGTCCATTGGTTGTTCTGCTCGCCTGGCGGTTACTCATCATGCTGATCACCCTGCTATTATTTCTGCTCTCTGCCGTCACCATCTATCTGGCCTGCGAATATTTCGTCAACGGCATCGAATGGACCGGCCACCACTTCAAGTTTTCCCAGAGCGCCACCGGCTCCCTGCTGGCGGCCCTCGGCACGGCTTTGCCTGAATGCATCGTCACCCTGACCGCATTGCTGATGGGGAATGCCCCCGCTCAGCAGCAGATCGGGATAGGCGCCGCCCTCGGTGGTCCGCTGGTACTTTCCACCATTGGTTATGCCGCCGTCGGCGTGACCCTGCTGCTGTGCCTGAGCCGCGAGCACAGGGCCATCGATGGCGAGGTACAGCGCGAGATAGGCCGCGATCAGGCCTGGTTCGTCGGCATCTTCCTGGTGGCGGTGGCCCTCGGCATGGTGGCCTTCACCGGTAAAACCTGGCTGGCCCCGCTGTTCGTGCTGGTGTATCTGGTCTATGTGCGGCGCGAGCTGAAACAGACCGACAGCCACGAGGTCGAGTTGCCAGAGCCCCTCAAGCTGGATCCGGGCGCCGAGATCCCGGCGCTCGGCAAGGTGCTGCTGCAAACCCTGGTGGCGCTGGTGGTGGTGGCGCTGGCGGCCCAGCTGTTCGTTCACCAGCTGGAGAGCATGGGCGAGCTGTTCGGCCTCTCGCCGGTGCTGGCGGCCCTGTTGCTGAGCCCGGTGGCGACCGAGATGCCCGAGCTGATGAACGTGCTGATCTGGGTGCGACAGGGCAAGCACCGGCTGGCGCTGGCCAATATCTCGGGGGCCATGATGATCCAGGGCACCATTCCCAAGGCGTTCTGCCTGTTGTTCACCCCCTGGCTGCTGGACAGCACCATGATGGTCTCCTCGCTGGTGACGCTGCTGGCTGTTGTGCTGTTGTGGTGGGGGTTCAGTCGGGAGCGGATGACGGCGGGCAGGCTCGCCTGGGTGGGGCTGATCTATCTTGGCTTCTGCGGCTGGCTGATGGCGAGCTGAGGCACCAGCCACACCAGATGCAAAAGGGCGGGACCTGGTCCCGCCCTTTTTGTTGTCATCACCCCGTGCCGGCCGATGTCGGCAAGGAGGTCAGAACTGCTGGAACCAGCGCTGGATCTGGGCCGGATCCTTGCTCTGGGTGAGCGAGAGCATCAACAGGATGCGCGCCTTCTGCGGGTTGAGGGTCTCGGCGGCGACGAAGCCGTACTTGGCGTCATCGATCTCGGCATCCAGGGTGGTGGAACCGGTCGGTACGCGGGCGGAGCGCACTACCCGGATACCGTCCTTGCTCGCCTTGGCCAGGGTGTCGAACAGGGTGTGGTAGAGGTTGCCGTTGCCCACCCCGGCGCTGACGATGCCGTCGAACTTGGCATCCACCATCGCCTTGGCCGGCAGATCGGTGGCGTTGGCGTAGCTGTAGACGATGCCGACCTGCGGCAGCTTGTCGAGCTTGCTCACGTCAAACGGGGTCTTGCTGGTGTGCAGACGGGCCGGGCTGCGCTGATAGTCGATCTTGCCGTTGTGGATGTAGCCCAGCGGGCCGAAGTTGGGGGAGGCGAAGGTCTGCACCCCTGTGGTGTTGGTCTTGGTGACGTCGCGGGCATCGAGCACGGTGTCGTTCATCGCCACCATGACACCCCGTCCCTTGGAGGCGGGGTCAGAGGCGGTCACCACGGCGTTGTAGAGGTTCATCGGACCGTCGGCGCTCATGGCGGTGGAGGGGCGCATGGCGCCGACCAGCACCACCGGCTTGTCGCTCTTGACGGTCAGGTTGAGGAAGTAGGCGGTCTCTTCCATGGTGTCGGTGCCGTGGGTGATGACGATGCCGTCCACGTCATCCTTGGCCAGCAGCTCGTTGACCCGTTTGGCCAGCTTGAGCCACACCTCGTCGTTCATGTCCTGGGAGCCGATCTTGACCACCTGCTCACCCTGCACGTCGGCCACGTTCTTCATCTCGGGCACGGCGGCGATCAGCGTCTCGATGGCCACCTTGCCGGCCTCGTAGTTGGACTGGGTGGCGGACTGTCCCGCCCCGGCAATGGTACCGCCGGTGGCCAGGATATGGACGTTGGGCAGGGCCATGGCCATCGGGGAGAGGGTCAGGCCGAGGACGGCGGCGAGCAGGGTCTTGCGGATCGGGAGAGTCATGCAGCAAATCCTTCTGAGGTGAGAAAAATTGCAGCAAGTTTGCGCTTTCTGTTGCCGGGGTTTGTGATGACTCTCACCAAAAAACAGCTGGGTACAGAATTTTAACCTGTTTTATACCTATATAGAGATAATTTAACTCGCCGAGAAGCCCTTGGCTTCGATCAGGGCGATCAGCTCGGCCTTGCTCAGTTCGCTCTCGATGACGGCCTTGCTGCTGGCAAAGTCGACGCTGGCGCTGCTGACGGCAGGCTGGGCCAGCAGAGCTTTTTGCAGGCTGGCGGCGCAGCCACCGCAGGACATGCCGGAGACGGTGAGTTCGATGGTCATGGGATATCTCCTCTGTTGGTAGGCAGTCAGCGTAAAGCTGCCGCCCGCGGCAAGGTCAAGTCATCCGTCGCGTCGTCGTTGCTGCTGGCTAGCCCATCAGCCCCAGGTAGTTCATCAGGGCGGCGCCCAGGCTGGTGCTGACCAGCGAACCCAGCGTGGTGGTGGCGATGATTGCATGGAGGGCCAGCATGTTTGCTGCTGGCTAGCCCATCAGCCCCAGGTAGTTCATCAGGGCGGCGCCCAGACTGGTGCTGACCAGAGAACCCAGCGTGGTGGTGGCGATGATGTTGGCTGCCAGCACGCTATCGCCCCCCATGGCGCGGGTCATCACATAGCTGGCGGCAGCGGTGGGGGTGGAGCTGATGAGAAACAAGATGCCGAGTGCCTGCGGGCTGAAGCCCAGCGCCCAGGCCCCCATCACCAGCAGCACCGGGATGCAGAACAGCCGGTTGACGGTGGCCCAGCCGGTCAGCAGGGCGCCCCCGCGCAGGGCCTTGAGGTTGAGGCTGGCACCGGTGCAGAGCAGGGCCAGCGGCAGGGTCATGTTGGCGAAGTAGTTGCCGGTGGTGATCACCAGCTGGGGCAGCTCGATGCCGAGCAGGCCGAAGGGCAGGGCGGACAGAATGGCGATGATCAGCGGATTTTTGGCGATCCCCTTGAGGATCGGCTTGAGCCCCTTGCTGCCCCCCAGGCTGCGGGTCAGGGTGATCACCGCGAGCACGTTGTAGAGCACGGTGACCGAGCCCACCAGCAGGGCGGCGGCGCCGATCCCCTCGGCGCCGTAGGCGTTCTGTACATAGGCCAGCCCCATGATCCCCATGTTGCCGCGAAAGCTGCCCTGCACGAAGATGCCGCGCTGGCGCCGTTCGGGGATGAAGCGGGCCGCCAGCAGCTCCAGCACCAGAAAGCCGGTGAGGGTACCGAGCAGGCCGTAGAGGATGAGCCAGGGGCTCGGCATGGTTGAAAAGTCGGTGCGCACCATGCTGAGGAACAGCAGGGCGGGCAGGGTGACCTGGAACACCAGGCGGGAGGCGGACTCGACGAAGCTGTCGGGCAACAGACCCAGCTGCTTGAGCCAGATGCCGAGCAGCAGCACCACGCAGATGGGGCCTGTGATGGAGAGGGAGAAGTGCAGACTGGCCAGCAGAGTCATGATGGATCTCCTGTGCGATAGACGGGGCCCGTGACGGAGAGAGATGGAAGCAGACTGGCGAATAGACCCATGATGCGCGTCCTGTGCGATGGCGAATGGCACGGCGTTCGCCGGGGCCAAAGGGGCATTCTAACGCCATGGGCTTGTATTCACAGGGGTTAATCACAACAATGTGGGCAATTCCACCGCCGAGCCCCTGTGAGCCACTTCATGGACAAAAAACTGACCATCCTCGATATCGCCCGACTCAGTGGTGTCGGCAAGTCGACCGTCTCCCGGGTGCTCAATCAGGATCCCAAGGTGAAGCAGGCGACCCGTGACCGGGTGGAGCAGATCATCGCCGAACACGGCTTCGTGCCGAGCAAGTCGGCGCGGGCCATGCGCAGCCAGAGCCAGCAGGTGGTCGGCATCGTGGTGTCGCGCCTCGACTCCAGCTCCGAGAACCAGGCGGTGCGCGGCATGCTGGAGACCCTCTACCAGCGTGGCTACGACGCCGTGCTGATGGAGAGCAAGTTCTCCCCCGCCAAGGTGAGCGAGCACCTGGCGGTGCTGGAGCGGCGCGGGGTGGACGGCATCATCCTGTTTGCCTTCAACGATCTGGACTATGCCGCCATGGCGCCGCTCAGGGAGAAACTGGTGCTGATGGCCCGCGAGCGCCCCGGCTTCTCGTCGGTCTGCTTCGACGATGACGGGGCGGTGCGCGCCGTGCTCGCCCACCTCGGGGAGCGTGGCCTGACCGAGGTCGCCTATCTCGGGGTGGAACGCAGCGATCTCACCACTGGGCTGCGTCGGCATCAGGCTTACCTCGACTACTGTCGGGAACAGGGGCGCACGCCCCGCAGCGCCCTCGGGGATCTCGGTCTGCAAAGCGGCTATCGGCTCGCGGCCGAGCTGCTCACCCCCACCACCCAGGCCATGGTCTGCGCCAGCGACACCCTGGCCATCGGCGCCGCCAAATACCTGCAGGAGCAGGGTCGCACCGACATCCTGGTGAGCGGCCTTGGCAGCAATCCCATGCTGACGTTCCTCTTTGCCAACACCCTCAGCCTGGATTTCGGCTACAAGGACGCCGGCATCCTGGCCGCCAGACAGCTGCTCGACCAGATTGAAGAGGGGCAACCCCCCAGAGCGACCATCGCCCCCTGTCAGCCCCTGTAGTCTATCTTTTCCTCCATTCCCGGCGTTTTGCGCTTTTTGTGACCAGCGCCACGAATTGGGAACGTTCCCATTGCCGATGCCAGCCACTGGCTTCATGCTGATTGGGAACGATACCAATAAACGGGCGGTCCTTGGCCAGCCGGTAAAGACACGACCATTATTCATGGAGTCACAGAGGGAAGGCTCATGTCAAAAGTCAACACACAGCATCTGGCGCAGCTGATCGAGCGGATCGGCGGCAAAGAGAACATCACCACTGTCAGCCACTGCCTGACCCGGCTCAGGTTCGTGCTGGCCGATCCGGCCAAGGCCGATCCCAAGGCCATCGAGACCATCCCTTCGGTGAAGGGGAGCTTCACCCAGGGCGGCCAGTTCCAGGTGGTGATCGGCAACGAGGTGGATCAGTGGTACAAGGCGCTCACCCAGGAGATCGGCGTGAGCGGCGGCAGCAAGGAGGCCGCCAAACAGGCCGCCCGCCACAACATGAACCCGTTGGAGCGCGGCATCTCCCACCTGGCGGAGATCTTCGTCCCCCTGCTGCCCGCCATCATCACCGGTGGTTTGATCCTGGGCTTTCGCAACGTCATCGGCGACATCAAGATGTTCGACGACGGCACCCACACCCTCACCGAGATCAGCCAGTTCTGGGCCCAGGTGCACGCCTTCCTCTGGCTGCTGGGTGAAGCCATCTTCCACTTCCTGCCGGTGGGTGTCTGCTGGTCTGCGGTGAAGAAGATGGGCGGCTCCGAGATCCTCGGCATCGTGCTGGGTATCACGCTGGTGTCGCCGCAACTGATGAACGCCTATGGCATCGGCCAGCAGACCCCGGAAGTGTGGGACTTCGGCCTCTTCGTCATCCAGAAGGTGGGGTATCAGGCCCAGGTCATTCCGGCCCTGCTGGCGGGTGTCTTCCTCGCCTGGGTGGAGACCAGCCTCAAGCGCATCATCCCGGCCTATCTCTACCTGGTGATTGTGCCCTTCATCTCCCTGCTGCTGGCGGTGATCGTGGCCCACGCCCTGATCGGTCCGTTCGGCCGCTGGATTGGTGACGGCGTCGGCTTTGCCGCCAAGGCGGCCATGACGGGTTCGTTTGCCCCCATCGGCGCCGCCCTGTTCGGCTTCCTCTATGCGCCCCTGGTCATCACCGGCATCCACCACACCACCAACGCGGTGGACCTGCAACTGATGCAGAGCATGGGCGGCACCCCCATCTGGCCGCTGATCGCCCTCTCCAACATCGCCCAGGCGTCTGCGGTCGTCGGCATCATCCTGATCAGCCGCAAGGAGAACGAGCGGGAGATATCGGTCCCGGCCGCCATCTCCGCCTATCTCGGGGTGACCGAGCCGGCCATGTACGGCATCAACCTCAAGTACAAGTTCCCCATGCTGTGCGCCATGGTGGGCTCAAGCTGTGCGGCTCTCATCTGCGGCTTCGCCGGTGTGATGGCCAACGGCATCGGGGTGGGCGGCCTGCCGGGCATCCTCTCCATCCAGCCGCAATACTGGGGCATCTACGCCATCGCCATGCTGGTGGCCATCGTGGTCCCCGCCCTGCTGACGCTGCTGGTCTACAAGCGCCAGCAGGCTGCCGGCAAGCTGGCCCAGGCCAGCGCCTGATCCCACGCATCAGGGCGACCCGCAGGGTCGCCCTCTCCCTTTTTCATTCGAGACAAGAGCAAGACCCATGAGCCAAACACCCTGGTGGCAGAGCGCCGTGATTTACCAGATTTACCCCAAGAGCTTTCAGGATTCCGCTGCCCGTGGCACCGGCGATCTCAAGGGGATCATGGCCCGCCTCGACTATCTCAAGACTCTCGGTGTCGATGCCCTCTGGCTGACTCCGGTGTACGTCTCCCCGCAGGTGGACAACGGCTACGACATCGCTGACTACCTTGCCATCGACCCCGCCTACGGCACCATGGCCGACTTCGAGGCGCTGCTGGCTGCCGCCCACGCGCGCGACATCCGCATCGTGATGGATATCGTGGTGAACCACACCTCCACCGAGCACACCTGGTTCAAGTCGGCGCTGGGGGACAAGAACAGCCCCTACCGCGACTACTACATCTGGCGCGATCCGGTGGATGGCGGTGTGCCCAACAACTGGCAATCCAAGTTTGGCGGCAGTGCCTGGGAGCTAGATGACCTCACCGGTCAGTACTACCTGCACCTGTTTGCCCGCGAGCAGGCGGATCTCAATTGGGAGAACCCGGCGGTACGTGCCGAGGTGAAAAACATCATCCACTTCTGGGCCAAGAAGGGGGTGGACGGTTTCCGGCTCGACGTCATCAACCTCATCTCCAAGGATCAGGCGTTCCCGAACGACGAGGTGGGTGATGGCCGCCGCTTCTACACCGACGGGCCGCGTATCCACGAATTTTTGCAGGACGTGAGCCGCGACGTCTTTGCTCCGGTCGGTGCCATGACGGTGGGGGAGATGTCCTCTACTTCGCTGGAGCACTGCCAGCGCTACGGCGCGCTGGATGGCTCCGAGCTCTCCATGGTGTTCAACTTCCACCACCTCAAGGTGGATTACCCCAATGGCGACAAGTGGACCAAGGCGCCGTTCGATTTCCTCGAGCTCAAGCGCATCTTCAACCACTGGCAGAGCGGCATGCACGGCAAGGGGTGGTCGGCGCTGTTCTGGTGCAACCACGATCAGCCGCGCATCGTCTCCCGCTTCGGTGACGAGGGCGAGCATAGGGTGGTGGCCGCCAAGATGCTGGCCAGCACACTGCACGGCCTGCAAGGCACCCCCTACATCTATCAGGGGGAGGAGATCGGCATGACCAACCCCGGCTATCAGCGCATCGATGACTATCAGGATGT
This sequence comes from Aeromonas sp. QDB54, assembly GCF_027707385.1. NCBI lineage: Bacteria > Pseudomonadati > Pseudomonadota > Gammaproteobacteria > Aeromonadales > Aeromonadaceae > Aeromonas > Aeromonas sp. QDB54. Next base: position 12,560 of record NZ_JAPCIT010000015.1, on the reverse strand, counting down.
GGAGAGCCGCAACATCTTCGCCATCAAGCAGGCCGAAGGGATGAGCGAGGCCGAGATCCTCACCATTCTCGGCGCCAAGTCCCGCGACAACTCGCGTACCCCGATGCAGTGGAGCGCCGCGGCCAACGCCGGCTTCACCAGCGGATCGCCCTGGCTCAAGCCTGCCGCCAACTACCCGCTGATCAACGCCGAGGCAGCGCTGGCCGACCAGAGCTCGGTGTTCTGGCACTACCGGGATCTGATCCGCCTGCGCAAGACTCATCCCATCTTCACCCAGGGGGATTATCAGGAGCTGCTGGCGGGGCACCCGCAGATCTGGGCCTATGCCCGCTGCGCCAACGGCCAGACATTGCTGGTGGTGAGCAACTTCTACGGCGAGCCGGCCACCTTCGCCCTGCCGGACGAGCTGGCCACCGGCAAGGGGCGCCTGCTGCTTGGCAACTACCCGGATAGCCCGGCCCGGCCGCAGTCCTGTATGCTGCGCCCTTATGAATCCCTGATCTGGCTGGTGGAGTAGGCGATGAACGAGGTGATGACAAAGGCGGTAGTGCGTGGCGCCGAGTGGCAGAAGATGGTAGCGGGGGAGCCTTATGATGCAGGCGACCCCGAGCTCAAGGCGGCGCGCGAGCGTTGCCGCAGGCTCTATCACACCTTCAACACCAGCTGGCAGGAGAAACCGGCGCGGGATGCCCTGCTCCATGAACTGCTGGGCGGCCGTGGCAAAGCGTGCGCCATCAACCCGCCGTTCTTTTGCGACTATGGCGCCAACATCTTCGTGGGGGAGAACTTCTACGCCAATGTGGGCTGCACCATCCTCGACGTGTGCGAGGTGCACATCGGCGACAACGTGCTGCTGGCGCCGGGGGTGCAGATCTACACCGCCGCTCATCCGGTGGCGGTGGCGCCGCGCATCAAGGGGGTGGAGTTCGGCAAGCCGGTGCGGATCGGCCACAACGTCTGGATCGGTGGCAGCGTCGTCATCTGCCCCGGCGTCACCATAGGGGACAACAGCATCATTGGCGCGGGTTCGGTGGTGACCAAGGATGTGCCAGCGGGCGTGGTGGCGGCTGGCAACCCCTGCAAGGTATTGCGGCCGATGACGGCGGAGGAGCTGGCAGCGGTCTGACCCAGCCGGGGCGGGCAATCCCACCCCGGTTGAGATCTGGCGCCGCGTTCAAGGCGCCATCCTTTATCTCATTTCTTCCCAAGGACATGCTGCGTTCTCACCTCAGGCAGGCAGCAAGGCTCCGCAGCGTTTGTGCTGTTTCATGACCACCAGGGTCTTGAAGCTGCGCACCTGCTCCCTGGCATGCAGCACCCGCCGGGTAAACAGGTCGTAGCTCTGCATGTCCCGTGCGGCGACCTGCAGCACGAAGTCCTGCTCCCCCGTGACGTACCAGAGGTCCATGACCTCCGGCTCCCCTTGCAGGCTGGCGATCATCCCATCGATGATGCGGCCGTGATCCCGCTCCAGCGTCACGAGCACCAGCATGGTGATGGGCCAGCCCATGGTGGCGGGTGCCACCAGCGCCACCTCCCGCTCGATGAGTTCAGCCTCCCGCAGCGCCCGCACGCGGCGGTAACAGGCCGGTGCCGAGAGGCCGACCCGGTGGGCCAGCTCGGGGGTCGGCAGGCGGGCATCCTGCTGCAGTTCGGCGAGGATGAGCAGATCGAATTTGTCGGTCATGGGGAGAGAGATAAAAATTATCGAATAGGGCCAGTTTTAGACCGAAATTACGGCCATCGCCAGATATATTTTACTTCTGATTGTCTGCTCAGGTTTGAACAAGATGCCGCCGAACACCACTGCTTTCTCCTCCCTGCTGGCGGTCATCCTTGCCATGCTGTCGATTACCCTCGGTGCCTCGCTGGCCAAGTCCCTGTTTCCCCTGATCGGGGCTGCCGGTACCACCTTGTTCCGACTGGGATGCGCCGCCCTGCTCCTCTCGCTGGTGTTTCGCATCTGGCGAATTCCCTTCGATCGACGCACCCTGCTGGGGGCCATCCCCTATGGGCTGTCGCTCGGGGCCATGAACCTGCTCTTCTATCTGGCGATCGAGCGGATCCCCCTCGGCGTGGCGCTGGCCATCGAGTTCATCGGCCCCTTGACGGTGGCGCTGCTCGGCTCGCGCCATCGGGCAGACTTCCTCTGGCTGGCGCTGGCCATCGTCGGCCTGCTGTTGTTGCTGCCGTTGCGGGCGGCCGAACAGACCCTCGATCCGTTGGGGGCGGCGTTGGCGTTCGGGGCCGGGGTGTTCTGGGGGCTCTATATGCTGACCGGCAAGCGTGCCGGTGCCCTGCTGGGGGCGCAGGCGCCGGCGCTGGGCATGTGGGTGGGAGCCTTGCTGGTGCTGCCCTTCGGCCTCGGTGGTGCGAGCGAGGCCACCTTCACCCTGCCCGTGGTGCTGACCATCGTGGGGGTAGGGCTGCTCTCCAGCGCGATCCCTTACTCCCTCGAGATGTTTGCCCTGCGCCGGCTGCCGCTCAAGAGCTACGGCATTCTGACCAGCGGTGAACCCGCCATGGGGGCCCTGATGGGGTTGCTGTTGCTGGGGGAACAATTGCCCCCGGCCCAGTGGCTGGGGATCGCGGCGATCATCGTCGCCTCCATGGGCACCACCTGGCAAGGCGGGCGCCGGCGCACCGAGCCGGCGTGATCTGCCGGGCCCGTACGGCAGCCGGATTACGCGCATGACCTCGCCGGTGGGGGTCTGCCGTTCGCTGAACCCGGGATGTACAGCCACTTCAGATTTTTTGAACATCTAGGCCAGTTTATCTCGCTAACAATGGCGGGCCTGGATGTTTAATATTCACTCAACGCTTAGGCAGGAACGCCAAGCGGCCAAATAACTGGTCGTTCAAGGCTGTGGCACTCTCAAACAGGGTGCCGGATGTCGGTGAAAGAACAACACACTATTTGAATAACCTCTTGCAAGGATGCATTGATTCGGGCCCGTCGGCCCAGGCAATGACATAAAAACCAAGAGAGTGAATGAACATGAAAAACGTAATCAAGATGCTGGCCGTTGCAGGCCTGATGACCGCAGGTTTCGCCCAGGCTTCCGTTCCGGCTGACTTCAACGCCGCCCCGGGCGTGCTGTTTGTGAACTGGCACGCGACTGCCGCTGTCGAAGGCAAGGCCAACCCCATGCTGGAAGTGCGTGACGAGTCTGGTGACGTGGTTGCCTCCGTCCATGCCAACCTGATGGGCACCCAGCAAGTGCAGATCCCGAGCCGCACCCAGGGCAACCTGACCGTGAGCCTGGGTGATCAGAGCAGCGACTACCGCATCCCGTTCGGTATCGGCAGCGGCAAGCAGCGCTAAGCCGACAACGCCCTGGCGTGATGGCCGCAGACCGCGCCGGTTCGACCGGTACCGTCCCCGGCCATGATCGCCAGCGTGGCGTGCAGATGCAGAGTGCTCAGAGAGAAGGCCCCGCCATGCGGGGCCTTCTGCTTTTCGTGTCCGGTTGGCCGGGCCTCACAGCTTGAGCATGATGTGGCGCGGCACCGTGTAGTCTTCGAGGGCGTAGAGGGAGAGATCCTTGCCGTAGCCGGACATCTTCATGCCGCCGTGGGGCATCTCGGAGGTGAGCATGAAGTGGGTGTTGATCCAGGTGCAGCCGTACTGCAGGTGGCTGGCCACCTTGCTGGCAAGGCTCAGATCCTTGGTCCAGACCGAGCTGGCGAGGCCGTAGTCCGAGTCGTTGGCCCACTGCACCACCTGCTCGGCGTCGCTGAAGCGGGTCACCGACACCACCGGGCCGAACACCTCGCGGCGCACGATTTCATCCTCCTGACGGGCATGGGCGATCAGGGTCGGCTCGAAGAAGAAGCCGTTGCCGGGGCGGATCTTGCCCCCCGCCGTCACCTCCACGTGGCCGCTGCTCTGGGCCCGCTCCACGAAGCTGGCCACCCGGTTGCGCTGCCGGTCAGAGATGAGCGGCCCCATCTCCACCCCCTCCTCGCGTGGGCCGCCCACCTTGATGGAGGCGACCGCCTCGGTCATGGCGGCGACGAACTTGTCGTAGATCTTGCCCTGGGCGTAGATGCGGCAGGCGGCGGTGCAATCCTGGCCGGCGTTGTAGAAGCCGAAGGTGCGAATGCCCGCCACCACGGCCTCCAGGTCTGCATCGTCGAAGATGATGACCGGCGCCTTGCCACCCAGCTCCAGATGGGTGCGTTTCATGGTGCGGGCGGCGCTCTGCAGGATCTTCTGGCCGGTGGCGATGTCACCGGTCAGCGACACCATGCGTACCAGCGGGTGCTCCACCAGCGGCGCCCCCACGCTCTCGCCTCGGCCGCAGACGATGTTGATGACGCCGCGCGGGAAGAGCTCGCTGGCGAGCTCCGCCAGGCGCAGGGCGGTGAGCGGGGTCTGCTCGGAGGGCTTGAGCACCACCGTATTGCCGGCGGCGAGCACGGGGGCCATCTTCCAGGCCGCCATCATCAGCGGATAGTTCCAGGGGGCGATACTGCCCACCACCCCGATGGGATCGCGGCGGATCATGCTGGTGTGCCCCTCGATGTACTCCCCCGCCAGCGGCCCCTGCAGGCAGCGGGCCGCGCCGGCGAAGAAACGGAAACAGTCCACCACCGCCGGCAGCTCGTCATTGAGCACCGCCAGATAGGGTTTGCCGCAGTTGAGGGATTCGAGCGCCGCGAACTCCTCGGCGTGGCGCTCGATGGCATCAGCCAGGCGCAGCAGCAGGTTGCTGCGCTGGGCCGGGGTGGTGCGGCTCCACTGGGCGAAGGCGCGCTGGGCACCGTTTACCGCCCGGTTGACCTGCTCGAACGAGGCTTCCGGCACCGAGGCGAGCAGCTCGCCGGTGGCCGGGTTGAGGATGGGCTCGGCCTGGCCGTCACCGGTGACGAACTGACCGTCGATCAAGAGTTGGGTAGAGAGTTTCATGGTTGCATCCTTGCGCACGCGTTGAGTCGTTATTTGCCACTGCCGGCGACGTCCTGGCCGTCGCGGGTGAGGTAGTAGGCAAGCAGAATGGGAATGGTGGTGAAGGCCACTATGATGAGCGCCACCACGTTGGTGACCGGCCTGTCCCGTGGCCGGATCAGCTCCTGATACATCCAGATCGGCAGCGTGGTCTGCTGGCCGGCGGTGAAGGTGGTGACGATCACCTCGTCAAAGCTGAGGGCGAACGCCAGCATGCCCCCCGCCAGCAGCGCCGTGGCGAGGTTGGGTAGGATCACGTAGCGCAGGGTCTGGAAGCCGTCGGCCCCGAGATCCATCGACGCCTCGATGAGGCTCTGGTTGGTGCGGCGAAAGCGCGCCAGGGCGTTGTTGTAGACCACCACCACGCAGAAGGTGGCGTGACCGATGACGATGGTCCAGAAGCTGAAGGGGATCTCCATCACCCCGTAGGCGGAGCGCAGCGCGATGCCGGTGACGATACCGGGCAGGGCGATGGGCAGCACCAGCAAGAGCGATACCACCTCCTGGCCGAAGAAGCGGCTGCGGGCGATGGCCCCCGCCGCCAGAGTGCCGAGCACCATGGCGGCCAGCGTCGCCAGCCCCGCTACCTCCAGCGACAGCTGGATGGCGCGCCACACGTCGGGGCGGTTGAGGGTCACCTCGAACCACTTGAGGGTGAGCCCGGGGGGTGGGAACTGGTAGCTCTTGCTCTCGCTGGTGAAGGCGTAGAGGAAGATGAACAGGATCGGAAAGTGCAGGAACAAGAGACCGCCGATGGCCGCGTACTTGAGCAGGCCGGAAGGCTGGTTGCCATGGTCCCGTTTCATGGGCTGATTAGAGCGCATCGAAGGCCCCCAAGCGTTTCGCGATGGTGAGGTATATGGCGATGATGAGGATCGGCACCAGCGAGAAGGCGGCGGCGAAGGGCAGGTTGCCCGCCGTGCCCTGCTGCATGTAGACCACCTGACCTATGTACATGGTGGAGTTGCCTATGATGCCGGGGATGATGTAGTCCCCCAGCGTCAGGGAGAAGGTGAAGATGGAGCCCGCCACCACGCCGGGCAGGGCCAGCGGCAGGATCAGGGTGCGAAAGGTCTGGGCCGGAGTGGCACCGAGATCGCCGCTCGCCTCAAGCAAGGAGCGCGGGATCCGCTCCACCGCCGCCTGGATGGGCAGGATCATGAAGGGCAGCCAGACGTAGACGAACACGATGAAGGTGCCGATGCGCGAGAACGACAGCGACGCTCCCCCGATCACCGGCAGCGAGAGGATGGCGTCCAGTAGCCAGTCCAGTCCCAGAGTATCAGCCAGCCAGCTGATGACCCCCTCCTTGGCCAGGATCAGCTTCCAGGCGTAGACCCGCACCAGATAGCTGGACCAGAGCGGCAGCATGATGCCGACGTAGAACAGGGCCCGGGTCTTGCCGCTGGTGTAGCGCGCCATGTAGTAGGCCACCGGAAAGCCGAGCAGGGCGCAGGCCAGGGTCACCAGCAGCGACATGCCGACGGTGCGCAGGATCACGTCCAGATTCTCCGCTCGCAGCAGGGCGACGAAGTTCTGCAGCCCCAGCTCGTGGCGGATCTGGCCGCTGAACTCGTCCAGCCCGAAGAAGGCGTTGGAGAGCAGCATCAGCAGGGAGCCGACATAGATGATACCGAGCCACAGCAGCGGCGGCCCGAGCAGGATGGCCAGCAACAGACCTGGCCGCCCGTAGAGCAGGGTGGAGAGGCGCCGCAGCGGCCGATAGGAGAGAGGGGCAGTGGGTTGGCTCATGGCAAGGCTCGCACTGTGGGGGGCGCTCATGGTTGAGCTCCCAGAGGGGCGGTGTGCAGGCGATGGATCGCCTGCTCCGGCCAGCTGAGGCTGACCCGGGCGCCACGGGGCAGGCGGGCCTGGCCCTCGTTGGGGTGGTTGACGATGAGCTCGAGCTGCTCGCCGAGATTGACTCGGTAGCGCACGAAGGGGCCGAGGTACTCCACCTCGCGCACCTCCCCGGACCAGCCCGGTGTGCCGGCCTCGGCGAGCCGGATCCGCTCCGGGCGCACCATCATCTGGCGAGCATCGCCGCACAGGCGGCGGGCCTGCTCCCCCTCGAACAGGTTGACGGTGCCGACGAAGCGGGCGACGAAGGGGGTGGCGGGGGCGTCGTAGATGGTATCTGGCGCGGCTATCTGCTCGATCTTGCCCTGATTGAAGATGCAGATGCGGTCGCTCATGGAGAGCGCCTCCTGCTGATCGTGGGTGACGAAGATGAAGGTGATGCCGAGCTGGCGCTGCAAGGCTTTCAGTTCGAGCTGCATCTGCTCGCGCAGCTTGAGGTCGAGCGCCCCGAGCGGCTCGTCCAGCAGCAGGATGCGCGGCTGGTTGATCAGTGCCCGGGCGATGGCGATGCGCTGGCGCTGGCCGCCGGAGAGCTGGCCCGGTTTGCGGTTGCCGACGCCGGGCAGGCGCACCAGCTCCAGCATTTCGTCCACCTTGCGGTAACGCTCCGCCTTGGCGACGCCCTTGAGCATCAGGCCGTAGCCGATGTTGTCGCGCACATTCATGTTGGGAAACAGGGCGTAGTCCTGAAACACGGTATTGAGGTTGCGATCGTAGGGGGGCACGGTGGAGCAGGGCTCGCCGAACAGCCGGATCTCCCCCTCGCTCGGGTATTCGAAGCCCGCGATCATCCGCAGGCAGGTGGTCTTGCCGGAACCGCTCGGTCCCAGCAGGGTGAAAAACTCGCCGGCCGGGATCTGGAAGGAGATGTCGTCGACCGCCTTCACCTCGCCATAGTGGCGGCTGACCCGGTCAAATTGTACGGCATTCATGGGGCGTCCTTGTCTGTGTGGGAAGCGGGCCGGACTCCTGTCCGGCCCCATATCGGCATTTACTCAGGCTGTCTCAGCGACCACCCAGGATGGCGATATAGTCCGAGACCCAGCGGTAGTAAGGAACGCAGGTTCCCTGGCTCTTGCACTGGGTGACAGGGGTACGCCAGAAGCGCACTCGATCGAAGTTGTCGATGCCGTTGGTCTTGCACCCCTCTTTCCCGAGCAGGGCATTGCCGTCACAGGCGGCCGGCACCACCGGCACGGAGCCGAACCAGGAGGCGAGATCCCCCTGCAGCTTGTTGTTGAGGGAGTGCTCCAGCCACTTATAGGCACAGGTGAGGTTCTTGGCCTCGCTGTGCACCATGCTGGTGTCGGCCCAGCCGGTGACGCCCTCCTTGGGCACCGTCGTGGCGATGGGCTGCTTGTCGGCAATCAGGGTATTGGCCTGGAACGGCCAGGAGCCGGAGGCGACCACCCCCTCGTTCTTGAAGTCGTCGATCTGGACGAAGGCGTCGTGCCAGTAGCGTCCCACCAGTTGGCGCTGCTGGCGCAAGAGGTCGAGGGCTGCTTTGTACTGATCCTCGTTCAGCTCGTAAGGATCCTTGATGCCGAGCGCCGGCTGGTGGCTCATCAGATAGAGGGCGGCATCGGCGATGTGGATGGGGCCGTCGAACGCCTGCACCCGCCCCTTGTTGGACTTGCCGTCCGGCAGGGTCTGCTCCTCGAACACCACGCTCCAGGAGTCAGGCGCCTTGGGGAACACCTTGGTGTTGTACATCAAGATGTTGCCGCCCCACTGGTAGGGCACGCCGTAATGCTTGCCGTCTACCGTGTGCCAGGGGGCATTCTGCAGGCGGGGGTCTATCTTGCCGTAGCTCGGGATGAGCGCTAGGTTCAGTGCCTGCACCTTGCCACCGGCGATGAGGCGCAGGCTGGCGTCGCCGGAGGCGGTCACCAGATCGAAGCCTCCCTCGTTCATCAGCGCCACCATCTCGTCCGAGGTGGCGGCCGTCTTGACGTTGACCTTGCAGCCGCTCTCTTTCTCGAAGCCGGTGACCCAGTCGTAGTTCTTGTCGGTCTCGCCGCGCTCCACGTAGCCGGCCCAGGCCACGATGTTGAGCTGGCCTTCACTCTTGCCGAGGGTGGTGGGGGCAGCCTGGGTCTGTCCTGCCAGCAGGGCGGGGATCAGGGCCAGGGTGAGGGGGGTCAGTTTCATCTTGCTCTCCTTGCTGAGGCGGGCACGGTTGTGATGCCATGCTGACAATTAACATCCTGTTAACCAGTCATGAGCGTAGGAGAAGCCGTGAGCAATGAGAATTTCAATTTTTAACGCCGGAGGTATCTGCTAAATCGATATCGAGTGCAGATGAATCTGAATTTCTGCGGCAGATACCACGACAGTTGCAGGGCAGGCTCAGCGGGCGAGGGGTTGACGGGCCCGCAGCCGGCTCTGATCCCGCACTATGTCGATGAACTCGCGGGCGGTCCACTCCAGCCGCGAGCCGCGCCGCCACACCAGGCCGATGTCGATGGCGGGGATGGGCTCCTTGATGGCGCGGGCCTCGCCCCGCTCCTGCTCCAGCGACCAGGGGCGGTAGGCAAAGTCTGGCAGCAGGGCGAGCCCGAGCTGGCTCGCCACCAGGCTGCGCACCGCCTCCACCGAGGCGGTCCGCAGCACGATGCGCGGCGCTATGCCGTAGCGGCGCAGGCCGCCGCCGATGATCTGGTCCAGCTGATCGGCGGTCAGCGAGATCATGGGCTCCTCGCCGAGCGCCTTGAGGGAGAGGGTCGACTCGGCGCAGAGCGGGTGGTTGGCGGCAAGCCAGACCCGCAGCGGCGAGCGGGTCAGCAACTCGGTATCGAACGCCTCCTGGCGGATGGTGCGGTTGGTCATCAGGATCCCCACATCCACCTCGCCGTTGACGATCTGATGCTCGAGATAGGGCTGCTCATCCTCCTTCACCTCGATCTGCACCGCCGGGAAGGCGCGGCGAAAGCGGCCGAGTGCCTCCGACAGGTAGTAGCCGGCCACCAGCGTGGTCACGCCTATGGTGAGCCGCCCCTGATCTTGCTGGGCCACCGCCTTGAGGGACTGGCCGGCTTCGGTCATGGCGCCGAGGATGCGCCGGGCGTGCAGCAGAAACTGGTGACCCTGGGTGGTGAGGCTGACGCCGCGCGGATTGCGCTCGAACAGGGCGGCGCCGAGCTCGGTCTCCAGCTCGCGGATGGCGCTGGTGACCGCCGACTGGGAGATGTGCAGCTCGGCGGCGGCGCGGCTGACCGAGAAGCTGTCTGCTACCGCCACGAAATAGCGGATCTGGCGAAAGGTGAAGTTCATCTGGGCGTCCTGCCGCGTGTGATCAAGGTGACTGCCAGCTTAACCTCTAATCTCGGCCAGACAAAAGGCGCCGTGCTGGCGCCTTTGTCATGGTTTTTCCGGCGGTTAGCGGGAGCTGGCCGCCTCGATCACCGGGATCCGGTTCACCGCCTTGCCGAGATAGGCGAGGGTGATGGTCACGATGATGCAGGTGAAGCTGAGCCACATGTAGGGCAGGTAGTCGAGGGTCGCCACCCCCAGTACCCCGGCCATGAAGATGCCGTTGTCGCTCCAGGGCACCATGCCACAGGTGAGGGTGCCGCCGAACTCGGCGTTGCGGGAGAGGTTCTTGCGTGCCAGCCCCAGCCGGTCGTAGTTCTTGGCCATGATCTTGGGGGTCAGGATCAGCGATACGTACATGGCCGAGCCGAACACGTTGGCCAGGAAGGCGGTACCTATGGTGTGGGTAGTCAGGCTGCCGGCACCGTTGATCCGCTTCTCGAAGGCACTGGCTATCACTTCTAGGATGCCGACCTTCTCCAGCAGGCCACCAAACCCCAAGCCAAAGATGATGACGGCCACCGAGCCCAGCATGGACTCCATGCCGCCGCGGCCCAGGATGTTGTCGATGAAGTCGACGCCGGAAGTGATGGCAAACGGGCTGTAGGCGGAGTGCATCGCCTTGACCGGATCCATGTCCTGGAACAGGATGGCCCAGATCAGACCCAGCAGGGCGCCGAAGCTGATCACCGGGAAGGCGGGTTTGCGGTTGGCCAACAGGCCCAGCACCAGCACCACCGGGACTATGGCCAGCGGGGTGATGTTGAACTGCTTGTCGAGCGCTTCCATCACCAGGTTGACCTGCTCCAGGCTGACGTTGCCGGAGTACTGCATGCCGACCACGGTGAACAGGGCGGCGGTGATGACATAAGAGAACAGGCTGATGGGCAGCATCCCCTTGATGTGTTCCATCACGTCGACGTTGGACATGGTCGAGGCCAGCACCACGGAGTCGGAGAGCGGGGAGAGCTTGTCACCGAAATAGACACCGGAGAGCACGGCACCCGCCACCAGCGGCGCGGGCACGCCGAGGCTGTGGCCGATCCCCATCATGGCGATGCCGGCAGTGGCAGCTGAGCCCCAGGAGGTACCGGTGGCCAGCGAGGTCAGCGAACAGATAATCAGGGTCGCCAGCAGGAAGATGGACGGGTGAATTACCTTGAGGCCGAAGTAGATGATGCTGGGGACGATGCCGCCGGCAATCCAGGTGCCGACCAGAGCACCGACGGAGACCAGGATCAGGATGGCCCCCATCCCCTTGGCGACGCCGTCTACGGCCGCCTGCTCCAGGGATTTGTAATCATGGCCGAGCTTGATGCCGAGCCCCATGATGACGAACCAGGCGATGAACAGTGCCAACTGGATTGGCAGGTCGAGCACGCTGGTGAAGGAGAAGGCCAGGGCCAGGAAAATAGCCAGGCAGGCAAACACTTGCGACATGCCCGGCAATCGGATGTGGTTTTGTTGGTTTTGCATAGATACTTCCTAAACTCTTGCTCGCCAAGGTCAGTCCCTCTCGTCCTGTGGATACACGTATCCCGAGGGGCCCACCCAAAAAGAGGCCGCAATCTACCACAAACCTGGGGGGGCAAATCCCAACTGATTTAGCAAAAATGCAGTTTTGATTGAAAAACTTACAAATTAGTTGATCTCATAACCCGTTTTTGAGTGCTCTGTTTGCCCCGATGGGACATTCGACTCCGATAGAAAAGTCCGATTGCATACTCCTAAAATACAAATGATAATTGTTATCAATTGTTGAGAGGGAGTGTGTCATGAGATGGATAGTGAGAGCCATGCTGCTGATCGGGCTGCTGGCGATCCTGATCTGGGGTCAGGACAAGGCATACGGTATGTGGAGCCTGGGCTTCTTGCTGGCCGCCTGGGTCATGCTGGAACCCAGGCTGAGGCCTGCGCTGATCCTGCTGCCGGTGGCCGGTATGACGGGAGTCGCGGCCCTGATCTGGCAACAGCCCTGGTTATGACGAGGTGGCCGGGGCGCTTTGCACCTTCTCTTGCGCCAGCTTGAGCGACTCGATGACGTTTTTCTCCATCTCGGTACGCTTGGCATCGGTCAGGAAGTAGATCATGTCGACGTCGTGACGAATGTAGTGGGAGGGCAGCTGGTTCAGGGTCAGGCAGCAGAGATCGGCCATCTGGTTGGCGCTCAGCTTCTGGTTGAGCCCCTGTCTCTCAATCTCCTTGAGCACCAGATGCTCGTAGAAGTTGTGAATGTCGGTATCCAGTATCATATGCGTTCCTTGGCATGACGATGGGCGGTGAGTCGTCAAAAGCATAGTCATAACAAGGGCTAAAAACAAAAGGCCCATCACTTTCGTGATGGGCCTTTTGCATAATGAATGGTGCGAAGAGAGGGACTCGAACCCTCACATCCGTGGGACACTAACACCTGAAGCTAGCGCGTCTACCAATTCCG